>CAZXVW010000192.1:0-8056 GCA_964644025.1 uncultured Solibacteraceae bacterium | reverse complement strand
GGGACTGTCCCCTGTGTCCCGAAGCGCAGCGGAGTGGACACTGGTGGACTGTCCCTCTTCGAATCAAACCGCCCCCCGACCACGGGCCAGCGACCACGGACCAGCGACCACCGACCAGGGCCCAGCCCTCCCCCACCCTTACGCCTTCAGCCCAACCCGCACCAGCAGCGCCTCCGGTGAAGGATCCCGGCCCATAAACGAGCGGTACAGCTCCGCCGGGTCGGCCGCGTTGCCCCGGGCCAGGATCTTCTCCCGAAACTCACTGCCTACCTCGCGGCTGAAAATGCCCCGGTCGCGGAAACGGGTGAAGGCATCCGCGTCCAGAACCTCGGACCACTTGTAAGAGTAATAGCCGGCCGCATAGCCCACCGGGTTCGCAAACAGGTGGGTAAAGGCGGTGATCAGGGAATAATCTTCGGGCAGTGGCGCCGGGGAAAACTCCGACAGAACCCGCCGCGCGTAAGCCACCACGTCCCCATCTCTCGCCGGCGAGTAGTCCCGGTGCAGCGCCAGGTCGAGGATACCGAAACCCAACTGCCGCATCTGCTCATTGGCGGCCCGGAACGTCCGCGCGCGCTTCATCTTCTCGAACAGCTCCGGGGGAATCAGCTCGCCGGTCCGCCAGTGCCTGGCGAACAGATCCAGCGCCTCCCGTTCCCAGCACCAGTTCTCCATGATCTGGGACGGCAATTCCACAAAATCCCAGGCCACGTTCGTGCCCGCCAGCGTCCGAACCGGAACCCGGCTCAGCAGGTGATGGAGCAAGTGCCCGAACTCGTGGAAGATGGTTTCCACGTCCCGGTGGGTCAGCAGCGCCGGCTTCTCCCCTACCGGGGGATTCAGGTTCCCGCATACCAGTCCCAGATGCGGCCGGGAACCGTCACCGCCGGCGCGCCCGGTAATCAAGGCGTCCATCCACGCTCCCCCGCGCTTGTTCTCCCGGGGAAACCAGTCGGCGTAGAAAGCGCCGAGCTCGCCTCCGGCGGCATCCAGCACCTTGTAATACTTCGTCCCGCGATCCCACACCGGAACGCCCGTTTGGGGCACAATCCGGATCCCGTAGAGCCGGCCGGCGATCTCGAACAGCCCGCGGATCACGCTTTCCAGCGGAAAATACGGCCGCAGATCCTCCTCGTTGAAGTCGAAGCGGACCTGGCGGAGTTTCTCCGCGTAATAGGCCACATCCCATGGTTCCATCTGCCCCGCGTGCGGCCCTTCCAGCTCCCGCCGGAATTCGGCCAGCTCCCGGTTCTCACGCTCAAAGTGATCTACCGTCTTCCGTCGCAAGTCCTGCAGAAAAGCCCACGCGCGCTCGCCGCTATGGGCCATCCGGTCCTCCAGGACAAGGTCGGAAAAGTCGCCGTATCCGAGCAGCTCAGCTTTCGCCCGGCGCAGTTCCAGGATGCGAAGGATTGTCGCCCGGTTGTCGAAGCGGCCGCCCGCGCACCGCGTATGGTAGGCCCGGTACATCTTCTCGCGGAGGGAGGCGTCGTCCAGGTACGTCATCACCGCCCGGTAGCTGGGAGCCTGCAGCGTGAAACGCCAACCCTCGCGCTCCTTCGACGCGGCGCTCTGGCGCGCAGCCTCCACCGCGCTCTCCGGCAACCCCGCCAGCCGCGCCCGGTCCTCGATGACCAGTTCGAAGGCGTTCGTGGCGTCCAGGACGTTCTCGGCGAATCGTGTGGTCAGCTTCGCCAGCTCCACTTCCATCGCTTCCAGCCGGGCCTTGCCGGCGGCGTCCAGCTCCGCTCCCTGGCGCCGGAAGTCGGCCAGCGTCTTTTCCAGAAACCGCCGGCGGACGCCGGTCAGCTTTGCCGCTTCGTCGCTGGCCGCATAATCGAGCAACGCCCGCCACAGACCCTCGTGCAGTGGAATGCGCGAGTAAAAAGCGCTCACCCGGGGCTGAACCGCGTTGTAGGCGGCGCGCAACTCCGGCGTCGTGGCCACCGACTCCAGGTGCCGCACCACGTCCATGGCATAATCGAGCCGCTCGGTGAGACGGTCAAGCCGCTCCATCGTGTTGGCGAACGTGCGCGGCCCGCTTTCCCGGGCGATTGCTTCCAACTCGCGCTGACTCTCCTCCAGGAGCCGGTCCACCGCCGGCGCCACCTGCTCGGCGCGGATCTGGTCGAAGGGAACCGGGAAACGGATTTCCAGGAGAGGGTTTTCCTCCGCGTTGCTCATGTTTCCTCTTCGTACTTGGACATCAACGCGTCGGTGAGGTTTCTGGACTTCTTCGTCGCCGTCTCCACGGCCGAGATCAACATGGCGCGCAAGCCGTGCCGCTCCAGTTCGTGAATGGCCGCGATCGTCACGCCTCCGGGCGTCGTCACCCTGTCTTTCAGAATGGCCGGATGCAGCATCGTCTCCCGCACCAGCTTCGCCGCCCCCAGCACCGTTTCCTCGGCCAGCCGGGTCGAAACCTGCTGCGAAAGGCCCATCTTGACCCCGCCGGCCACCAGCGCCTCGATGACCATGTAGATGTAAGCGGGTCCGCTGCCCGACATCCCGGTGACCGCGTGCAGCAGATCTTCCTCGACGGTGCACACCACCCCCGAGGACCGGAAGATGCTTTCGGCGAATTTCCGTTGCTCTTCGGTGGCCGCGGAGTTCGAGGCCAGCCCGGTGGCCCCTTCCCCCACCACGATCGGAATGTTCGGCATCGCCCGGAACACCGCCATCTGCTTCTTGATGATCCTCTCGATGAGGGCGTTCAGGAACGCCGCCGCCACCGAGATGAGAATCTGGTCGGCCCGGAGCACATCCCGGATCTCCTTGAGCACAAACGGCAGCGTGGTCGGTTTCACCGCCAGGATGACCACGTCGGCGGCCTTGACGGCTTCCGCGTTGCCACTGCTCATCACCTCGATGGAGTACTTCTCACGAATCTCGGCGGCCCGGGTGGGGGAGGAATCCGTTGCCCGCAGGTGCTTCTTGTCCGCCACTCCACTGGCCAGTATTCCGCCGATGAGAGCGCCGCCGATATTGCCGGCTCCGATAACGACTATATTTCGCGTTTGGGACATTTCCACATTGTACTGTTGCGCGAATCCCGCCCGCCGGGACAGCGGCACACGGTCTGTGAGATTCTAAAGAAAAGACTTGAGGGGAGATACAGGTGAATGACCCGACGTGAATTGCTCGCCATGATGGCGGCTGCGCCCGCGCTGGGCTCCCGGCGCCCGCCCACTGCTCCGGTGGCCATCCGCCGCTGCCGGTCTTATAGCGAGGACCTCGCCGGCATGCTGGGGACCCTCTTTGATCAACTCGGCGGACTGGAGCGCCGCGTACGCGCCAAAACCGTTACCGTCAAGCTCAACATGACTGGCAGTCCGGCGTCCCGGCTACAGGGACGCACTCCCGGCGTTACCCATTACTGCCACCCCAGGCTGGTCGGCGCGCTGGTTCACTTGCTCGGCCGCGCCGGCGCCCGCCGGATTCGCCTGATCGAGGGCGCCTTCGCCACCGCCGCACCCCTGGAGGAGTTCATGCTCGATGCCGGCTGGAACGTGCGCTCGCTCAAGCAAGCCGCGCCCCGGGTCGAGTTCGAGAACACCAACACGCTCGGGACCGGGAAGCATTACTCCCGTCTCCCGGTGCCTGGTAAGCCCTCCATCTTCCCTGCCTACGACCTGAACCATTCCTACGAAGACACCGACGTCTTCATCTCGCTCGCCAAGCTCAAGCAGCACGCCACGACCGGCGTCACCCTCTCGTTGAAGAATTGCTTCGGCAATCTGCCTTGCTCGATTTACGGCAACGACGCCGGCCTCGACGAGCCGAACGAGAATCCCACCACGGGACGGGGCGCCGTCTGCCACTTCGGCAGCCGCCAGCCTTCCCGCTCGGCTCCCGCCGAAATCGATCCAACCTCGAGCCGTGACCCCGGCTACCGGGTGCCCCGCATCACCGCCGAGGTCGCCGCCGCCCGGCCCATCGACCTGGCGATCATTGACGGCGTGGAAACCATTGCCGGCGGCGAAGGGCCGTGGATTCCCGGCGTTCGCTACGTCCGGCCCGGCCTCCTCATCGCCGGTTGGAATCCCGTCGCCACCGACGCGGTGGCCACCGCCGTCATGGGCTTCGATCCGGGCGCCGGCCGCGGCCGGCCGCCGTTCACCGGCTGCGACAACACCCTGCGGCTGGCCGAGGCGCTGGGCCTCGGCACCACCGACCTCGGGGAAATCGAGCTGCGCGGCCTCTGCCTGGATGAGGCCCGCTACCCCTTCCAAGTCTGAGCCGGCGCCCCCGCTGCGCACCGCGCCTGCTTTGGACCGCCTGCCCTCCGGGGCGGTAACTGGCTGCGATTTGAACGGCTTGTGGTGATATTCCCGCCATTTCGATAGAATAGTGTGGGGACAGGCTCGGTTCCCGGAACTGAATCATGGGCTTGCTGGACATCCCGTTGTTTTCTTCCCTACCCGGAACCGGTCTCACCGCGCTCATTGATATCCTTGCCGTCGCCTTCCTCATCTACCAGTTCTTCATGATGATCCGCGGCCGGCGCGCCGTGCACATCGTTGCCGGCGTGATCATGTTGGTGGTGGTATACGTCATCGCCGTGCGCGCCGGCCTGGAACTGCTTCGCAGCATCCTTGAGATGCTGGCGCCGTACACGGTGTTTGCCCTCATCGTCATGTTCCAGTCGGACCTGCGCCGCCTCCTCGCCCGAATGGGGCGCCGCGGCTTCCTTTCCGCCAGCCAGCATTTGAACCGCCGGGAGTTCGCCGAGGAGATCCTGCTCGCCCTGGAAACCCTCTCGCGAACCAAAACCGGGGCGCTGATCGTCCTGGAGCGTGACATCGGCCTGCGGACCTTCGTCGAGAGCGGCGTGCGCATTGACGGTGTTCTGTCCCGCGACCTCCTGCTCAGTGTTTTCCATCCCGGGGGCGCCATGCATGACGGCGCGGTCATCATCCAGGGAGACCGGCTGGCCGCCGCCGCCTGTTTCCTCCCACTGAGCATGAACCCCCGTCTCATGAGCACCCTCGGCACTCGCCACCGGGCCGCTATCGGGGTCACCGAGGAGACCGATTGCCTGGCGCTCGTCGTCTCCGAGGAAACCGGTCGGATTTCCATTGCCGCCTTCGGGGAAATCCACACCCACGTGACCCTGGAGGAGGTGGCAAAGCGGATTGCCCGGCACTTCGGCACCGGTAAGCAGCGCGCCGCGGCCCCCGCCCCCACGGAACCGGTGGCCGCGGTCGCTACCCAGAAAGCTGGCTCGAAGGAGGCCCCATCCTTATGATCGAGCTCCTCACGCGAAACCTGGGCTGGAAATTGCTCTCCCTGGCTTCAGCTCTGCTGCTCTGGGTTGCCTTCGTTCGCGAGCCCCAGTTGGCCACCACCGTCTCAGTCCCTGTGCTGTTTAGAGGAATGCCGGTCGACCTCGAGTTAAGTGGGAATCTCGTCAACCGGGTCCAGTTGCAGGTGCGGGGCCCCTCCGGGCGGCTCAAACCGGAGGACCTTTCCGACGCCGCCGTTATCCTGGATCTCGGCAACATCAACCGTCCCGGAGACTGGACGTACACCATCCAGGCCTCCAACGTTTCCCTGCCCAACGCGGTCGAGTTCCTCCGCGCCGTGCCGGCGCAGATCCGGCTGCGCTTTGAACGGCGCGTCTCCCGCCTGGTGCCGGTGCGCCTCCACATCTCCAATCCGCCGCCGGATGGCTACCGCGTCGAGAGCCAGGAGGTTGTCCCCGAGCAACTGCCCATCGTGGGCCCGCAAAGTAACGTCGAACAGGTGAGCTTCGTGGACACCGATTCCATTGACTTGAGTAACGTCGTGGGCAAGGCCGAATTCCGCGTGAACACCTTCGTCTCCGATCCCCAGGTCCGTTTCGATACCGATCCGCGCGTGACCGTGAAGATCCACGTCGCCAAAATCCAGTAGCAAAGGAACTCTTCATCAAGATGGCCCGGCAGTTGTTTGGTACCGATGGCATTCGCGGCATCGCGGGCCGCTATCCGCTGGACCCGCTCACTGCTCATGCCTTCGGCGCCGCGCTCGGCCGCTGGGTCGCGCGCCACCCGGATCACCCGGATGTCGTCATTGGCATGGACACCCGCGAATCCGGCTCCTGGCTCGCCCGGCAGGTGGCTGGAGGTCTCGCGCGGGCCGGGGCCCGGCCGCGCTTCGCCGGCGTGATCACCACCCCTGGAGTGGCTTACCTGGCCCGAAGCGGTCCCTTCGTCGCCGGCGTGATGATTTCCGCCTCTCACAACCCGTACCAGGATAACGGCATCAAGGTCTTCGACCACTCCGGCTATAAGCTGCCGGACGCCGAGGAGGCTGATCTGGAGCAGGAGATCTTCCGGTTCCGCGAGCATCGCCTCGAGCCGCGCGAGGCGGACGTTCGTGTCGAGCCGGAACTCGCCGCCCGCTACTTGGATTACCTCGCCTCCACCGCAACCCCGGCGGACGGCCTCTCCCTGGTCGTCGATTGCGCCCACGGCGCCGCCACTGCTCTCGCCCCACCACTGTTCGAGCGAATCGGCGCCAGGATCCACGCCGTGGCTTGTTCTCCCAACGGGCGCAACATCAACCAGAACTGCGGAGCGCTATACCCGGAACTGCTGCGCCGGGAGGTGCTGGCCCGCCGGGCTGACCTCGGCGTGGCCTTTGACGGCGACGCCGACCGCGCCCTGTTCATCTCCCCGAGCGGCCGCATCGTCGACGGTGACTGCGTCCTGCTCGTTTGCGGCCGCGCGCTCCACGCCCGGAGCAAGCTGACCGCTGGGGACGGCGTGCCGGAGGTGGTGGCCACCGTCATGTCGAACCTCGGCCTGGAAAGGGCTCTCGCCGTTCACGGCATCCGGATGCTGCGGACCCCGGTCGGCGACAAGTACGTGCTTGAGGAAATGCGCCGCCGCGGCGCTCTGCTCGGCGGCGAACAGTCCGGCCACATCATCTTCCGCGAGTACGCCACCACCGGCGACGGCTTGCTCACCGCGCTCCGCGTCCTCGACGTAATGCGCGAAACCGGCCAGGATCTCGACCAGCTCACCAGCGGGATGAAAATCTACCCGCAGCGGCTGATCAGCATCCGCGTCCGCCGCCGCCGGCCGCTCGATGAGGTGCCCGCCGTCCGCGACCAGATCCGGGCTGCTGAGGAGGCCTTCGGTGACGCTGGCCGGGTGGTGGTGCGGTTCTCTGGCACCGAGGCCCTGGCCCGCGTCATGGTCGAGGGCCCGGACGAAGACCGCGTCGAGACCTTCGCCCGGCGCATCGCCGATGCCATTCGCCGCGATCTTGGTGGGGAGTGCTGACGCCGGCGGAGGCGCCGGCCGCACTCTCTCCTCCCGGCGGGGTATGATGACGGGGTTATGGTCATCAGGAATACCGCGCTGTTTCTCTTCGCTTTTCTCTGGTCTTTACCCGCCCAGCAGGCCAAGCTGCCGGGCGAGGATTGGGTCCCGCTGTTCAATGGCAAGGACCTGTCCGGCTGGGTCGAAGTCGGCCACGAGAAATGGGTGGTCGAGGACGGCACCATCCACGGAATCGCTGTTACCAAAGCCTACGGTTACCTGAGAACGGAGAACAAGTACAAGGACTTCCAGCTCGGACTCCGCTTCAAGTGCGAGGGCGACGGCAACAGCGGGCTGTTCTTCCACGTGGATTTCAAGCCGGGTACGCCGACCGTCACCCAGGGACTGCAGTTTGAAATCGACTGCCAGATCAACCACCATACCGCTGGCATCTACGGCGATGGCCGCCGCTGGGTGGTCTGGCCGTCTCCGGACAAGGAAACCGTTGTCCGGCAGCACGACTGGAACGACCTGCAGGTTCGCGTGGAGGGTAACCGTTACGTGGCCCGTTTGAATGGCGTCGAGATGATCGACTTCACCGATCCCCAGCCGAAGTCCTTCGACGGCTACATCGCCCTCCAACTTCACTCCGGTGGCGAAGGCAACATGCGCTTCAAGGACATCTACCTCCGCGACCTCACCCACCGCTGAACCTGGCGACCGAGCGCCTGTTTACCGGCTTTTTCGCGCCGTTGATGCGCCGGTCCTGAGCCGGCGCTACGTCTGGCACTGTCCCCTGTGTCCCG
>CAZXVW010000191.1:0-8153 GCA_964644025.1 uncultured Solibacteraceae bacterium | reverse complement strand
CTTATAGCATCCCCGGCGACGAGGCCCAGCTCGTCGCCAGCCCCTCTGAGTGAAGCCCGGTGGCCCAGCACCGGGCTTCTTTCTCTCTTCTGCCTTCCTCGGACCACGTCCGCGCCCCGGTCAACGGCAAAAAATCCGGGAGACGGCCGCCAGCCGCCTCCCGGCCTCCGTTCAAATACTGCCAATCGTCATTTCATGGGAGGGGGACCGCCCGGCCCGCGCCGTCCGCGGGGGGCCATCCAGCCCTGCGGTAACCGGGCGCCGCCGGGCCCGCCCGGCCCCATGGGAGCCATTGAGGGCCTTTGCGGGCCGCCTCCGAGCAAGCCCAGTGCTCGGGCGTGGCCAATGGCCGCCTGCAGCCGGATGGCTTCCTTCAGCTTTTCCAGCAGCTCTTGTTGGCTCGCATCCAGCACTCCGATCGCCTCGTTTTGCGAGTTCTCATGGATCTGCCTGAGCTGCGTCTTCAGCCCTTCCAGCTCCAGCACGATCTGGCCTACCTCGGCCGCTGGCGCGCCCGCCTGGATATTCTCCCGGAGAAGCTGTCCCTTCTCCCGCATCTGCTGCCCAATTGGCCGGACAGCTTCGAACTCGGCCTTCCGGATCTCCCGCAGCCGGTTGATTTGCTCATCGGTCAATTGCAGCGCTTGCTTGACGGCCTCCAGCCTGGGCCCCTGGCGTCCCTGCGGTGGCTGGCCGGGGGCGGATCCCGTTTGTGCGACGGCCATTGCCGCGAAGATAAACAGGGATAACATGGTTCGTTTCATCGGTCTCTCCTTCCAGATCTGTTCTCGTCGCCGCCGCTTGCGCAAGCGGCCGAGGCGATGCCTTTCTCTGCCTCTCACTCGCTTAGACGGATTTCTGGCCCGGGCGGATTACCACGGCCTCCGTTTCCCTTGCTCCGCCGGGCTTTTCCCCTCAAGTTCCTGGCCGTTTCAGCCGATCAACAATAGGGAGGCTCCGGTGAAGAAGGGTCAACCATTGCGGCGCTCTCTGCGGGATTCCCTGAATGCCCCTGTCGAAATCTTGTGGCAGGACCAGCACGGTACGCCGTGTGTCTGCCGCGGTCGCTGCGTCGACATCTCCCAGCACGGTCTTGGCCTGGTCCTCGATGAGCCGATTCCTTTGCGCAGCTATGTTCAGTTCACCATTCGCAGCCTTGGAGTTCAGGGTTCCGGTTCGGTTCGCAGCGTCCAGCGCAGTGGATTGAAACAATTGGTTGGCTTGGAGTTCAGTGGCGCGCTCCGCTGGAACCCCGAAAAAGGCTCACTCGAGTTTTCTTCAACCTCAGGACGAACTGCCCATCCCGCAGCGGCCCGCCCGCCTTCACGAAAAATCTAGGTCCAACTGCCGGCGGCTGATATAAATCAGCGCCGTCTGCTTTACCGGTGGCGTGATCCGCATCGCAATCCGGCCCCCGAGCCGCTCGGCCATCTCCATCGCCACCGTCCTCTCGTGGTCCCGGTCCTCGATGGGCGGGCCGCCCGTCTCCTGAATCCATGACGTGGTCAGAGCGTTCAATCGCTCCTCCAGCTCCCTGTCCGCGCTGATCCACTCCCCCCGTCGGAGGAACGCTTTCTGCCGGCCAAAACGTACCATCACGCCCATGACTTATCCATCATACGTTACCGCTCCATCGCAAGCCATCCGCCAGCCAACACAGCCTCCGGACGCCTCGCTCCCCGTCCTGCATCGCTCCGAAGGGGAAGAAAAAGCGAACAAGGGCTTGACACCTGTCTATCGTTTGTTTTACACTGGAGGCGAATAAAAGGCGAACACGCAGGAGCCTCTCATGCCTGAAACCGGCCAAGTTCGATGCGGACCTGCCGGATGGTCCTACCCGCACTGGGACGCTACTGTCTATCCGAGGCCGAAGCCGCGCCGCTTCCACCCGCTGGAATATCTCTCCGGTTACTTCGACATGATCGAGATCAACACTTCCTTCTACCAGCCGCTGCGGCCGGAGGTGGCGCGCCTGTGGGCGGCCAAAGTCGCCGGTAATCCGCGGTTTCGGTTCACGGCCAAGCTGCATCGGCGGTTCACCCACGACCGGCGGCTGGACGAAGCGGAAGTCGCGGCGTTTTGCCGCGGCTTGCGGCAGCTCAGCGAGGCGGGCCGGCTCGGTTGCGTGCTGATGCAGTTTCCCTGGTCGTTCCGCTTCACCGAGGAGAATCGTGATTTCTTCATCCGGCTGCGCCGCGCCTTCGGTGAATTTCCTCTGGTCGCCGAGATGCGGCACAGCAGTTGGATGCGGGAGGAAGCCCTCGGCCTGTTCATGGATTACCACGTGGGCTTCTGCAACATCGACCAGCCGGAATGGGTCCAGGCCATGCCTCCTACGGCCGTGCTCACCTCCTCGATCGGCTATGTCCGTCTTCACGGCCGGGGCTACGGTCGCTGGTTCCAGGAGTTTTCCGATCCCCCGCCGGCTGCTGCGCGCCGCGACTACCTCTACCCGCCCGAGGAACTGGCCGAGTGGAAGAAGCGCATTGACCACCTGCGCCGGTTCGCCGAGGCGGCCTACGTGGTGACGACCAACGACGCCGCCGGCCGCTCGGTGGTCAACGCGCTCCAGTTGCAGGCGATGCTGGGCGCCGGGGGCCGGCAAGCGCCGCGGGCCCTGGCTGCGCTGTACCGCCGGGAACTCGAAGGCTTCCAGCCCGACGGGCCGGTACAGGCGGCGCTGTTCCCGGTCTCCAGGCCTCGCCGGCCGAGGCGGACCCGCGCCGTCGCGTGACCAACGGCATCGGCTGGCGGGGTGGCTATGGTAAGCTGAGGGGCCACGGATGCCGATTCAGGAGCTGAGCGTTTCCGGTTACCGGTCCATCCGGCAGATCCGGCTGAAGCCGCGCGGCATTACCGTCCTCATCGGCTCTCACGGTTGCGGAAGAAACAACTTGTACCGTGTGCTGCCCCTGCTGGCAAAGGCGGCGGCGGGAGAATTCGCTTCCTCCATCGCCCGCGAAGGGGGCGTCTCGGCGGCGCTGTGGGCCGGCCCGCAAAAGCGCTTTGGCAAGCACCCCGAACCCCGGCGGCTCAAGTTCGAAATCAAAACCAGCCGCTTCCATTGGGTGATCGAGTGCGGCCTCTCCCAGAACGCCTCCCCGGAGTCGGCGCCGGAAGCAACGCTGGAAGAGCTCCCGGAAGCCGGCGCGCTTCGCCTGCCGGTTTCTCGCTTCCTGCTGGACCCGGAATTCCGGGCTGAATCGATCTGGGTAACCGGACCCAAGGGCGGGCGTCTCCTGGCAATGGACCGCGACGGGCCTTTCACCTCGATCCGGACCGCCGGGGGCAAAATGACCAGCTACCCCGGTCCGTTGCAGCCGTCCGAGTCCGCTCTGGCTCAGCTCCGGGAACCGCACCTGTACCCGGAGGCGTTGTCGGTGCGAGCCGAGATCGCCGGCTGGCGCTTCTACGATCGTTTTCGGACCGGCGAGGACGCCCCCCTCCGCCACCCCCGGCCCGGCGTGCTGACGCCGGTGCTCGACCCTGATGGCGCGGAGCTGGCGGCGGCCCTGCAAACCATCATCGAGATCGGCGAGGCCGGCACGCTACGCGAGGAAATCAGCCGCGCCCTTGCGGGGGCGAGACTGGAAGTCGTGTCCGAACACGCGCGCCTCCGCCTCCTGCTTCACCGGCCCGGCGTCCTGCGGCCGCTCGAAGCGGTGGAACTTTCCAGCGGTGCGCTCTGCTACCTTTGTCTGGCGGCGGCCTTGCTCAGCCCCCGTCCAGCGCTGCTTGTCGGACTCAAAGAACCGGAAAACGGAATCCATCCAGACTTACTCCCCTCCCTGGCCCGCCTGATCGTTCGTGCCGCCCGCCATTCCCAGCTCTGGATCAGCACGCACTCGGTGGCGCTGGCCGAAAAGATCGAGGAGCTCTCCGGCGCCCCGCCCGTCCGGCTCACCATGGTCGAGGGCGAAACCCGGATCGGCTGACGTCCCTTACCGCGGGAACAACTTCTCCAGCTCCTCCGGCGACGGCTGGCGCCCGTATTCGCAAATCTCGAAGGCCTCGGCATGGCGGATGCCACGGGCGGCTTTCGGCCCGTAGCGCGCTTCCAGCGCCTGCCGCGCGGCCTGGCTGAGGGGCCGCTCCATCTTCCCGGCCAACCACCGCCGGCGCTGGTTCGCCTCGCCCGGAACCGGCTCCTCGTGCCAGTGCGCCCACGGCAGCCATTCATACATCTGGGAGACGTGCGCATCGAGCGCGTCGATTTTCCGCTCCCAGACTTCATCGATGGCGATGGCAATGTCCGGGGTGAACGGATTTGGCTTCTGAAACGCGTCCTCTACGTAGGCGTAAACCGGATTGGTTCGGAGCACCGGGGTTTCCGGGCAGACGTTCGGCACCAGGACGATGTAGGCGGAGTCCTGGACCAGCAGGCCGGTGGCGCGATGGTCCGGGTGATAATCGATGGGCCGGTGCGTCAGCACCAGGTCTGCCTTCCATTCCCGGATCAGGCGAATCACCTGCCGCCGGACCTCGAGCGTCGGCACGAGCAGCCCGTCGTGGTGATCCAGCACCTCCGAGGCCGCGATGCCGAGCCGGCGGGCTGCCTCCCCCGCCTCGGCGCGCCTCCGCGCCACGAGTTCGGCCCCCGCCTGGCGGTGGTGGCCCGCGTCGCCGTTGGTCAGCGAGACGAACTTCACCCGGTGGCCGGCGGCGGCGAACTTCGTCGCCGTGCCCCCGAGATAATATTCGCAATCGTCCGGGTGCGCGCCGATCGCGATCACGTTGAGCGGTTGCGGAAATGGTTTCACAATCCTTGTCTTTGTCTCTTGGCTCGCCCGGCCGCCGTCGCTTCGGCTTCCACCCGCTCGATCTCCTGAATGCTCATCAACAGGAAGCGGGCCACGTGATACATGCCCTTGTAATTGTTTCCCTTGCAGGTGTTGGTCAGATTCCCGCGACGGTCGCAGTAGCCGAACCAGCCGCCGTAGTCCGGATCGGCGAAGTGGCTGAAGGCGTACCGGTCGAGCCGCTCCAGCCACTGGAGCCATTTCTTCTCTCGCGTCAGCCGGTAGGCGAGCAGAACCGCGTAGATGGCCTCGGTGTGCGGCCACCACAGTTTCATTTGCGCCTCCAGCGGCAGCACCGGTTTGCCTTGAATATCCATGAAGTAATACAGACCGCCGAACTCCTTGTCCCAGCCGAGCTCCAGCGACCCTTCCAGGATATCCAGCACCTGGCGCTGGCGCTCCGCGTCGGGATGGCGGCGCAGCAGGTGAAGCAGCGTCCAGACGGTCTCGATCGAGTGTCCGGGATTGAAAAACCGGCCCTCGGGCGCCTGAAGCCGCTTGGCGCCGTTCGGGGCCACCGTCTCCAGCAGAATGCGCCGCTCCGGCTCCTGGTGGCGCAGCGCGGCTTCCAGGCAGTCGGCCATCGCCTGGTGATAGCGCCGGTCGCCCAGCGCTTCGTAAAGCTCCAGGGCCATCATGGCCAGGACCATCACGTCGGCCAGCCTGCTCGTTGGAGCTTCCCCGTCCAGCCGCGGCCGGCCCAGCATCCCCGGGTACTCGATCCACGCCCGGATCCTCCAGAACAGATCCACGGCTGTCTCCCGCCAGGATCTTTCCCCGGTCGCCTTGCTGTATTCCAGCATCCCCAGCATCACGAAAACCGCCGCATATGGCTTCCGCTGAAAGAAGACCGGCCGGCCTTCCCGCGTGAGGCTGAAATAGCACCGGCCGCCCGGATCCAGGGCGTTTCGCTCCAGGAACTCGGCGCCGGACCGGGCTGCCGCCAGCCATTCCGGCTTTCGCTCCACCTCGTTGTACAGCTTGCTGAGCATCCAGACCATCCGGCCCTGATGCCACACGTACTTCTTGGTGTCGTAAACCTCGCCCCGGCGATCCAGGCAACTGAAGTAGCCGCCGAAGTCGCCGTCGAGCGCGTGTCCCAGCCAAAAAGGAACCACGGATTTCAGCAGTTCGGCGCGGTACCGCTCGCGATAATTTTTCAGCATCAGATAGTCTCCGTGGGGCCCTCGTTATGCTCCAATAGAGTTATCGAGTTTCTCAATGTTCGGCACCCGTAAGCAAGCCACGTTCCGTGCCTGGCGCCTCGCGGGGCACCCGCAGGTGATCGAATATGACCAGGCGGTGCTTGCCGAAATCCTCGCCGCGGTCGAGCAAGGCTACCGAAAATTGCCCCATGGGGGCATCGAGGTCGGCGGCGTGCTGTTCGGCCAGGGTGACCGGCACCTCGTGCGAATTCTGGCCACTCGTCCGATTCCCTGCGAACACGCTCTGGGCCCCTCGTTCCAGCTATCGGAAGGGGATCACGCCCGCTTCGCCGAGGCGCTGGCCGGGTGGGCCGCGGACCCGGAATTGCAAGACCTGGTCCCGGTCGGATGGTACCGCTCCCGAACCCGCAGCCGCATCCAGCTCGATGATGCGGACCGCGCCTTCTACGCCCGCTATTTCCCCAAGCGGTGGCACATCGCACTGGTTTTTTGCCACGAGGAAGGCAAGCCGGTTGCCGCTGCCATCTTTGCCCGGTCCGATGATGGCATGCTTTCCTCCAGCCCGGTCAAGCGGCTGGACAACATGCCCGCGCCTGCCGGCCCGCCTCCGGCGTCTCCCGGCGAACCGCCGCCCCGGGTGGTGAACGCCGCGCCGCCAGCGCCTGACGCTCCCGCCGGGCCGGAACCTGCTCCCGCTGCACCAGCCCCTGCCCCCTCTCCGCCGGTGCCTCCTCCCGCTGTGCCGATGCCTCTGGAATCTTACGCTGCTGCAGGGGGGAAGACCGGCCGGAAGGTGTGGAAATGGTTCGCTCTGCTCGCCGCCGCGGCGCTGGCCATCGGCCTTTGGAGTTTCGGTTGGCCCTCGGTCCCCCCGCAATACTGGGAAACGGTCGCTCGCCGTCGCCAGGCGGTGGTTGCCTACTTTGACCACGCGAGGAGTTACTGGCGCAGCCTCTGGCGCACGCAGCCGAAGCAGGCGCTGGCGCTCCGGGCCCTCGCTTCCCACGGCGGCCTGACCATCCAGTGGAATCCGGCGGACGAGGTGCTTCGCAATACCACCGGCGGTTTGCTGGAAATCAGGGACCGAGAGCGCACATCCCGCTACCGGCTGGATCCGGCGGACTTGTGGAAGGGCTCGGTCCCTTACCAGCGCGACTCCGGTGACGTCGCCGTTCGCCTCACGATTTATTACTCCGGCGGCGCCGCGCTCACTGCGGCGACCCGCTTCCTCGGCTCCTCGAAACGGACCGCCGAAACCTCCCCTCCGGCTGAGGCCTCCTTGGCCGCCGAGGCGGACCGTTTGCGGGCGGAATTGCGCCTCCGCACCCAGGAGTCGCAAGCCCTCGAGGGCACGCTGCTGGCGTTGCGGCGGTTGCAGCCGAGCCGGCCGGCGCCGAAACCGAAACCCGCTCCTCCTCCGGTAGTACAGCCGCCGGCCGCGCTGGTACAAAAGGCGCCCGCCTCCTCGGCACCGGTGCCGGTGCTCGAGCAGCGCCCGCCCGCCCCGCCCCGCCCTGCGGCCCCCGTCCCCGCTTCCACCGCCCCGGTCACTGCCCGCCCCGCGTCGCCGGCAGCCTCCTCCGGCAGGCTCATCTGGACAGGATTGCTGCCGCCGGGCGGCGTCCTCACCATTACCGGAAACCGCCCCTCGGCCGGCAGCTTGTCGGGAGAACTGCCCGGCGCGCCGGTCCGCGTCACCGCCTACCCGGCCGAGCTTACCGGTAACGGGCTGGTCATCCATAGCGGTGAAGCCCGCTACTCTCAGCAATTAGTGATCGAGGAGCCGGGCCCGCAAAACTCCTGGACCCGTACTTCCTTCCGCTACGATCCCGGCCAGGCTGACGACGTCGAGATCGTCGAGACCCCTGGCCCCTCCAACAACTGGTTGCGGCTCTCGCTCCGCGCCACCCGCCGGCCTCTGTCGGTCATCGCCGTCCGCTGGGAGCGAATCCAGCGGGAATAGACGCCATTGACGCCGTGGTGTTCCTTCTCTCTGGACAGCGCCGCGACACCCGGGCGCCCCCCACTATGCCGCCCGGCAAGACAACTCCCTCAAACTTTGCTCCTTCTTTGCGTGTTCGCGCCTTGGCGTGAACCTTTCAGGGCCAACGGCGCACGCTCACCTCGCCCCAAGCCGTAGCCGTGGAAACCGCCGAACCTCGCGACCGGCCTTCGGCCCGCCGCGCTA
>CAZXVW010000190.1:0-8309 GCA_964644025.1 uncultured Solibacteraceae bacterium | reverse complement strand
GATCGCCGGGGAGGTGATCAGCAAAGCGGAGGAGGTGGTCCGCACGGAGAACCTGGTCAGGAAAGCGATCCTGGAGGGGGTGCACCCGGTAGAGGCCTATCAAAGGTACGGACGGTTTTGACAAGCGGCCCGTTGCCTCCGAACGGGACGGACCGGAGAGTTGGACGCTCCTGTGGGCAGGGATGCGAAAGAGGCTGCTAAGTAGAGGAAACAAGGATGAAACTGACTCGCCGGCAAGTTCTTAAGAATATGATCGCCGGGGCCGGCGTGGCCGCTATGCCAACGTCTGCCCGCCAAATTCCGGTCCCCGCGCAAATCAAGGCGTTCTGCGTCGATTTCAACTGGCTGCACCGTGAGCAGCCGGGGTGGCCCAACAGCTTCGCCAGGCCGGGCCACTGGGCCGATGCTTCGCCTGCCGAGCACGTGGCCTGGTACAAGGGCCTGGGGGCGAACGTCCTGCAGACCTTTGCCGTCTCCTGCAATGGCTACGCGTGGTACAAGAACGGGTTTGTACCGCCGCAACCGGGCCTGCGGCATGATTTCCTGCCGGAGACGGTCCGCCTCGGCCACAAGGAAGGGATGATGGTGGTCGGCTATTTCTGCGCCGGCGCCAATACCAAGTGGGCGATGGATCACCCCGAGCTGAGCTACGGCACACCCTCCACGCTTCACATCCCATTTACCGATACTTACCTCGACTATCTTTGCCGCTCCGTCGAAGACGCTCTGAAGAAGACCGGAATGGACGGATTCATGCTCGATTGGGTCTGGAATCCGAAGCCGGAACTGCGAAAGAACGGCTGGATCGAGGCCGAGAAGAAGCTGTACCGGCAACTTACAGGAGAACCATTCCCCCGGCAGGGGCAACCAGCCCCGGACGATCTGCTCCGCTATGAGCGGGCGGCCATCGAGCGCTGCTGGCAACGGGTGCACGCGGCCGCCAAGCAGACCAAACCCGGCTGCATCATCTGGCTGTCGTGCAGCAATATCGCCGATCCGACCGTCGCCAACTCCCGGATGCTCCGCGAGGTCGACTGGCTCATGAACGAGTCGCCGAGTGAAAAGTATTTGAACGCCGGCCTGAAAATGCGGGGGCCGCGCACCAGGATGATCCAATGCCTGGTGGGGTGGACAGCCCACAACGCGCGGGCCTTCCTCTCGGATCCGAAGCACCGGAAGCTTGACCTTTATGGGTTCGCCAAACCGCGGGAGAACTCTCTGCCGCTTCCCATCGCGGAGTACCTCAGCAAACCGATTGACGCCTTCAAGGGCAATGACCGGGATGTGGCCAATGACCGCAACATCGCCGCGCTGGCTCGTTTCTACAACGGTCTTTCCATGGACGCGGTCATCAAGCCCCGGGACAAATGACCATCAGACAAAGCAAAAGGACGAGCGTGGCGGGATGTGCCCCGGCCAGGACCTTCGCTACTGGACTCCGAAGGATATCTTCGAGGTTTCCTGCGCCGGTTGCCGCCGGCCCATCGAGTTTTTCAAAGACGATCTCAAGCGTACGTGTCCCCATTGCGGCCGGCAAAAACCCCAACCCGAGGAACGATTTGAGCTGCGCCGCCGGAAGGCGGGGACGCCCGCGGGCTGGTGAAAACGCCCCGGCTGGTCTCGCAAGGCCAAGGGAAGCCCTACCGGATCGGCGAGCCCGACCGGTTGCGCGGGCTCGCCCGGCTCTTCGGGATCGCCCCGCGAGAGCGGGATGATTTGGAAATCGCCGGCGAGCCCTGACAAGATCCAGGGTTGCTCCGCCCGGGTGATTGCCCAGGGATCGCCGCAAAAGAACAATCTGATGAAAACACGACGAGACTTCCTTCGCACCATCCAGCAAGCCGCACTGGTCTCCGGGGCCGGGCCGGCGTTGCTGAGCACCTTTACGGCCGGCTGTTCTGAGGAACCGCCCGTCGAGGCCACTCCGGATCCCCGCCAGATGGCCCGAACCGCCTGGTACCGGCAGGCCAAATTCGGGCTTTTCCTTCATTGGGGAGCCTATTCGGTCGCGGGCGTGGAGGCCTCCTGGCCGATCATGAAGCCGGACTGGTTCCCGCACTCCAGGCCCATCAGCGAAAGCGAATACGTCGCTCTTGCCTCCCGGTTCAACCCGGTCCGTTTTGACCCGGAGGCCTGGGTCCGCCAGGCCCGGCAGGCCGGCATGCGGTACATGGTCTTCACCACCAAGCACCATGACGGCTTTTGCATGTTCGACGCTCCCGGCACCGATTACAAGATCACCAACACTCCGTACGGCAAGGACGTTCTGGCGCTGCTGGCGGCCGCCTGCGAGAAGGAGAAAATGCCGCTGGGGTTTTACTATTCCCCTCCCGACATGCACCACCCCGGCTACCGCGACACCAGTAAGCCGGCCACGGAAAACTGGAACGGCGAGCCGTCGCGGCCCGGCTGGGCCGGCTACCTCGATTACATGGAATCCCACCTCCGGACTTTGCTCACCAACTACGGGAAGGTGGCGATCGTCTGGTTCGACGGCTTGTTCGGGCAGGACAAGTATGATCCCCCGCGCTTCCACCGGCTGATTCACGAACTCAGCCCGGACACGCTGATCAACGACCGGCTCGGCCCCGAGTGCGATTTCGTTACCCCCGAGCAGTTCTTTCCCGATGGCATCCCGGTGAAGCGGAAAGGACCGCGGCCCGAGGTCAGCCCGGAAATGATCGACGCCTGGATGAAGATGAGCAAGCTGCTGCCGCGCGACAAGCTCATCGCCCTGGCTCAGGAGTTCGCCAAGAAGCAGTACCCCACAAAACCGCTGCCCGCCCCCGGCGAGTTTCAGCTTTGGGAAACCTGTATGACGATGAACGACTCCTGGGCGTACAATCCCTCCGACACGAACTATAAGACGCCGGAGAAGCTGATCCGCACGCTGGTTGAGGTGGCGAGCCGCGGCGGTAACTTCCTGCTCAACGTGGGACCTTCGCCCGAGGGCGTGTTCCCGCTGGCCGCGGTGGAGCGCTTGCGCCGGATCGGCCAGTGGATGCAGACGAATGGCGAATCAATCCACGGGACTACCTACGGCCCGCTGCAAGGTCTAAAATTCGGCCGGACCACCGCCAAAGACGGCACCGTCTTCCTCCACGTTTTCGACTGGCCGGGGGACAAACTGCAAGTGGAAGGCATCCCCGGCAAAGTAGCGTCGGTTGCTTTGTTGGGCGGTGAAGGGAAACTTCAGTTCGCCCAATCAGAGGGCCGCTTGGGGGTGAATCTTCCCGCCGCGCCGCCGGACCCGATCGCGAGTGTGCTGGCTATCGGCACCGCCCCGGCGGGGGCGGCGTAATGATTGCCGGTTTTCTCAGCCCCTTGTGATCTCCCGGCGAGCCCGGCCCGGTTATTGCCGTCCCTGCTTTTCCCGGATCATCCGGCCGACTTCTTCGAGCGTCTTGACGTCGATCGCCCGCAGCTTTCCGTCCGGCCGCGGACCCACGTCGAGCGAGAAGATGTTGCCGTAGCGCACCGCCCCGGCGTAGTCCGCGTAAATCTTTTCCGCCGGGAAGCAGACATTTTCGTACTCCGGCAGCGAATAGAACCAGTGTGCCCCCTTCGGCCGCTGCGGCTGGATCGGATAGGTGAACTCGGCCACCAAGTACCCCTTATAGGTACGCTCGGCCTGCTTATTGTAGCGGGAGGCCGAAACGTCGCCGAGCGGTCCCGGCTTACCTCGCTCGCGGATGCAAAGCCGGCCGGCGGGCTCGCCGGAGTTGAAGCCGACGAACGTGTTCGGCTGGAAGCGGTGGACCCATTCGACGGTGTCCGCGTGGCTCAGGCCGCCGTCACCCTGCGCGTGGTCCATCCAGAAGAACTCGATCGGCCCGTAACGCGTGCACAGTTCCTTGAGCTGCGCCTTCTTCATTTCCGGGTTGTTGCTGCTGCGCCAGATCGGGTCGCGCCACCGCGGGCTGCCGGGCACCAGGCCGTCCCGGGGCACCTCGCCCTTGATCCACGTCCAGTCGCCTTCGGAAAAATACAGCGCCAGCTTGATGCCGTACTTGTCGCAGGATTCACGGAGCTTGGCGAGCACGTCGATGCCCAGCGGCGCATTGGTCACCTTCCACTCGGTGGTATCGGTGTCCCACAAACAGAAGCCGTCGTGGTGCTTGGTAAGGAACAGGATGTAATTCATCCCGGCCGCCTTGGCCGTCCGGCACCATTGGTCGGTGTCGGCGGCGGTGGCTTTGAAGAAGCTGACATCCCGCACCCCCCGGCTCCACTCGTGACCCGAGAAGGTGCTGAACGACCAGCAGATGAACATGCCGAATTTCAGGTCCCGCACCTGCTGCGCCCGAACCTTGTCCGGCAGGGGGGTCTTGTTGATGGGCGGCGCCGGGCGGGCCACCGACACCGCTACCGCCATGGCGAGAACCGCCGAAAAAACCCAGGCAGACTTTCTTATCGCAGACATTCTCGTTTCCTCTCGTTCCTATTCCTTTTCAGTAAACGCATTCGCGGGCCGCCTCGGCGTACACGCGGATGTTCTCTACCGGCGTCTCGAAGAAATGGTCGGCGCAGGAGAGGATGTAGCCGCCCTCGTAGCCCACTTCCTCGAACAACCGGAACACCATCGCCCGGATCTGCTCCGGCGTCCCGTCGGTGAGCACGTTGAACTGGTCCATGCCGCCGATCAAGGCTACCCGGTTGCCGATTTTCTTCTTGTAATCCCACGGGTCCTGGTTGCTGCCGATGCTCACCGGCGCCAGCGTTTCCGAGGCATCGCAACCATTGGCGACAATGTAGTCCTCGATCTTGCTGGTCCCCCCGCAGGTGTGGTACGTGATCAAAAATCCCAGATCGTGCAATGCGTCGTGCATCTTCCGGTCATAAGGGAGACAGAATTCCTCGTGGATGGCCGGTGAAATTACGGTCGAGGAAGCCGAGCCGCCGCCCGTCTCGATCAGGTCGAACTTGGCCCCCTTCATCGTCTCGATGAAGCGCAGCTTTTTCTCCAGAAGAATGTCGAGCAACTCGTGCACCCAGTCCGGTTGATCGAAACACTTGAACATCAATTCCGTGACGTCGATCAGGCAGGCGGCGTGCTGCCAGCAGCCGGCCTGGTCACCCCAGACGAAACCGCGCAGGATCCCTTTGTCCCCGACCCGGTCATAGGCTTCGTTCACCGGCTTCGGGTCCAGCGAAGGCACCGGCATGTACTTGCCGATCAGCTCGATATCCTCGTCGTGCTTGATCAGGTACTCGTTGATCCAGGTCGTTTTCCGGTTGCCGTTGGTCTTGTAAGTCAACTGGCCTTCCGGCGTGGTGATCGTGTGGTGATAAATCCGGTCCTCCGGATCATCCTTGATGACCTCGATCTCGTCTCGCCACTCCGGGGTGGAGAACTTGCTGGTGTCGGCATCCGGCAGCCAGAACTGGCCCATGTCCTGGAAGTACTGGATGGAGGCGTCCATGCCGAACCGCTCGAACGCCTCCAGGTCGCTGATGCCGTCCAGGTACTCCTCCAGGTGATAACCCTGCCACTGGTGAACCGTCACGGGCAGTTTGTCCGGCTTGCCCCGGTGCAGGGCAACCAGCATTCTTTCCTTGGAGGTCATATTCCCATCACTCTCCTGCTCATGCTCATCATCATCCTCGCACACCGCCGGCGGCAGGGGCCAACCGCGCCTGCCCGCGGCGCCGTCCGCGCTCAGGCGGCCACCAGTTCCCGCGCTTTCGCCACCGCGCTGCTGGCATTGTCGGCGTAGCCGTCGGCGCCGATCTCGGAAGCGTACGCCGGTGTCACCGGGGCCCCGCCGATCAGCACTTTCACCTGGTCTCGCACGCCCGCGGCATTGATCGCTTCCATCGTCGTCTTCATCGACGGCATCGTGACCGTCAGCAGCGCCGACATGCACACCAACTGGGGCTGCTCGCTGCGGATGGCGGTAACGAACTTGTCGGGCGAAACATCGGCGCCGAGGTCCACCACTTTGAAACCGGCGCCCTCCAGCATAGAACCCACCAGGTTTTTCCCGATGTCGTGAAGGTCGCCTTTCACCGTTCCGATCACTACCCGGCCGATCGGCTCCGCCCCGCTTTGCCGCAGCAGGGGCTGGAGCAGCGCCAGCGCGCCCTTCATGGCCCGGGCCGCCAACAGCAGTTCCGGAACGAAGTACTCTTCATTCTCGAACCGCCGGCCCGCTTCGCCCATCGCCGGGATCATCGCCTCGTCGATCAGTTTTTGCGGTTCGAGATTCTCCCGGAGGGCCTCTTCGGTGATTGCCACCGCTGTCTGCCGGTCACCGGTCAGGATCGCTTCGTACATTTTCTTGAGATCTGCCATTCGTGCTTCCTCGCTTCTGAATTCCTTATCTAAATCGTGGCTGCCGCGCGGAGACGTCTGCTCCGCGTCCGGTTCAGTTCAGCCAGCAGTACTCCCACGCCGCCTCGTACATGGCGACGATGTTTTCTATCGGTATGTCGGTCAACAGGTGCTGGGAAGGCGCAATCGTGAAGCCGCCGTAGGGACGGAAGGTTTCCACTCGCTCCCGGACTTCCCGCCGGACGTCGTCCGGGGTGCCGAACGGGAGCGTCCGCTGAGTGTCGATCGAGCCGTGGAAGCAGAGCTTGCCGCCCCACTGGGCCGCGAGCTTCCGGGGATCCATCCCGGCCGCACCCACCTGCACCGGCTCCAGTATATTCAAACCCATTTCCAGGAAAGAGGGAATCCAGGCGGCGACGCTGCCGCAGGAGTGCTGCATGATCAGCTTCCCATGCCGCCGGCCCACGTCGTAGATCCGTTGCGCGTACGGTCTGACGAACTCGTCGAACATGCTCTGGTTCATCATCGGGCCCCGCTGGAAACCGTAGTCGTCGGCGGTAAAGCAAATGTCGATATACTTGCCCGCCTTCTGAAACATGATCTCGGAATAGCCGGCCATCCAGTCGGTGATTTTGCCCAGGATGGCGTGGGCCAGTTCCGGGTTGTCGTAAAGCATCAGGAACCAGCGCTCCATGCCCACCAGGTCGCAGGCCGCGTCGAAAAACCAGCCCCAGGCGCCCCCGTACACCGCGTATTCCTCGAACCGGGCGCATTCCTCCGCGTACTGGTCGTAATCCCACATGTCCACCGTCGGCCAGTACGGATAAGCTTCCATCTCCGCGATCGAGGAAACTTCGGCCAGCGGATGTTCGATCGCGTAGCCGAATTCGCCCACGTCGTTGCGCGGGATGCCGAAATAATCCATCGGCCTGCCCTGCGAGTCGGTGAGAGGAAACCCGATCCAACGCGCCCGGGGAAAGCGAAAATCCACGTGCAGCTTCTCCATCAGCGCCAGGTCGTCGGCTACCCCGTAATAATTGCGAAGCTGTTCGTAGACTTCCGAGCAGGCACAAAAATCGATCGTGAAACGCTCCACGGGTTGGAACGTATAGTTTCGCAAGACAAGCTCTTTTGATGTCATCACTACCGTGTCAGCATCCGCGTGGCCATCGTCCTGTTGGCGGGACCTTCTGCCCCGCGGCCCACAGAGATGGCGTCGGGGGCCGGGCCGGCCACGGTTTTTCGAGCTCATTCCTGTTGAAGCCGGATGCTTAGTCAGGTTACCACTTCCGGCCCGCCGGCTACATTTGAAATTTCGGAAGTTGGGATTTCACGCCGCTTAATTCGGGGCTCGTTCGCACGTCCCCACCCGGGCCTGCCCGGTCGTGCTAAGACACAGCGGCATTTCTACCCCGACGCCTCCACCAGGCAGTGAGGCGCCGCCGGTGATTTCGCAGGTGACCGAGGAAGTCCTCGACGAGGTCAAAGCATCGCAGAACCGGCCCTTGGAAGCCGTCTGCCCGATCGTGTACCTGGATGCGCTGTGGGTGAAGATCCGCGACGGGGTCAGATTCGCAACCAGGCGATCTACGCGCGAGATCACGGCGCCTCCAACAGGGAGGTCCCTGTCACGTAATTCAGCCTCCGGGAACCCCGGGGCAGCTCAGCCGGCGGATTACGGGCGCCTCCGGCCGCCGTCCTCGGCGGGGCCGGCGTGTTGCGCCGGCGGAGGGATTCGGCTATGTTGGAAGCGAAGCGGAGGGATGGCCGAGCGGTCGAAGGCGGCGGTCTTGAAAACCGCAGTGCCCTGACGGGCACCGGGGGTTCGAATCCCTCTCCCTCCGCCACGCCGAAATCCTGCTCGAATGGGGCCGCGATCATTCGATCGCGGAAATACCTGTGGCGGCAATGGGTGCCCGAGGCGACGCGCGGCGCTTCAATGGGGCCGCGATCATTCGATCGCGGAAATGCCTCCAGCATCGCTAGAACGGTGTCGCATTGACTGCGCTTCAATGGGGCCGCGATCATTCGATCG
>CAZXVW010000189.1:0-8349 GCA_964644025.1 uncultured Solibacteraceae bacterium | reverse complement strand
CGCGTGGTTTCTCCCCTTTCGCCGAAGCTCTGCGCCCAACCGATAGAGCCAATCAAGGTTACCGGCACCCTGCGTCCGGCGCGGCGGACGAACCCGAAGCCGGGCGTCTGGGTGTACGACCTCGGCCAGAACATCGCCGGCTGGGCGCGGATCACGGTGAAAGCGCCGGCTGGCACGCGCGTGAAGCTCACCTTTGCCGAAGCGGTGCATGCCGACGGGATGATCAACCCGGCAAGCACCGGTTACTGGCTGATTGGGACGCCGCAACACGACATCTACATCGCCAAGGGCACCGGGATCGAGAGATGGGAGCCGCGGTTCACCTATCACGGTTTCCAGTACGTGGAAGTTACCGGGCTGCCCGGCGGCGCGCCGCCGCTCGCGGTGGAAGGGCGGGTGGTGCACACCGCGCTGGAGAGGGCCGGCGAGTTCGACTCTTCCAATGCGATGCTCAACCGGATCTACCGCACCGCGCTCTGGACGCTGCGCGACAACCTGCACGGTCTGCTCACCGACTGTCCCCACCGGGAACGCTGCGGCTGGACCGGCGACGCCCAGGTGGCGGCCGAAACTATCAATTACAACTTCGGCGCGGCGGCCTTGTGGAACAAGTACATCGGCGACATCGACACCTCGTTGGTCAAGGGCCTGCCGACGGCCATCGCTCCGGGCAAGCGCATCAAGAAGATCGCCAATCCCGACTGGGGCGCCGCCATCGTACTGCTGCCCTGGTATCAATACCGTTACTACGGCGACCGGCGCGTGCTCGCCGCCCAGTATCCTCACATGCGGCGTTTCATCGAGTACCTGGGGGAACTGGCCGACGGTTATATCGTCTCGAAGGGTTACGGAGACTGGTACGATCCGCCCGACGAAGGTCCCCAGGCGCTTTCCATCCCGATGCCCAAGCACACGCCGGTGGCGCTGACCTCGACCGCCTACTATTTCCAGGCGGCCCGCATCATGTCGCGCACCGCCGCCTTGCTGGGGCGCGCGGACGAGGCCGCCCGGTATCGGCGCCTGGCTGCGGAGATCCGCCGGGCGTTCCAGGCTCGCTTCTTCCGGCCGGAGGAGAATTCGTACGGTTCCCAGACGGCCGACGCGATGGCGCTGGAACTGGGGATTGTTCCGGAAGACAAGCGGGCCGCGGCGGCGGCCGCCCTCGCCGCCGACATCGAGCGGCACAACGGGCATTTCACCACGGGGATCCACGGCGCCAAGCGGCTGTACGTGGCGCTTTCGGCGACTGGCCACGGCCGGCTTGCCGAAACCGTGCTGACCCGCACCACGTATCCCAGCATCGGGTACCTGTTCTCGCTGGGGGCGACCACCATGTGGGAGAACTGGTCGCTGACCAACAACCACCGCAACAACCCGCGCTCCCACAACCACCCGATGAACACGGGTTTCGCCACCTGGTTTCACCAGGCCCTCGGCGGCATCAATCTGGCCGAGGATGTTCCGGCGTTCCGGCGGTTCCTTCTGCGACCTGATATTCATAACGACCTGCGGCACGTCCGCGCCACGCACCGCTCCCCGTACGGCTGGATCGTGAGCGAATGGAATATCGACGGCGACCGGTTCGACTGGAAGGTCATGGTGCCGGCCAATACCACCGCCGAGGTGCGGGTTCCCGCCGCGCCTTCAGTGAGCGTCACCGAAGGCGGCCGGCCCGCCGAGGAAGCGCCGGCGGTACATTTCTTGCGCCGGGAAGATGGCGCCGCCGTGTACCGGGTGGGCGGCGGAAACTACCATTTCGGATCGCGAATTGGCGCGGTTCTCCGCCGGCCTCCGGCCGCTTCACCGTCCGGCAAGCGGGTCCGGCCCTCACCGTGACCGCATCGCCGGACTGTACGGGTAAGGCCGCGAGAAACCGCCGCCGGGTTTTTCAGCCCGGGTACTTGCCGGCGATGTAGGCGTGCAAGTGTTCGATGGTAGCGGCTTGCTCCTCGATGATCGAGCGCACCAGATCGCCGATCGACACGACGCCGATGACGCGTTTCCCGTCCAGCACGGGCAGGTGGCGGATGCGCTTCTCGGTCACGATGCACATGGCCTCGTCCACCGTGCAATCCGGGGTGACGAAAAGCACCGGGCTGGCCATAATCTCGCGGACCTGCGTATGCCGGGAAGATTTTCCCTGAAGGATGACCTTGCGAGCGTAGTCGCGCTCGCTGAGGATGCCGGCGAGTTCCTCTCCGTCCATCACCAGCAGCGCTCCCACGTGCTTTTCGGCCATCAATTTGATCGCGTCGAAAACGAGCGCGTCCGGGCGCACGGAATAAACCTCGTGTCCCTTTTTATCGAGGAGGCTTTTTACAGTAGTGGTCGTTGGCATGGACTATCGAGTCAACATTAACACAACCGGCAACGCCGGGGAGCGGTTTCACAGCAAACTGAGCGGGTCCACGTCGGCGACCAGCGCTGTCGGGGGCCAGTTATGCTCCAGGGCATGGCGGCGCAGGCGCTGGAGCGTTTCGCGCAGCAGCTTGCGGCTGGATGCCTTGAGCAGGATCTGGTAACGGAATTCGCGCTTGAGCCGCGGTACGGGCGCCTCGGCAGGCCCCAGGACTTTGATCTCCGGCGGCGACGGGTTCAGCAGCAGCGCCAGTTCGCCGCTCATCCGCATGGCGTCTTCCTGTTTGGCGGACCGCACCAGGATATTGGCCAGCGCGCTGAACGGTGGATAGCGCATGAGGCGCCGGAACTCAAGTTCCTTGGCATAGAAACGCGGATAGTCTTGGCCGGCGGCGAAGCGAATCGCATAGTGGTCCGGGTTGATGGTCTGGATCAGCACCTGGCCGGGGATCTCGCCCCGCCCGGCGCGGCCGGCCGCCTGCGTGAGGAGCTGGAAGGTGCGCTCGGCGGCCCGGAAATCCGGCATCCCCAACCCGATGTCGGCCGAGACGATCCCCACCAGGGTGACGTTCGGCATGTCATGGCCCTTGGCGATCATCTGGGTGCCGACCAGAATATCGAACTGCTGCTCGCGGAACCCGTACAGGATCTCCTCGTAGTGGCGCTTGCTGGTGATGGTGTCCCGGTCCATGCGGGCGACGCGCGCGGCCGGAAAATGACGGTGCAGTTCCTCCTCGACGCGCTCGGATCCCCGGCCGATGAAATAAATATATTCACTGCCGCATGCCGGGCACCGCTCCGGGACCGGTTCGGCGTAGTTGCAGTAATGGCAGAGCAGGCGCCGGTCCCGCCGGTGGTAGGTGAGCGTCACGGCGCAGTTGCGGCACTGAATGCGTTCCCCGCAACTGCGGCAGGCGACGAAGCTCGAAAAGCCGCGCCGGTTCAGCAGCAGCATCGTCTGTTCGCCCTTCCTCAGGCGCTCCTGGATGGCGGCCAGCAAACGGCGGGAAAAAGTGGATTGCTGACGCGTCTCCAGAAACTCCCGGCGCATATCAATGAGTTCGACTTCCGCCAGGGGCCGCTTTTCAATGCGCTCGGGCAATTCGATGAGCTGGTAGCGGCCCCGCTCGGCGTTATATCGGCTTTCCAGGCTGGGGGTCGCCGAGCCGAGCACCACGCAGGCGCCGGCCTGCTGGGCGCGGACGACCGCCACGTCGCGGCCGTTGTACCGCGGGGTTTCTTCTTGCTTGTAGCTGTGATCGTGCTCCTCGTCGACGATGATCAGGCCCAGGTTGCGGACGGGAGCGAAGACACCGGAACGGGTGCCCACCACCACCCCTGCTTCCCCGGAGCGAATGCGGCGCCACTGGCCGGCCCGCTCCCGGTCCCCGAACGCCGAGTGCAGGATGGCCACGCGATCGCCGAAACGCTGATGAAACTGGCCGGAGACAGCAGGCGTCAGGGCGATTTCGGGAACCAGCAACAGGGCGCCCCGCCCGCGTGCCAGGGCCGTCTCAATGGCGCGCAGGTAGACCTCGGTCTTGCCGGATCCGGTGACTCCCTGGAGCAGGAAGCTGCGGAAACCGCCAGTCTCGACAGCCGCGCGGATCTGATCGAGCGCTTGTTGCTGGTCGGGGTTGAGAACATAGGCCGGGCGCGGATGCCCGGCCCGGATGGCGGGGCTTTCCAGCCGCAGGTCCAGCAGGCCGCGCCGGGCCAGCGAGCGGGCGGCCCGGGAGGCGTGCCGGAGGCGGCCCTCCAGTTCGGCCAGGTTGTGCGAGCCGGGATGAAGTTCCAGGTAGGCCACCAGCTCGCGCTCGGCCTTGTTCAGTTTCGCGCCGGCCGGCCGGCCGGGGAATTCCACCCGGAGCCGCTGGGCCTTTGCTCGCAGCGGATCACGCGTGGCCTGGACTTCTTCGGCTTCGATAAAGCCCTTTCGGATCAGCGAGCGAATCGCCTGTTCGGCATTCGGAACCTTCTTCCGCAGCCACGCCGCGGTCAGCGGACGGGCCTCGAGCATCCGCAGGATCTCGACCGCCGGCTCGCGGCCGGGGTCCCCGAGCAGAAGCTGTTTCACGGCGTCGCGGCCCGCATCGGTGAGACTGTAAATCTTGCCACGGCGGATCTCGCCGGCCAGCGGGATCATCGCGCGGAGCACCTCTCCCAGCGGCGCCGCGTAATATTCGGCCACCCAGCGGCCCAGCCGCAGCAACTCCTCATCCAGCGCCGGTTCTTCGTCCAGCAGCCGCAACGCTTCCCGGACCGTCACCTCCGGTTGCTCGTCATGACAGGCCAGGGCTACTCCGGTGAGTTTTCGCGAGCCGAACGGCACGATGAGACGGCAGCCGGCCTTCACCCGGTGACGCAGCGTCAGCGGTAGCCGGTAGGTAAAAGGATGGTCCACAGGTACCGGCAGGCTGACGTCGCAGTATTCCGGGCCGGTGTCGCTCATAACAGTAACTTTAGCCGAGCGCTCCGCGTCATTGCTCGGTGGAGGTTATCTGTATGTTGAGAAGCAGTTTTCTGATTGCTCTTGTTTGCGGCGTGTTCGCGATCACCGCCTCGGCCGCCAGCATCGATGGCACCTGGGTTTCCAAGAGGACGATGAAGCGCCAGGGCCAGGAGCGCACGATTACAACCACCTTCAATTTGAAAAGCGCCGGCAGTCAACTGACTGGAACCGTCACCACGGCTTTCGGGCAGCGCGAGCGCACCGTTGATATTCAGAATGGAAAAATCGAAGGCAATGCTTTCTCCTTCACGACGGTCCAGAAGGGCCGCCAGGGCCAGGAGATGAAGATTCTCTGGAAGGGCACCGTGGAAGGGGATCAACTGAAGGGTGAGGCGGGGCCGGAAGGCCGCCGGGCCCGGCCGTTTACCGCCAAACGGCAGTAGGCGCCGCCACCCGCGATTCCGGGCCGGCCAGTACGGCCCGATAACAGGACGGGCGAGCCGCTGGCTCGCCGGTCCTTCCTTCCCGCATCTTCAATCCAGACCCTCGATCAGTCCGAACAGGGGGCGCAAGGCGGGATAAAGGGATTTGTATACCTCGTAGCCGCGCTTATAGATGTGCGACTCGTGGGCGCGGGGTTCCACCGAGCCCACTTCGCGGACCGCCGCGCGGCAGGCCTCGGGCACCGAGGCATAAGCGCCGGTTCCAGCCATCGCCAGCAGCGCGGCGCCGTAAGCCGATCCTTCCTGGGTCTTGAGCACGACCACCCGCTTGGCGAACACGTCGGCAAGGACTTGGCGCCAAAAAGCACTTTGCCCGCCGCCGCCGGAAGCGCGGACCGCCTCGACGGGCACGTCCATCTCCTCGATGATGCTGAGGCAGTCCATCTGGCTGTAGGAGACGCCCTCGATGATCGCCCGGATCAGGTCGGCGCGCGTATGTTTCGCCGTCACGCCGATCCATCCGCCGCGGGCGCTGGCGTCCAGGTGCGGCGTCCGCTCGCCCATCAAGTAAGGAAGCCAGAACAGGCCCTGGGAACCGGCCGGGGCGGTGGCGGCTTCTGCGGTCAGCGTGTCGTAGTCGGCGCCCGGTGCGAACTGGTTGCGGAACCATTGCAGGCTGAGGCCGGCGCCCTGGGTGACGCCCATCACGTGCCACTTGCCGGTAACGGCGTGGCAGAAGGTGTGGACGCGGCCCGCCGGGTCGTAGTTGGCCCGTTCCATGTGCGCGAAGACGACGCCGGAAGTACCCAGCGTGCAGGAAACCACGCCGGGCTCGACGATGCCGTTGCCCACCGCGCTGGCGGCCTGGTCGCCGGCGCCGCCGACCACCGGCGTGCCCGCCGCCAGGCCCGTGGCCGCGGCGGCCGCCTCGGTCACCGTCCCGGTCAGTTCACTCGACTCCACCACCCCGGGAAGGATGGCCGGATCCAGTTCCAGGCCTTCCATGATCCGCGTGGACCATTTCCGCATCACCACGTCGAACATCGCGGTGCCGGAGGCGTCGGAGACGTCGCTGAAGAATTCGCCGGTGAGGCAGTAGCGGACATAATCCTTCGGGAGCAGCACCTTGCGGAGCCGCGCGAACGACTGCGGCTCGTTGTCGCGCACCCAGAGCAGCTTGGGGAGCGTGAAGCCGGTGAGCACCGGATTGGCGGTGAACGCCAGCACGTTGTCCGGGCCGATCCTCGCATTGATGGCGTCCACTTGCGGCTGGCTGCGCTGGTCGCACCAGATGAGCGCCGGCCGGATAACGCGGCCGGCTTCGTCCAGCATCACCAGGCCGTGCATCTGTCCCGACAGGCCGATGCCGCGCACCTGCTCGCCGGTGGCGTTGGCTTGCTTCAGCACGCCGCGGATGGCCGCCTGCGCGGCATCCCACCAGTTTTCCGGCCGCTGTTCGGCCCACAGCGGGCGGGGCATCCTCATCTCCTCATGCGGAGCGGTGAACCCGAAGCGGACCTGACCTTCTTCGTCGACCAGGAGGGCCCGCGAGCCCCCGGTGCCAATGTCAATTCCTAACCAGTACATGGGAAATACCTCGCCTTGAACATTTCTCCTCGTGCGCCGGGTTAAGAACCCGCCAGACGCGCCTGGATGGGCAGGTGGGCGGCGCCGTACAGCCCGGCTTCGTTGCCCAGGATCGCCTTTTCGATCCTGGTCTTGGTGACCCGGTAGGTGAAAGAGCGGCGCTTCACTTCCGCGAGCATCGCGGGCGCAAAGTATTTCCAGGCCGGCAGCACGCCCCCGCTCAGCAGGTACAGGGGGAAATTGAAGATGTTGATCAGCGCGGCCAGCGCCGTGCCCAGCGCCGACCCCATTCGTTGAAACACCCTGGCGGCGTTCTCATTGCCCAATTCCGCCAGCTCAAACACGTCCCGGCAAGTGATCGTTTCCCCGAGACCCATCATGCGGGCCATTCCCTCCACCGCGGTGGCCGAGGCGTGTTTCTCAAGGCAGCCATGGTTGCCGCAGCCGCACGGGTTGCCGTTGGGGACCACGGTCATATGACCGACCTCGCCGGCCATGCCCACGAAACCGTGCAGGATGCGGCCCTGGTAAATGATGCCGCCGCCGATGCCGGTTCCCAGCGTGAGCAGTACCAGGTGATCGACATCCTTGCCGGCCCCGATCCATTTTTCGCCCAGCGCCGCCGCGTTGGCGTCGTTTTCCAGGATGACCTTCATGCCGAGACGGGCTTCGATCTCGTCGCGAACAGGCACCTCGTTCAACGCGGGAAGATTGTGCGACCCGGCGATGACTCCCTCCTCGATCCGGATGAAGCCAGGCACGCCGATGCCGACGCCGGCCAGGCCCGCTTCTCCGATCCGGGCGCGGAGCTTGTCAATGTTGCCGACGATATCCTGGAGCACGGCGTCCCGGCCGGCTTGCAGGTTGGTGGTTCCGGAAATCTTGTCGATGATTTGGCCGGAGGTGTCGATGGCGGCGGCGCGCAAGTTGGTGCCGCCGAGATCCACCCCGATGGAGTACTCGCGCATGAAGCCGAATCATAGCAAATCGCCGCGATCCGATGCGAAGGCGTGCGCTGGCCGCACACCTACGAGAGGAGGCCGCTGTTTCCGGGAATCCCCGGCCCGGGCCGCGATGGATCCGGATAACACCAGCGCCAGTTGCTTTCGCGATGCCCGGCAATTGGCCATTGACAGGGTTATGGACCGATGGCATCCTGCTACAAGCAACGACCTGCGGGTGGACTGGCAGCCGCGGCGGTTCCAGTTGCTGACGCTGGGACGTGAGGGGAACTGGCCGGAGCAACTCGGACTGCAAGGCGTTACCGGCTCGCCGTTCCCCCGGGTCACGGTCTCGGGGTTCATCGCGATGGGCAGGAACAACCAGCACCGGATCCAGAAGCCGATCCACGACACAGACATCATCAATCCGGTTTCGGGCACCCCTGGCGTGATCACCTTCGCCGGCAGGAACGGCGAGGGCCGGAATGTTTATAACGGCGACTACAATAATTTCGGACTCCGCTTCGGTTTCGCCTGGAAGCCTTCCGCGGAGAGCAAGTTTGTCATC
>CAZXVW010000188.1:0-8407 GCA_964644025.1 uncultured Solibacteraceae bacterium | reverse complement strand
AACGAGCCCTCGAGCGGCACGAGTGCTTGATCGGGCTGGATCGATAGGCCCTGCGAAGCCTTTGGCGGCCGCCGGGAGCACCGCGGCCGAAGCTTCAGGAAATCTGGGAAGCCCGCAGGCGGACGGCGTGGTCGCGGTCTCTCTTGAAGGAGAAATACCCGCCCACGTTTTCCGTGAGAACCTGCCAGAAACTCTTATCGAGGTAAGAGCGGATTGAGACGTAGCATTGGTCGCATGTATTGGTCCGCGTGAATTCCCGCACCATTCGGGCCTGTTCGCCGAGCGGGTACCGCCGGAACTGCATCGAGCAGGGCTGGAGCATGCCGTCGGCCGTCACCACCAGGAACCGCAACCCCGCCTTGCATCCGGGCGCGCCGCCGCGTTCGAAATACCGGCGGGTGGCGTCCAGCGTGGAGGTGGAATTCACGATCCAGTTGGTTTCGTCGCGCCGCGCTTCCACCTCGTCCAGCCCCCGGTTCAGCAGAGCAAGCTGTTCGGGCGTGTTCAGAAACAGATCCTGGGAACCGGTACGCCGGGCCGAGTAAGCGCTGTAACAGATGTTGACGCCCCACTGGCGCGCCTGGTCGGCCATCGCCGTGATCTCGCCCACGTTCTCACTGGTAATGCAGGAGTTCAGCACGATGTCGTCATGACCCAGCCGGGCCAGCCGCGGCACCAGGTCCGCCAGGTGCTGGTACAGGCCGGGGTAGCCGCGGAACTCATCGTGGCGCTCGTCCGGAAAATCGAGGCTCACCGAAAACTGATCGACGCCCGCCTGCCTCAGTTCCAGGTAACGTTGTTCGGTCATCAGCGACCAGTTGGAGACCAGAATCGTGTAAGGAAGCCCGGACTTCGACTTGATGTTGTGGACAATCTCGATCAGATCGTCGCGCAGCAGCGGCTCCCCGCCGGAAATCTGAACCACGCAAGGCCGCAGCACCTCCATGTAGCGGCGGTAATCGGCCGGCTTCAGGTTCCGGGAATCATCCCGCATGCCGCCGTGGTCGCAGTGCCGGCAAAAGCAGGTGCAGGAATCCGTGACCTCGAAAGACACTACGATCGGCCGCCCCGCCGCCCAGTTGCGCGTGCCGCTGGCGATGATCTTCACGGATTGTTTCAGTGGAACCTTGCGCATAGGGAAACCTTCCGGCGCCCGCCGCAGGCGGCCGGCGCCCCAAGATCCCGTCTTTGGCGTGCGGCCGTGACCGAATGCGATGGTAGCAAACCGCGCCCCCAGCTCGCAAGAACGCGTCAGCGAACCTGCCTCTTCCGGACGGGAATGGTCGCCAGCGCGGGTTGAAACCACAGCCGCGCCTTTGGCGCCCGCCAAGCGAACGGACGGCCGGTGGGCCGCCGGCCGGCGGCGATCTACGGCTTTTTGGGAGCCTGCGGTTTGCCGGGCTCTATCGCACCGCCGTACTTGATCTTGACCTCGCTGCCGAACTGCTTGTAATCCTCGTACCTGACCACCATCTTGATCGGCTGCGGGCCGGTCCGGAACATCAGCACATCGTTGGCAATGGTGAAGGTAGGAAACCAGTACTTGCCGTCGATCTGCTGCCGGTAGGTTTCAAACTTCGGAAACTGGTTGTCATAGTTCTTTTTCAGCAAACCGACGCCTCGCCCGTAAGTCTTGACGATTTGCAGGTCCTGGTCATCCACCCAGACCAGCCCTTCAAAATACCGCTCTCCCTTGACCATCTTCTTCGGTTTGACCGCGAAGGTATAGCAGGGGATTTCATCCAGGGTCTGTTTGCCCAGATACCGGACGTAGTATTTCGGAATCTCCTTGGTGGTCAGCACGAAGGGCTGCACGTTGCGCAGGTCCTGCTCGTCTTCCGGCGTGAGTTGAATGCGCTGCAAGGTCGACACCGGCGCATGCACCACCCGTTCGGTCCGCTTGCCGTCCGGGGTGAAGATAATGTCCTGGACAATCTCGTAACGGCCGAGCACGTGCCGCGCCTCGTCCAGTTCCTCGACCTTTACCGATTGCCGGTAGGTGTAGTTTTCGCGCGCCCGGGCAAATTCCGCTTCCTTGGCGGCGAACTTCTGGATGATCTCCTGGATCTGGGTCTCGTTCAAGTCGCCTCCGCCAGCCCAGGCGCCTCCGCAGACCAACAGGAAAACCAACGCGATCAATCCTGCCCTTCGCATGGACCCTCCTCTGCCTCTACTTCGATGATACAACCCTGGCGATGGGGATTTCGTCCGGACGGCGGAACGGAGGTGCTGCGCCGCGACCCCCGGGGGAAAGCTACCGCGCCCGTTCCTTCTTTTGCCACTCGAGCGTCCGCTTCAGCCCTTCTTCCAGCGTGAAAGCCGGCGCGTGGCCCAGGTCCCGGACCGCGGCCGTGGTATCGGCCTGCGAGTGACGCACATCACCCGGCCGGGGGGGAGCGTAGATCGGGCGAATGGACACCCCTTCAAGCTTCTGCAGCACTTCCCACACCTGATTCAGCGTGTAACGATTCCCGTTGCCGGCGTTGTAGACTTTCCCGCTCACGCCGCCGGCCCGGGCCGCCTTCAACGTCAGGGTCACCACATCCTCGACAAACGTGAAATCCCGCGACTGCTCTCCATCGCCGAAAATCGTGGGGCGCTTCCGCTCCAGCAGCGCCTTCAGAAATAACGAAATCACGCCTGAATAGGGACTCGAAGGGTCCTGCCGGGGGCCGTAGACGTTGAAGAAACGCAAGGCCACCGTGTCCAGGCGGAAGCAGGAATGGAAGACGGCGGCGTAATACTCGCCGACCAGCTTCTGCGCCGCGTAAGGCGAGAGCGGTAGGGGCCGCATCGTTTCCACCTTCGGCAGCACTTCCGTATCCCCGTACGCCGAAGAGGAGGCAGCGTAAACCACGCGCCGGACTCCCCCATCGGCGCAGGCCCGGAACAGGTGGAACGTCCCGTCGATGTTCACCTCGTGAGACGGCACGGGGTCCTCGATCGAGCGGGGCACCGACGGGATCGCCGCCAGATGAAACACGGTGTCGGCTCCCTGCACGATCCCCGCGATATCCTCGTACGAGCGAATGTCAACGCGATGGAAATCCACCTGGGCGGCGACCTCGGCCAGGTTTTCCTCCTTGCCGGTCAGCAGGTTGTCAATCACCGCGACGCGGGCGGCGCCTTCCCGAAGCAGGCCCCGCACCAGCGCGGAGCCGATGAAGCCGGCTCCCCCGGTCACAACATATTGATTCATAGGCTGAGTTTGGCGATCTGGGCTTTCATGTGCTGCAGGGATTCGCTGGCGATCCTCTCGGCCCCCGGCGAGAAATCGAAGACCTCGGCGGAGATCCATCCCTGATAGCCCCGCCGGGCCAGGACCTCCAGGAGCGCCGCAAAGTCGTAGTGGCCGGTTCCGGGATGGCGCCCGTCGAGTTCATTGAGGTGCACGTGGCGGATGTAGTCGAAATACCGGTCCACCAGCGCCGGGTGCGGTTCGGTTTCTTCCACCGCATTATGGACGTCGAACATGGTCTGGATGGCCGGGCTGCCGATCTGCTTGACGATCGCGACGGCCTCGGCGAGCGAGGTCACGACATCGCACTGGTCTGGCGGCAAGGCTTCGGCCAGGACAGTCACCCGGCGCTGCTCGGCGTGGGCAGCCACGCCCGCCAGCCCGTCGATGAAGCGCCGCGTGGCCTCCTGGCGGCTCAAACCGCCGGTGGCCGCGCGCTGCTGCGGGGAACCGAATACCAGCACGCCGCGGTGCTCGCGGTCCCCGGCCAGGTCCGCGCACAAATCGATCAGGCCGTCGACGTGGCGCCAGCTCCGCTTCCGGAGCTCCTCATCCGGCGTGGTGACGTGCAGTCCCTTCGGCGCCAGCATCAGCCAGTGCAAACCGACGAACTCGAGCCCCTCGCCTTCCATAATGGACCGGTATTCACGCCGCCGTTCCACGGGGATCTTCGCCGGGTCCTCGGCCAGCGTGAAGGGCGCGATTTCGATCCCGTCGTAGCCGATCGAGCGGATCGAGCGGCAGGCGGCAGCGAAATCCCAACCCTGGTAAACTTCGTTGCAAATCGACTGACGGAAACGATAAGCCATTCGCTACCCAGTGTATGCGGGTGATCGGAACCAGCACAAGCGACGGGGCCCGCACCGTTTACCTCGATGACGCCGAACACGCCGAGCCGGCACAGGCAATGTCAGGATGAAGTCAAACAGCGCGGGTTTTTCTTGCGTGCCACCACCACCAGCGACAACCCCCGCCACGGCAGGATCGGGTCCAGCCGCTTCCAGAGCCAGACCGTCTTGTCAAACAACTTCAGCACCGGCTTGCTGATGCGTTTCCGCCGCAGCAGGTTTCCCTGCACCCACCAGATGGGCGCGGATATCTTGTTGAGCTGGTGCATTCGCTCGATCTCGAGCCCGTTGTCCGCCATCAGTTTTCTCATCTCCTCCGGCTGGAAGCGCCGCGCGTGCCCCATCGCCGCGTCCAGCGGGCCATAGAGGGCCTTCCCCTGGGGAACCAGCGCGATCAGCCTGCCTCCCGGGCGCAGCGCGCCGGCGAGGTTCGCGACGGTTTTCTCCGGCCGCTTCAGGTACTCGAGTATATTGACGCAAAGCGCAGTATCGAAAGGCTCGCCGATCCCGGAATATCCATCCTCGTTCTCCGGGTCCAGCGGGACCACCGTCACGTTCGGAGTGCGCAGGAAGCGGTTGGTGAGGGCGTGCAGGTAGAGCGGATCCTTCTCGGCGGCCACGTAGCGGAGGCGCCGGGCCATCAGCCGACCGCTGATGGTGCCCAGCCCGGCGCCGATCTCGAGCACCGTGTCGCCGAGGTAGGGCCGCAGCAGGTGGGTGATCCAGCTCACGTACTGCGGCGTACCGGTAAGGTTGTTCAGCACGCCGCGGCCGTAAGGCTCGACGTAGAGGTCGTCGATCAGCCAGAAGCGCAGCACGGTGACCAGCGCCTGCAAACCATCTTTCCAGCCGATCTTCTTTCCCTCCTCATACGTGCGGCCGTGGTAGGAGATCGGGACTTCATAGATCCGCAGCTTGCGCTTGGCGCACTTCATCGTGATTTCCGGCTCGAAGCCGAACCGGTTCGAGCGGATCGGGATGCTCTTGAGGATGTCGGTGCGGAACACCTTGTAGCAAGTCTCCATGTCGGTCAGGTTCAGGTTGCAGAACATATTGGACAACAGCGTGAGCCCCTTGTTAATCATGGAGTGCCAGAACGGTAACACGCGGATCGGCCCGCCGGCCAGGTAGCGGGAACCGAAGACCGCGTCGGCGTGCCCGTCCAGCAGCGGCCGCAGCAGGCGCGGGTATTCGGAGGGGTCGTACTCCAGGTCGGCGTCCTGGACGATTGCGAAGTCGCCGGTGGCGTGCTGGATGGCGGTTCTCAGCGCCGCTCCCTTGCCCTGGTTCACCGGGTGGCGGAAGAGGCGCACAGCCGGTTCGGCGGCCGCGATTCGCTGGAGGATTTCGCTGGTGCCATCGGTCGAGCAGTCATCCACCAGGATGATTTCGCGTTCCATGTTCTCGGGCAGCGGCGCGGCCAGAACCTGCGAGAGGCTGCGTTCAACCACTGCCCGTTCGTTGTAAACGGGCACCAGGATGGAAAGCTTCATGCGATTTCCTCAGTATAATGAAAACGGTCCCCACGGACAGCGATAGCCGACCGAATCGGCAATCGGACCAGGAGGATACAATGCAGACACGCTTCAATCGTCGTCATTTTGTCAGGAACACCGGCCTGGCGAGCGCCGGTCTCATGATGATCAAGCCCGAATCGGTTCGCGGCTCGCAAGCCAACTCGGCTCTGTCGGTGGGGCTGATTGGCTGCGGCAACCGCGGCACCTACGTCAGCGGCATTTTCGCCAAGAACGAGTTTGCCAGGATCGCCGCCATCTGCGACATTTACGAGGACAAAATCAAGGCGGCCCAGCAGAGGTACTCCGGCGCAGCCGTGTACAAGGATTACCAGAAGTTGCTGGCCTCTGACGTGGACGCGGTGCTGATTGCCACGCCGGCGTTTCTTCACCCGGAGATGTTCGAGGCGGCCGTGGAGGCCCGCAAGCATATCTACATGGAAAAACCGGCCGCAGTGGACCCGACAGGATGCCTCCGCGTGAAAGCGGCTGCGCTGAAAGCCGACCCGGCCAAGCGCATCAGCGTGGATTTCCAGCAGCGATATGGGAAGGATTACCGGAAAGCTTACCAGATCGTCAAGAGCGGGGCTCTGGGCGACATCAAGATGGTGCGCGCCTCCTGGTTCGGCGCGGGCGCGGGAATCAAGAAGGGCCACCCGGCCAGCGAGGAGAAGATCCGCAACTGGTTCTTTTATCGCGAGCTTTCCGGCGATATCCTGGTGGAGCAGGACTGCCACAACATCGATGTCGTCAACTGGTTCACCGGCATGCATCCGGTGAAGGTCTCCGGCTACGGCGGGCGCGCAATGCGTCTCTACGGCGACGTCTTTGACAACCTGGCTTGCACGTTCGAGTTCGCCAACGGAATGATTTTCAGCTACGCGGCCAACCAGTTCCGTAGCTCCGGCTACCGCGACGTCGGCGAGACCTTCATCTGCGAACAGGGAGCTATCAGCACGTCCCGGAAAGGGTACACGGTCATGCCCGCCGGCCAACGCCCGACGACGGTGAAAACCGACTATGACATCACGCAGGATGCCGTGAACGAGTTCGTGGAAGGCGCCCGGAAGGGCAAGATTGAAAACGCGGGCGTGGCGGCCGCCGAGAGCACGCTCACGGCGGTGATGGCGCTGAAGGCATGCGTCACCGGTAAAGAAGTTACCTGGCAAGAGATTTCGAAAGTGTGAGGCGAGCTGTCTCCGGCGCTGCCTGCGAGCAGTGCATGGGTCGCGCCTGGGGACAGGGGACCGCCGGGGCCCGGCCGGCCCTGGCGCGAGGCTTTATGATGAGTGACAACAACGTTCTGCTCGAAACCAACCTTCCCGGTGTCACCCTCCACGCCCGGGGAAAGGTGCGTGACATTTACGAGGTGGGTGATGAATTCCTGATCGTGGCCACGGACCGTATTTCCGCCTTCGACTACATTCTGGCCACCGGCATCCCGCACAAAGGCGAAGTGCTCACCCAACTCTCGCTGTTCTGGTTCGACTTCTTCGAGGACATTCTGCCCACCCATCTGATTACCGCGCGGGTTGAGACCTACCCGGCTCCGCTGCCGGAGTTTCGCGATCAGCTTGAGCGGCGTTCGATGCTGGTCAGCCGGGCGGAGATGTTGCCGGTGGAATGCGTCGCCCGCGGGTACCTCGCCGGGTCCGGCTGGAAGGACTACCAGCGCACCGGCGCCATCTGCGGGATACGGCTGCCCGAGGGGCTGGTGGAGAGCGCCAAGCTTCCGGAGCCGATCTTTACTCCGGCCACGAAGGCGGAGACAGGCCACGACATCAACATTTCCTTCGAGGAAGCCGCCGGCATGATCGGCGCCGACGTAGCCGCCAAGGTCCGCGACCTGACGCTCGACATTTATTCGCGCGCGGCCGAATACGCGGCCAGCCGGGGCATTATCATCGCTGACACGAAGTTCGAGTTCGGCTTCGTGGACGGCGAGCTGGTGCTGGCCGACGAGGCCCTGACTCCGGATTCCTCCCGTTTCTGGCCGGCCGACAGCTACCAGCCCGGCGGGCCCCAGCTTTCCTTCGACAAGCAGTATGTGCGTGATTACCTGGAATCGATTCACTGGAACAAGAAGCCTCCGGCGCCCGCGCTGCCGCCGGAGGTCGCCCGGAATACCAGCGAGAAGTACCTGGAGGCCTACCGCCGGCTGAGCGGCAAATCTCTGTGACGTTGAACTGGCTGGACATTGTACTAATCGTCATCGTGGCCCTCTCGGTGGTCGCCGGGCCCAAGAAAGACATCGCGCGTGTGGGAATCGGCTTCGCGGCGGCCATCGTCGGAGTGGTCGTGGGGATCTGGTTTTACGGAACCGCCGCCTATTATCTGCTGCCGTTCGTCAGCTCGAAAGGGGTGGCGAATTTCATCGGCTTCTGGATCGTCTTCCTGGTGTGTGTGGTGGCCGGGGCCTTGCTGGGCAAACTCCTCGCTGCCCTGTTCAAGTGGGCCGGCCTGAGCTGGATGGACCGCCTGCTGGGCGCGGGCTTCGGCCTGCTCCGAGGAGCCGTGGCGGCGGTGGCGCTGGTGCTGGTCCTGGTAGCCTTTTCCCGGAAACCTCCGCCGAAATCGGTGGCCGAGTCCCGGTATGCACCATACTTGATCGGGGCGGCTACGGTGTGCGCCGAATTCGCGCCCCGGGAACTCAAGGACGCCTTCTTCAGCAGCTACGAGAAGCTCAAGCGGATCTGGGCCGAAGCGCTGCAGAAGAAGCCCCCGCGGCTGCCGGAAAGGGAGATCTGACGGCCACCCGCCGGGGCGCCGGCCCACCGCCGGGTTAGAATGAGGGGAGCGCGGAACCT
>CAZXVW010000187.1:0-8589 GCA_964644025.1 uncultured Solibacteraceae bacterium | reverse complement strand
ATCTTCCGATCTTGTGCGCCACGGTGATGTTGTAGAAATTCCGCTGGCCGCTTTTGGCCCACACCACCACCGTCGCGGTGCCGTGCGATTTGGCGTTGAGCAGGATTTCGCGGGTGCTTACGGCCACCGCGTCAATGACATCAGGATTGCTGGTCGAGATCCGCGCGATGTCGGTCGGGTAGTCGACAACGATGCTCTTGCCGACGGTTACTTTCAGATCTTCGACGCTGGTCCGCGCCACCAGCCCCACGGCGCTCCAACTCATCACCAGAAGCACCGTGACGCCGCGTCTCAGGCAATTTCGTGCGCTCATCGATAGCTCCCCTGATCGCCCGTCTGGGCGGCCTTGACAACTTCAACCGATTTCTCCGTTCCGCGGAACACGACAATCTCGTTCTGCGGAGGCGGGGGCGGCGGGGCCGGCAGCCGCGCCGCCACCGGCGCCGGCTGGGGCCGCGGGGAAGCAGGCTTCACCTTCTTGTTGCCCGCCGCCCCGTACAGATCGCTTAGCGCGATTCCTTTCGTTTTGGCGAGCTTCTGGTCGCTGCCATTGCGAAGCACCAGTTGTACGCGGCCCTCGTTGGCCGCCAGGGTCAGTTTCTCGGCCTGCTCCGGCGTCACCAACAGAGTGACCGTGGGGGCGTTAATGGCCTTTCCCTGCGAATCCGGCTGAATGGTCTGCCCCGCCGACAGCACCAGGATGTTCTGCAGCACGGTCACCGTCACCGTGCCGTCGGCCGACGGCGGTTGCCCGGTTACCAGAACATCAACCCGCATGCCCGGCAGGACGAACCCGGCAACTCCGACGACTTCATCGACGTGGATCGATACCGCGCGCATCCCTTCGGGAATGATTGGCGCCAGGCCGACGCCGCTTCCCCTGGCCGCCAGGCGGCCCTCACGCACCGGCTCATCCATCAGGATTTTGCTCACCACCGGCCGGTCCACGACCTCTTCGACGTTCGAGATGCCGCCGACCGGGAACTGAGAGGCAGGCACCTTCACTACCTTCACGTCGTCAGGCTTGACCGTGGAACCTACATCCAGCGGTTTCACCGCCACCACCACGTCCCTCATATCTGTCTGTTCGGCCCGTTCTGAAGATTTGCCAGAACGGGTCGAGATCTGGTAGAAAATGCTCGAGACGACCAGCGCGAATACCAGGCTCACGCCGAGAACCGTTAAAAACCTGCGATCCATGGCCTTATTCTCCTGAAGCTAGGCTTTCCAACTTTCCGTTCCGGCGGGCCACCCTCGCCCGCCTGCCACTCAACTTCTTGGTATCAGGGCCAGCCAGACCCCGAGCGCAATCGCCGGGGCATAGGGAATCGTCTTGGGAGACACCCGCGCCCCGGGCTGCCCGCTCCGACGGGACCGCGCCCAACTGATACCAATCACGGCCACCGCCATCAGCCCGCCGATCAGGGCAATCCAAAAGGCAGCCTCCAAAAGCCGGCCGGCACCCAACAGGGCCCCGAAGCCAGCCATCAGCTTCACATCTCCTCCGCCCATTCCACCCAACAGGTAGAAAATCAGAAACACCGCGAACCCACTCACCGCTCCCACGGCGGCCACTCCCGCTCCCCGCCATCCATGGCGGCCAAGCTGGCAAAGCAATCCGCCGGCCAGCGCGGCGATCGGAATCCAGTTGGAGATCTTCCCGCGCTTCAGATCCTCGATGATCGCGGCCACGCCAACCGCCACGGCGACCAGGATTTCAGCGCTCATCGCAGACCTCCGGGGGACCGGGTTTCGCAGCCGGAACCGGGCTCCGGCGCCCGGCCTGCCCGCCGCCTCCCCGAAGGCCGACCAGACAGAATGCTTGCTCGGTTCCTCTTCCCGGTCTTCATTCGTGGTGATCTCCATTAGTACTTTCGGTCGCCACGGTCTGTTTCATTAGTCCGGCCGGAACATTTTTTATTGGGCCGCTGTGTGGATTTTGCGATTTAGACATTGTCGATCAACGAATCACCTTCAGCGCCGGCGCTCATACAGAACCGCCTCGTCACCGCGGTCCAGCTCCCTCCAGTCCGGACTTAGCTCCAGCAGCGAAGCCAGCGGCCAATCCGCCGGGCTCAGTACCAAGTCGATGCGGTAGCGGTCCAGGATCTCCCGCCAATTGCTCTTGCCCCGGGACAGGGCGATGTACTGGTTGCCGATCTCGGGCCCGTAGAAATCACTCCGGCCGTCGAAAAAGACACGCTGGCGGGGGTAAAAGCAGTAGAGAAGATAATCGGCCCACTGGTCATCGGTGAAAATACGTGCCCGGCTGATTTGTGCCCGGTGGCGGTGGATCAACTCGGTGGGGTAATCTTTGGCCGGGAAATCCGTGGGCCAGCGGAGTCCCCAGGGGCTGAGGAGGAGGAACAGCAGCGCGAGGACCAGCCACAGGCTCGTCCGGCGAAAGCCCGGCCCGAGGTCGGTGGAAACGCGGGTCAGGATACCCGGCACGCTGCGCGGTTGCCAATGATCCGCCGCCCGCTGCCAGAGGCGAGTGACCTCGGAAGCCACCACCGGGGTAGCCACAATCACAAAGATGGGAATATGGCGGACCGAGCCGAGCGACAGGTGCGCCCACAGCAGAATCCAGCCGGCCTCCACCACCCGGCGCCGGGCCAGCAGCAGGCCGGCGGTCATCAACCCCAGAAACATCAGCCCCTCGAACTGGAAGACGTTCTCGGTCCGGAAGCTCGGCGACTGGAACTCCATGATGACGTCTTTGATCCACTCCGATCGCAGATAGGCGGCCATGTGGCGATGGAGTTCCAAGCCGTAGGGATTGAGCAGGGAAGCGGCTGCGCAGGCGGCGCCGACACCAGCGTAGCGCCGGGCCGCGCGCCAGCCGGCCCGGGCCGAATCCCGGTTCCACAGGGCTTCCAAGGCGCTGCCGGCCGCCAGCACCCCCATGCAGGCCAGCAAGGCGAGAAAGCCGCCGTGCAGGTTCGTCCACACGGCGGTCAGCGGTACCAGGAGCCAGATCCGGGCCGAGGGATTCCGGCGGTCACTTTCGAGCAGCCACAGCGCCACCACCAGCAATACGAGCGTGAACAGGTGCGGGCGGGCCAGGTAGTGAATCGAGGCGGCGCCGAAACCCGCCAGACCGAGCGCCAGCGCGGCCAGCGGCTGGCAGCCCCGCCAGATCATGTACCGGATGAGCAGCGTGCCGAACAGGGCGATGAGGATTCCGCCCAGCAGGGTGACCCCTTTCAACCCGAGCTGCCGGTGGGCGGCGGCGAAGACGACGTCGCTGAGCCACTCCCAGGCAAACCAGGGCTCGCCGGGCTTGGAGAAAGAAAACGGGTCCGTCCGGGGAACCGTACCGGTCGCCAGAATGGATTCGCCGACCCGGACGTGCCACCCCGTGTCGCCATCGGCGAGCAGGCGCCCCCAGCCTTCATTGCTGGCGATAAATAACCAAACAATAATAGAGACAAACAACAGGTCCGACAGCGACGGCGCGAGCCAGCGCTTCCAGCCCCGGAGCGGGCCCGGGTTCGTGACGGGGACGGCCGCAGACCGGCTGGTTTGGGCCGGCGGGGCTGGTCCCGGATGGGCGGGTTGTCTCATCGCTTAACTTCGGGCTCCTCGAGCAGGGCGCGGGCCTGAACGGCGAGTTGGAAGCGGTCCTTGACCAGGGTTTTCTCGAATACATGCATCAGGTGGACCTTCACGGTTCCCGGGGTGATGGCGAGCTTCTGCGCGATTTCCCGGTTCTTCAGTCCCTCAGCCACCAGTTGGACGACCTCGCGCTCCCGCGGGGTGAGCCGGGGAGGGGCGGATCGATTCGTGGCCCGGCGCCACGGCCCCTCGTCCGGTCCTTCCATCCACACGCCGCCCGCAGCCACTCGCCGGAGACACTCCAGCAGGCGCGCGGTGGAGAGGGTGCGATTGAAGATTCCGCGGACGCCGGCGTGGAGGGCACGGTAGGAATCACCGGCCGTCAGATCCCGTCCCCAGAGCACCGGCTTGGTATCCGGCGAGATGCTTTTCACGGCGGCCGCCACCCGGTTTACCTCCTGCCAGCCGGCCCGGTAGTCGAGCAGCAGGAGTTGCGGGCGCAGGCTGCCGATCTCGCCCAGGGACTCGGCCGGGGTGGCTGCCTCTCCCACCAGATCGAATTCCGGAGTGCGCTCGATCAGGCACCGCAGCCCTTCCAGCACAATGGGCTCGGCATCGCAGGCGTAGACAGTGCAACGGGACACGGCAATTCCTTCTTTGCCTGTCTATCGGCGGAGACGGGGGACGCAATTAGGGGCGGCGACGAAGATCGCGATGGCCGGAGAAGAAAGGGCGGGGGTGCTAGCGCACCGGCTCCAGGCCGGCCGGCCGCCGCCGGTGATAGCTGGTGGCTTCCTGCAGGGCGATGCCCAGGCGGAGAACGCGCTGCTCGGCGAATGCGGGCCCGGCGATCTGGAGACCGACCGGCAACCCGTTCCGGGTAAAGCCGCAGGGCAACGACAGGGCCGGCAGTCCGAGCACGTTGAAGGCGCGCACCAGGCGCGTCGCCGCGAGCCGGGCATCTTCGGCGCCGGAATCCCAGCGGACCTCGGCCTGGCCGATTCTCGGGGCCTCGATCGGCGTGGTGGGGGTGAGGAGGCAATCCACCTGCTTCCACAGGGCGTCAAATTCCCGCTGGGCGAGCCGCCGGAGCCGCTGGGCGTTGATGTAGTCGGTGGCCGGGATCAGGCGGCCCTGGTCGAGCAAGCCGATGACGTCGGCTCCGAACTTGTCCCGTTCGGCCAGGTAAGGCTCCATCACGGCGGAGGCCTCGGCAAACAGGATCAGGCGCCCGACCGTGTTGATCGCCGCGATGTCGGGCACGCGCACGGGGTGGAGTTCCGCTCCCAGCTCAACGGCGGTCGCTGCCATTTGCCGCACGGACCGCTCGACCTGCTCCATCACCCGGTCGAAGTAAAAGTTTTCCGGAACCCCCACTCGCAAACCGCGGACGGAGACCTCGCCCTCCGGCGCGTAACTGGCCGGAACCGGCGCCCGGCTGGAGGACTCGTCCCGCGGATCGTGCCCGGCCAGCACGTCCAACGTCAGGGCCGCATCCCGGACCGACCGGGTCAGCGGGCCCATGTGATCCAGGGTGAAATCCAGGGGCATCACGCCGAACCGGCTCACCCGGCCGGTGGTGGGCTTCAGCCCGGCCACCCCACAGAAACAAGCTGGGATACGGATCGAGCCTCCGGTGTCCGAGCCCATGGCCATGAAGGCCAGCCCGGCGGCAACCGCCGCGCCCGAGCCGCCGCTGGAGCCGCCCGGGATGCGTTCCAGGTCCCAAGGGTTCCGCACGGCGCCGAAGTGTGGGTTGGTCGAGGTGATCCCGTAGGCCAGCTCGTGCATCGAAGTCTTGCCGACCAGCACGGCGCCGGCTTCCCGCAGCCGTTCCACCACGGCGGCGTCAAAATCCGGGACGTGGTCAGCGAACAGGGCCGAGCCGCACGTCGTCCGGACGCCCCGGGTGCAAAATACGTCCTTGACAGCCACCGGAATTCCGTGCAGCGGCCCGCGAACCTGCCCCCGGGCCAGTTCCTGATCACGGCGGCGGGCGGCCGCCAGCGCCGCCTCGCCCGTCACGGTCAGAAAGGCGTTGAGCCTGGGCTGGAGCCGCTCGATTCGCTCCAGGCATTCCGTGGTTAACTCGACCGAGGATATTTTCCGGGCCCGCAGCAGCGCGCCGGCTTCCTGGATGGTCATTGCCGCTCCGGGAAGCGCAACGACACGTAAGCCGGCTCGGAGAAAACAGGGATGCCAGAGAGCAGCGGGCGGAACTCAGCCTCGACGGTTTCCAGCGCCGCCGCAGCCCGCCGGAGGCCGTCAGCGGGAATGTCCAGTCTGAGCCCTTGGGCGACGAGTTTCCAGTCCTTCATGAGAACTGTATTGTACTATTCCGGCCGGCACCGCGGTCCGGGGCGGCGTTCCGATTGACTTTTTTCGCTAGACTAGTCTAAGGTAGCGGTTTTGATTGGCCACGCTGCGGCCGCAATATCACCATGGCTGAAAAGACAAGCGGCGGAACGACGCGCGTGGTTTCGCTATTGGATTCCACCCTGGAAAGTGTTGACACCGCCGAGGCGCTGGTGCTCAAGGCGGCCGCGGAGGCGGGCTTTGACGAAGAGGTCCGCTACCAGATCGGAATGGCCGTCCGGGAGTCAGTGGTCAACGCGGTCGTGCACGGGAATCGTTACAACCGGAACAAGAAGGTTCGGGTGTCGGTTACCCGTGAGCCGGGCCGGCTGACGATTACCGTGGCCGACGAGGGCAAGGGCTTCGATATCGATGCGATTCCGGATCCGCTGGCGCGGGAAAACCTGCTGAACCAGTCCGGCCGGGGGCTGTTCCTGATGAAGGCATTTATGGACGAGTTCGAAGTGCGCCGGCTACGGCCCACCGGTACCGAATTCAGACTCGTGCGCTATTTGAAGCCGAACAAGTAGCCCGGAATTAACTTGTTGCTAGAGAAGGAGAAAGCTTGTGAGTGTGAAACTAACGACACGAAAAGTCGGGGATGTGACCGTGATCGACGCGGTCGGCCGGATCACCCTGGGGGAAGGATCAAGCTCATTTCGTGACACGATCCGGAACCTGGTTGCCAATGGCGAGAAGAAGCTGTTGCTGAACCTTGGGGGGGTCACCTACATTGACAGCTCGGGGATTGGGGAACTCGTCTCCGGTTACACCACCCTCACCAACCAGGGTGGGCAACTGAAACTGCTGAACCTCACCAAGCGGATTCAGGACCTGCTGCAAATCACGAAACTGTACACCGTATTTGAAGTCTTCGACGACGAGGCCGCCGGCGTGCGGAGTTTTTCGTAACCCCGTGCACCGTTCTGGCCGGCAAGCCGGGACCAGGGCTGAATCAAGGGGGGGCCGGCTTCCGCTCAGTCTGCCGGCTGGCTTGCGCCCCGCAGAGCGAGCGGTTCGAAAACAGGCCGGGCCGGGCTTGGAAACCGGGCGGCCGGAACATTGCCGGAGCCAGCCGCAGGCGGGCGTCGCTGCACCCATTCCGCCAGGAGTCGAGTGACCGGGGATCCCGCCTCGCTTCAGTTGTACGCGGGGCAATCAAGATGGACGAGGAGACGAAGAAAACCGTAGTTATCGCGGAAGGACTCGCGCTCGTGCGGGACGGACTGGCCGCTCTTTGCGAATCCAGGGCCGGCTACGTCGTGGTCGGCCTTTGCGAGGACGGGGAGACGGCGGTGGAGCTGATCCGGAGCCGGAAGCCCGATCTCGCCGTTCTGGACCTGAGCCTGCCCAGGTTGTTCACGCTGGAAGCGGTCGGCAAACTCCGCCGGTCCGGCTCCGAGACCAAGCTGGTGATCATGGGCGCCAGGCAGGACCGCAAGACGGTGGTCGAAGTGCTGCGCAGCGGGGCGAGCGGGTATGTTCTCAAAGCGGATCCCGGCCGCTGTCTGCTGGAGGCTCTTGAGCAGGTGAGCGAGGGCGGCGTTTATGTCTCGCCCTCACTGGACCTGGAGCAGATCTTCGTCGCCAGCCGCAAGCCGGGCGCCGAGGACCCGTTGCAGATGCTCAGCGCGCGCGAGTACCAGGTGTTCACCCTGCTGGTGGAGGGGATCCGCGCCAAGGAGATCGCCGCGCGGCTGGAGTTGAGCCCGAAAACGGTGGACACCTACCGGGCCAGCCTGATGCGGAAGCTGGACATTCATGACGTCGCCGGGTTGGTCAAGTTCGCCATCAGCAAGAACCTCATTGCGCCGGGTTGACGCTGCTCCGTCCCGCCGCGGCCGAAAAATGGACGGCGCCACCGGTTACGATGGTTAACAGGAGAGATACTTCGATAATGCAACTGGCTCCGCTCGGCACGAACGGCTATTTTCCCTCCCACGGCCGGCAGACCATGAGCTTCTTGGTGCTGACCGCGAAACAGGCCCTTTTGCTGGACGCCGGCACTGGTGTAGCCCGGCTTCTCGAGCCGCCCGTTGCCGCGGCCGTGGCCGGTTACCGGGATCTGGACATTGTTCTGTCGCATTATCATCTGGACCATGTCGCGGGTTTGTCCTATTTGCCCGCGGTGTGGCCGCGCGGGCGCATCCGGATTTTCGGTCCCGCTGATCCGATGGTGGAATCCGATCCGCGGACCGCGCTGGAGCGGTTGCTGGCGCCGCCCCTGTTCCCGGTGAAGATCGAGGCGTTTCCCGCCGCAGTGGAGCTAATCCCGGTGCGGGAGCACGAACTCCGGATTGGCGAACTGCAATTGCGCTGCTGGGCCCAGCCGCATGCCGGCGGGTCGATGGGGATCCGCATCGGCGACGAGATCGCCTATGTGACCGATACCGGCGTGGACGCGGAGCGGCTGGAGTGGGTCCGGGGTGTCCGGCTTCTGATGCACGAGCTTTGGCTGACCGACGAGGAAGCCGCCAGAGAGAAGATCGCCGGGCATTCCAGCCTGGGGGCGGTGGCCGGCTACGCCCGGCAGGCCGGCGCCAATCACCTGATGCTCGTGCACCATCATCCGCGGCATGACAACGATGAGGTGCGGCGGATGGCCGAACGGGTAGCGGAGCTGGCGGGGATACCGGCAACCCCGGGCGAGGAAGGGCGCTTCCGCGACGTGGCCGC
>CAZXVW010000186.1:0-8606 GCA_964644025.1 uncultured Solibacteraceae bacterium | reverse complement strand
CGGGCAGCATGTTGCGGCCGTCGTAAACGCGGTCTTTCGGCAGCGGGACGCCGACCGCCGCGCAAATGGTCGGAAAGATATCCAGCGAGATCACCGGCTCGTCACACACCGCGTTTTTCGGAAGCCGGGCCGGCCATTTCACGATGAACGGAACGCGGATGCCGCCCTCGTAGACACTGTGCTTGAAGTCGCGGAGCGCGCCGTTGCTGGCGTAGTTTTTCTTTGCTCCGCCATTGTCGGAAAGGAAAAACACCAGCGTATTCTCTTCCAGACCAAAGCGCTTGAGCGTGTCCAGCACCCGGCCGACGGCGAGGTCCATACGGTAAAGCATCGCCAGGTAGATGTCGCGGTTCTCGCTGCCGGTGTGGAACCGCTTGATGTCGGCGGCCGGCGCCTGCAGCGGCCAGTGGACGGCATTGAATGGCAGGTACAGGAAAAACGGTCCGGCGCGATGGCGCTCGATGAAGGAGACAGCTTCCCGCCCCAGGTTGTCGGTCAGGTAGCCGGTGTCATCGATGATTTCGAGGTTGCGGTAAATCGAGTTGTAATAGCTGGTGCGAGTGAGCTTGAAGTAGTCGTGGGCGCCATGGCCGAGGAAGCCGTAGAATTCATCGAAGCCGCGTTTCAGGGGATGGTAGGGCGGTTCGATGCCCAAGTGCCACTTGCCGAAGACGCCGGTAGCGTAGCCGGCTTTCCGCAGCAGGTCGGCGATGGTGATTTCCCCGAGCGGCATCCCGGCCCGGGAATCCCCGGCCGTGTAAAAGCCGAATCGCTGCTGATAGCGGCCCGTCAGCAGTCCCGCCCGTGTGGGTGCGCAGACGTAGCCGCTGGCGTAACCGTTGGTGAATCGCACCCCTTGTTCGGCCAGCCGGTCGAGATTCGGGGTGGAAACTTCCGGGGGGTGCGCGTAGGCGCTGATATCCGCGTACCCCTGGTCATCGGAAACGATCACGACGACATTGGGGCTCTCTGGCGCGGCCCGGAGCGCCACACCCCACAGCATCAGTGCGCCGGCCATCACCAGCCGGCCCGACATTTTAGTTGCTTGACTTGGTTTCATTGTAGGTAGTAGGTACTCGATCGTGCCCTGTTCGCTTGGGTTCCGAAAGTCCAGCTTATTCCGCCGGGGGGCGGCAGAGCAAGGCGCCGGCCGGGCTTGCCGCCGGAGCCGGCTGATGCCGGCCGCCCGTGCACCCACCACTTCAATCCGTCCGAGGTTACCGCAGCTCGAGCGTTGCCGTGCGCCCGATCTGGACGCCCGCGATGTTGTCCCTGGCCAGGTACTCCAGCGTGTATGTGCCTTTGGCCATGCCTTCGGGAACGCTCAAATGGCCGCTGACCGGAAGGAAGAAGGTGTCCGGGTGATAAGGGAATTCATCGGTGCTGCGGAAGTAGTCCGGGTTGTCGAGCGCCACCTTGCCGGTGGGGTCGCGGACGGTGAGACCCATCCGCACATCCACGCGGTCCCCTTGAAATTGCAGTCCGAACAGCTTGCACCGCATGTAGACCGTGCCGGCGCCCTGGAGCGCGAGACGGGCAGGGGCTTCACCGCCTTCGACCATGGACAGCGCGAAGTCCCTCAGCTCGAACCGCTCGGCGGGCCGGATCGGCGGTCCTTCGACGGCGAAGGGCGCGGTCATCTCGAGATGCGCGCCGCTGACTTCATCGTCAGCTTCGATCCGGATTTGACAATCGCCCGGCGGCATGTACGCTTGCAGCTCCACCGAATAGGAGCCGTTCACGGGGCTGCCGTCGGATTGCTGCTCGATGCGCCGGGTCCAGGCGGGGTACAGGAGCTTTCCCCGGGGGTCCGTCGCCATCGCTTTGACATTGAGCCGCATTCGCGAACCGGAATCACGGGCGAAATCTTCGATGCGGTATTCGACGTGGACCACGTCGCCGCGGTGATACGGCGCGTACGGGCGCACGGCGCCGCCTTCCCCTGTCACGAAGTCAAAGCGGGTCATCTTCAACTCACCCGTACTTTGGACACTGGGCCGGAACTCCGGACGCGTGACCGGAGCGGGGGAACTGGCGGCTTGCGCCGGACTGGTCGCCGGCGCTGCCGCAGCAGCCTCTCCGGCTTGTCCGGCGCCCGGGCCGGCCGGCGTTCGCTGGTGGATCCGGTACGCCTGGACAATTCCGCCCGCCACCAGCGCCAGCCATACGATCAACGCCAGTGCCCGGATCGCTCCGGGCGAGCCATGCTCGGTGACCACGGTGTCGGCCACGCGGTCTCCTATGCGCTGCCGCCGCTTCGATAGCACGGCGACCAGAAATCCCACCAGGTAGGCGGCGATTCCGTCGACCACGCGCAGCGCGTTGCGGATCATGGACGCCCGCAAGCCGCAACGCGAACCGTCACTCCTCAGCACCCGAATGCCGACGATCGCCTTGCCCAACGTTGTTCCCAGGCAGCCCTCCGCCAGCCAGTAGTACAGCAAACCGACGAACGCCACCACCAGCACAACCACGATTGCCGAGGTTCCAGCCAGTGAAAAACCGTGCGCCGTGATTCCGCCGCGCGGGGCGGCGTACCACATCCCGAACACGGCGAACAGGGCGGCCAGCAGGAGCATGTCCAGCACCACCGCGATCAGCCGGTCCCCGAGCCTGGCCACCCGGTCGCCACCGATCAGGAACTCCTCTTTCGTCCGGGCCGCGGCGCCCGGGGCGCCGGCTGCCTGCTGCGCCGTGGCATCCTCCTGCAGGCGCGCGCCGCACTGGCCGCAGAATTTCAGTCCCTCAGGATTCTCGAAACCGCAAGAAGGGCATCGCATCACTCATCCTCCCTGGAAACACCATACACCAAGCGCCCGCGCCAGTGGAGTTAAACCACTGGCCCGCGTCCCGTCCACAGTTACTGGGAAGCAGACGAGGTTACCGGCTCCAATTCGGCGGGCTGGTTGACCCAGCGGTTGATCCAGTCGAGGAAGGTGTCATACCACAGGACGCTGTTCTGCGGCTTCTGGATCCAGTGGCCCTCGTCCGGGAAGATCAGCAGTTTGGAAGGCACTTGCTGCATTTGCAGCGCGGTGAACAACTGCAACCCCTGGGTGTAAGGGACGCGGAAATCCCGCTCGCCGTGGATCACCAGGGTGGGGGTGAAGAAATCGCTGATGAACTGGCTCGGCGACCAGCGTTGATAAGTTTCGGGGTTTTCCCACGGCATCCCCTGCAAATCCCAGATGGGGAACCAGAGCTCCTCGGTGGCGAGGGCGAAGCTGGGCAGATCGAAGATGCCGGCATGGGAAACAAAGGCGCGGAACCGTTGCGTATGGCCGAGCATCCAGTTGATCATGTAACCGCCGTAGGAGCCGCCGGCGGCGGCCATGCGGTCCGGATCTACATAGGGCAGGGAAGAGACATGGTCCACCACGGCCATGATGTCTTCGAAGACCTTGCCGCCGTAGTCGGCGTTGATGTCGTCGGTGAAGCGCTGTCCGTAGCCGGTGGAACCGCGCGGGTTGGGCATGACGACGACGTAACCGGCCCCGGCGAAAACCTGGGCGTTCCAGCGATAGCTCCAGCTTTCTCCCCAGGCGCCCTGGGGGCCGCCGTGAATGAGAAACAGCACCGGGTAACGCCGGTTTGGGTCGAACCCGGGCGGCTTCAGCAGAAAGCTGTGAACCGGCGTCTGGCCGGCGCCCTCCACGCGGAACTCCTCGTAGGGAGTGAGCTGGTAGCGCTCTAGGATCGAGTAGTTGAGATTGGTGAGCTGCAGGGGCTCTCCGCCGGCGGCCGAGGCGGCGAAGATGTCCACCGGCTTGGACCCGCTTTGCTCGGTGTAGATCATGGTGCGGCCGTCCGGAGTGAGCTGCTCATCACCGAGGGTGCTGGCGCCGGTCACCACTACCCGCACCGCGCCTCCTTTCACCGACATCATCTGGATGCTCTCGCGACCGCGGTCCTCGGTGGTGAAGAACAGGCGGGTGGAATCGGGCGACCAGGTGAAGCTGGTCACCGGACGATCCAGCCCGTCGGTGAGGAACGTGATGGAATCGGGATCCCAGCGCCACCGGGGTTTCTCCTGTTCCCCGGCCGCGCCCGGCGGCTGTTGCTGGCTGGGTTGAGTCTTGGGTGCGGCGGCCGGAGTTTGGGGGCTCAGTTCCTCGATTCCCGGCGTCTCTTCTTCCACCGGCACGCGGTGAATCACCGCGAGCCGCCAGCGATCGCTCTCGTAGCCGGCTCTCATCTGGGAGAGGAACGCGATGTAGTTGCCATCCGGGGAATACCTGGGCCCATTGTCAGCGCCCGGCATGTTGGTGAGCCGCACCGGTTCTCCCCCTTCGACCGGCACCACGAAAAGCTCCGAGTTCGTATTGGCCGCCGGGTTCGGGTCCGGCTTCATCACATAGCAGACTTCCTGGCCGTCTGGTGAGATCGCATAGCCGTCGGGCCCACCGAGGGAAAACGGCGGCACGTCGTGAGGTCCCGGCGTCAAGTCCCGAACCGGCCCGCCGGTCACCGGCACCACCATCAGGTGGGTTCGCCGCTCGGTACGCCAATGGTCCCAATGGCGATACAAGAGGGAATCGTAAAGGCGCGCCTTGACCGGTGTGTTTCTCTCCGCCTCCAGCCGCGCGGCATTGCAGGCTTCCGTTTCGCAGTCCGGGTACACCTGGCTGGTGAACAAGAGATTCTCGCCGTCGGGCGAGAACAGCACCCCGGCGGCTTCGGTGGCCAGGTCAGTGATCTGGCGGGGGCTGGAACCGTCGGCATCCATGATCCAGACCTGGGAGGAACCGCTGCGGTTCGAGATAAAGGCGATTTGCCGGGAATCAGGCGACCAGCGGGGCCGGTAGTTGGATGTCCCGGCCCAGGTGATGCGGCGCGGGCTGCCGCCGGCCACCGGCACCGTGTAGATCTGCCGCGGCTTGCTGTTGTTGTCCAGGTCGATCGTCTGCACGGTGAAGGCGACTGTGGAGCCGTCGGGCGAAAGCTGAGGATCGCTGATCCGCTGCAGCTCCAGCAATCCGTGGACGTTGAACGGCTCTTTCTGCGCCGCCGCGCCCGAAACGAAGAGCAGGAACAAGGAGATGAAGCCAGCCAGACGCACCATAAACACGATTGTAGCGCGCGCCGGGCCGCGCCTCCGGTGTGGTAGCATGGTGAATCAAACTCCGTTCATAATGCGCGTCCGTCGCGCTATTACACCACTTGATCAAAGCCGTTAAAGGAACCCGAGACCTGCTGCCGCCGGCCACGGCGGTATGGAACCACGTCGAAGCTGTCGCCCGGCAGGTGTTCGCCGCTTACAACTACCAGGAGATACGCACTCCGATCCTCGAGCAGACCGTGCTGTTTGCGCGCGGCGTGGGCGAGGATACCGACATCGTCACCAAGGAGATGTACAGCTTCACCGACCGTGACGGGACCTCTCTGACGCTGCGGCCCGAGTGCACGGCTTCAGTGATCCGTTCCTACATCGAGCACCGGCTCGACCAGTCGCCCGGGGTGAAGAAATATTACTACCTCGGCCCGATGTTCCGGCGCGAGCGCCCCCAGAAGGGCCGCTACCGGCAGTTTTACCAGATCGGCGCCGAATGCATCGGCTCAGATTCGCCGTTCGTCGACGCCGAGGTTATCGAGATGGCGGTTCAGTTGTTCCGGAAGCTCGGCCTGGCCGACGTGAAGCTGCTGTTGAACTCGGTGGGCTGCCGCCAGTGCCGGCCGGCTTACGTGGCCGCGCTGCGGGAGAAGCTGAAGCAGGTGGCGCCGCGAATGTGCCGGGATTGCCAGCGGCGCTCGGAGACCAACCCGCTGCGGGTCCTGGACTGCAAGGTGCCGGAGGATCAGGCCATCATTGAGGAACTCCCGTCGATTCTTGAACACCTGTGCCCGGGGTGCCGCGAGCATTTCGACCGGGTTCAGCGCTGGCTCAACGACCGGGAAATCGGCTACCTCATCACGCCGCGGCTGGTGCGGGGCCTGGACTACTACACCCGCACTACTTTCGAGATCGTCCACGACGCCCTCGGCGCTCAGGATGCCGTGCTGGGCGGCGGCCGCTACGACGGCCTGGCCGAAGAGCTCGGTTCGAAGACGCCCGCGCCGGGGATGGGCTTCTCGATCGGCGAAGACCGCCTGGTGATGGTGCTCGAACAGCTCAATCCCGGCGGGTTCCGGGCGCAGATTGATGTCTTCATCGCGCCGGTGGGCGAGGCGGCGATCCTGCACGCCGGCCAGCTTGCTTTCGAGCTGCGCGAGGCGGGCGCTCGCGTGGAAATGGGTATGGGCGGACGTCTGAAACGGCTGCTCGAGCTTTCCCACAAACTCGGCGCCCGTTACACGTTACTGGTGGGCGACGACGAGATTGCCACCGGTAAATATGCACTAAGAGATATGAACTCGGGCGAACAGGTTGCAATTGCCCGGGAGGAACTGGTCAACCGGTTCTCCTCGAATTACTAATATGGAATCCAAAGTACCACTCGATTTTCTCGGTGAATTACGCCGCACGCACAACTGCGGGGAACTCCGCGCCGCCGACGCCGGCCAGCGGACGGTGCTGATGGGTTGGGTGCACCGGCGCCGCGATCTCGGCGGCGTGATTTTCATTCACCTGCGCGACCGCGAGGGCGTCACCCAGGTGGTGTTCCGCGCCGACCGGAACAAGGAGGTCCACGCCAAGGCGGAGCACCTCCGCCCGGAGTATGTTATCGCCGTGGAAGGCATGCTGGACCGCCGGTCCCCGGAAACCATCAATCCGAGTATTCCCACCGGCGAAGTCGAGGTGCTGGCCGACAAGCTGTGGATCTTGAACGAGTCGCGGACACCGCCGTTCCCAATGGAGGACACGGTGGACGTGAGCGAGGACGTGCGCCTGAAGTACCGCTTCGTCGACCTCCGGCGGCCGCGCATGCAGCGCAACATGATCCTGCGCTCGAAGATCTCCCTGGCCATTCGCGAGCACCTCTACGAGCAGGGTTTCCTGGAAATCGAGACGCCGTTCATGACCCGCTCGACTCCCGAGGGCGCCCGCGACTACCTGGTGCCCAGCCGCGTGCAGCCGGGCCACTTCTACGCGCTGCCCCAGTCGCCGCAATTGTTCAAGCAGTTGCTCATGGTGGCCGGTTACGAGAAGTACTTCCAGATCGTGCGTTGCTTCCGCGACGAGGATCTGCGGGCGGACCGCCAGCCCGAGTTCACGCAACTGGACCTGGAAATGTCGTTTCCGCAGCCGGAGCAGATCTTCGCCGTCATCGAGCCCGTCATGCAGGCGGCTTGCGCCGTTGCGGGCTTCGAAGTGAAAGTCCCCTTTCCCCGCATGAGCTACGCCGAGGCAATGCGCTCCTACGGTACCGACAAGCCCGATCTGCGCCTGCCGCCTTTTCACGACGTCACTGACCTGATGCGCAGCACCGGCCTCACTCGGGAGGATTTACCAATGGTGGCGGTGGTAACTCCCCGGCTTGGAGCACTTAGCCGGAAGGAGCGGGCTGAGCTGGCCGAGTTCGGCCGCGAGCGCGGCCTGAAGGTGTTCGACGACGCCCGGGCTCTGGCAAAAAAGAACCCGGACGAACTGGCTGCCGTCCGCCAGCGAACCGGCACCGATGAAGACGATCTGCTGCTGCTGGCCACCTGGGCCGGCGAGCCGCGTTCCTGGCGCCCGGAACAGGCCGTCTTCGAGGCCTGCGGCCAGTTGCGCCTGCACGCCGCGCACAAGTATGCCGACCGCCACGGGCTGCTGGATCCCAAACGGATGGAATTGCTCTGGGTAGTGGACTTCCCCATGTTTGAATGGGACGAGGAGGAAAACCGCTGGGTGGCGGCCCACCATCCGTTCACCTCCGTGCACGATGACGATCTCGACAAGCTGGCCACTGACCCGGCCACCTGCCGGGCCAAGTCCTACGACCTGGTAATGAACGGCGTGGAGCTGGGCTCCGGCTCGATCCGTATCCACCGGCGGGATGTGCAGAGCAAGGTCTTCGCCGCCCTGGGGTTCAGCCCCGAGGAAGCGCAGCGGCGCTTCGGCTTCCTGCTGCGGGCGTTGGAGTACGGCGCTCCGCCGCACGGCGGTATTGCCCTGGGACTGGACCGGATGGTGATGCTGCTGGCCGGCGAGAATTCCATCCGCGAGGTGATCCCGTTTCCGAAGACCGCCCGGGCCACCGACCTGATGTGCGACGCGCCGTCGGAGGTTCCCGAACGCCAGCTCCGGGAGCTCGGTATCGCGATCCGCGGGCGGTAACGATTCCCGGCGGCCGGATCATTTCCCGGTGCTTCACTCGTCGGGTCGGAACGCCAGCCGAACGACCCGGTTCCGGCCCTCCTCCTTGGCCTGATACAGGGCGGCGTCCGCCACGCGGATGACGGCTTCGACCCGAGCGGAAGTGCCCGGGGGGACCGCAGTGGCGCCGAAGCTGCAAGTGACCTTCAGGTTCTGTTGTGGTATCGGGAAGGGCTGCCCTTCGATCTTCCCCCGTATTCGCTCCGCCTGGTGCTCGGCCGCCTCGGCATCGCAGCCGGGCAGCACGAGTAGAAACTCCTCGCCGCCGTACCGGCCTAGCAAATCGTATTTGCGCGTGGACGCTTTCATGCGGCGCGCCGCTTCTCGCAGCACCGCATCGCCAGCTAGGTGTCCGTAAGTATCGTTGACC
>CAZXVW010000185.1:0-8667 GCA_964644025.1 uncultured Solibacteraceae bacterium | reverse complement strand
AAGTCCCCTCGGATGTCACGCTCAGTGACCAGGGCCGGCAGCTTTCCCCCGGCCCGCACGGCGCCCAGTGATTCGGTTTCCAGGCGCCACTATCCACGCCGTCGCCACTTTTGCGACGGCACCGTGCTATAAAGACTATTGCGGCGATGTGCGGAATAGCCGGCTTCACCCACCGCGGCGCCCCCCCCGATCCTGAGCGAATTGACCGGGTCACGCGCCTGCTCGCGCACCGGGGGCCCGATCAGCAGGGAGTCTACGAGTCCGAAGACGTCTCGCTGGGCGCCGTGCGCCTGCGAATCATCGACCTGGCCGGCGGCGAGCAGCCCATCCGCAGCGACGACGGCGACGCGGTGATCGTCTTCAACGGGGAAATCTACAACCACGCCGATCTCCGCCGCCAGCTCCGCCAGCGCGGCCACCGGTTTCACTCCCGCTCGGATACCGAGGTGGTGCTCAAGGCTTTTCTCGAGTGGGACAAAGAGTGCTTTGCCCGCCTGCACGGCATGTTTGCCGTGGCCCTGTGGCGGCAGTCGGAAAGGCGCCTGGTGCTGGCCCGGGATCGCATGGGCATCAAGCCGCTCTACCTCCACCGCCGCAACGGCCAGCTCTATTTCGCCTCCGAGCTGAAAGCAATTCTCGAACACCCCGAGATCAGCCGCCGCATCAACCCGGAAGGGCTGAGCCACTTCCTCTCGCTGAATTGGGTGCCGGGCCCGCATACTTTGGTGGACGGCATCACCAAGCTGGCTCCGGGTCACTGGCTCGAGTGGCGCGACGGGACGACCACCTCCGGCGCTTACTGGGAGCTGCGCGCTTCGCCACGGCCGTGGAAACTGGAGGAGGCCACCGAGGAGCTGGACTTTCTGCTGCGGCGCTCCGTGCGCGAACACCTGATCGCCGACGTGCCGCTGGGCGTCTGGGCGAGCGGCGGACTGGATTCCTCCACCATGGTCCATTACGCGAGCCAGGAGGTCAGCGCCGGCCTGAAGACATTTTCGGTCTCCTTCCGCGGCCGGAGTTTCGATGAAAGCCCCTGGTTCCGGGAAGTGGCCCGGAAATACGCCACTGACCATCACGAGTTCGACCTCAATCCCGGCGAGGACCTCGCCGGCGCCATCGAGCAAATGGCCTGGTACTGCGACGAGCCCAGCGCCGACGCCGGCGCGCTGCCGGTCTGGTACCTGTCGAAGATGTGCCGCCGCTGGGTCACGGTGGCGCTGAGTGGGGAGGGCGCCGACGAGCTTCTGGGTGGCTATTACACCTACGTGGCCGATGGTTACGCGCGTTACCTCCGTCTGGTCCCCGCTCCGCTGCGCCGGTGGAGCCTGCGGGCGCTGGCGCTGTGGCCCGTCTCCGACGACAAGATCAGTTTCGAGTACAAGCTGAAACGGTTCCTGGAGGGCTCGCTGCTCGATCCCGCCCGGGCGCACCTGTTCTGGAACGGGACCTTCACCGAGGCGGAAAAAGCAAGCCTGGTCCGCGATGGCTGTCTGCCTCCGGCCCCGGACCTGATGGCCACGCTCCCGCCGGACGCCATCTCGTCCGGCCCCCTCGGCCGGTACCTGCGGCTCGATCAGGCCTACTACCTGCCCGACGACATCCTCTGTAAGTGCGACCGCATGAGCATGGCCCACTCGCTCGAGGTCCGGCCGCCGTTCCTGGATCACCGGATCGTCGAGTTTGCCGCCTCGCTGCCGGATCACTTCAAGATCCGCGGCTCTCGTCTCAAGGTCCTGCTCCGGGAGTTGATGCGCGACAAGCTCCCGGCCAGTGTCCTGAAGCGCCGCAAGGAAGGCTTTGACATCCCGGCGCACGACTGGTTCCGCGGCCCGCTGAAAGCGCTCCTGCTGGACACCGTAACCCGGGACGCGGTCGAGCGGACCGGCCTGTTCCGCTGGCCCGCCGTCGAAGACCTGTTCCGGGACCACTTCGAGCGCCGCCGCAACCTGGGTTATCATCTCTGGGGTCTGCTGACGCTGTTTCTATGGATGAGGCGATGGAAGATTCAAACGCAGTGGGAGGGCGCCACAACGCGCAATCGGCGCGACGCGGCCGCCGCCTGTCCTATGAACTGATCGTCCTGCTCATCGCTGCCCTCATTTACCTGGGCTGCGTGGTGAGTCCGCCCTCGCTGCTCGATGATGTCGACGCGGTGCAGGCGCAGATCGCCCGCAACATGCTCGACTCCGGCGATTGGGTCACCGCGCGCCTGGACGGCATCCCCTACCTGGAGAAGGCGCCGCTGAAGTACTGGATGATCGCTGTCAGCTTCCTGATCTTCGGCGTGCACGACTGGGCGGCGCGGCTTCCCCTGGCTCTTTCCGTCATCCTGCTGTGCTGGCTCACTTACCGGTTCGGACGATGGGCGTTTTCCGAGCTGGCGGGTTTTTATGCCGGCCTGGGACTGGCGTGTTCGGTAGGGCTGTGGCTGTTTACGCGGATTCTGATCCCCGACGCCGTTCTCACCGCCGCCATTACCCTCGCCATGTGGAGCTTTCTGCGGGTGCTGGAGGAAGACGAGCCGCACCCGCGCCGGTGGGCTGCGATCATGGCCGCCTCGATCGGCGTGGGGCTGCTGCTGAAGGGGCTGATCGCGGCCGTGTTTCCCGTTGGCGCCGCACTCGTCTACCTTGCCATCACCCGGCAGTTGACCGCCCGGCGCACCTGGCGCCGGCTGCGGCCCGTCTCCGGGCTGGTGATCCTGCTGGCGATCGCCGCGCCCTGGCACGTGCTGGCCACGTTGCGCAACCCGCCTTACTTTGACTTCACCATGAAGAGCGAGCCGGGCCACTACCACGGTTTCTTCTGGTTCTACTTCTTCAACGAGCACCTGTTCCGGTTCCTCAACATGAGATATCCCCGGGACTACAACACGGTCCCCCGCCTGTGGTTCTGGCTGTTTCACCTGCTCTGGTTGTTCCCCTGGAGCGCCTTCGCGGCCGGAGCAGTGAAGCTCGGCTACCGCCCCGTGGACCGGGCCGGACGCACCCGGCTGCTCGCGCTCTGTTGGGCGGGTTTCGTGCTCGCGTTCTTCACCTTCTCGACGACCCAGGAGTACTACTCGATGCCCATCTACCCGGCCCTGGCCTTGCTGCTGGCCGGAGCGCTGGAGCGGGGGGGCAAGGCGGTCGAAGCCGGCCGGCGCGTGCTTGCCGGTGTGTGCGTGGCCGCGGGGCTGGTCCTGACCGCGATTTTCCTGGCGGTTCGGAATCTGCCGGCGCCGGGCGACATCTCCCGGGCGCTGACCTCGCATCCGGAGCTGTACACGCTATCGCTCGGCCACATGGCTGATCTCACCCTGAGCGCCTTTGCCTACCTGCGGGCCCCCGTGCTGGTGGCGGCCGTGGCGTTCCTGCTGGGTGCGGCGGGCGCCTGGAAGCTTCGCCGCGTGCGCCTGGCGCTGACCCTGGCCGCCATGATGGTGTTGTTCTTCCATGCCGCTCGCATGGCCATGGCGGTCTTTGACCCCTATCTGTCTTCCCGCCCCCTGGCGGAAGCGCTGAATCGGGCGCCGGAAGGTGAGCTGATCGTAGACGACCAGTATTACGCTTTCTCCTCGGTCTTCTTCTACGCCAACCGGACCGCGCTGCTGCTCAACGGACGCGTCACCAACCTCGAGTATGGCTCCTACGCTCCGGGGGCGCCCGATGTCTTTATCAACGATGAGGAATTCCGGCGGCTCTGGCTGCGGCCCGAGCGCCGCTACCTGTGTGTCGAGGGGTCGCGCCTGGCCCGGATCGAGCGCCTCGTCGGCCGCGCGAACTTGCACCAGGTGAAAGCCGCGGGCGGGAAATACCTTTTCACGAATCAGCCGTAAGCGCCCCGTCGCGCTTACGACTCGGGTCCTTCCCGCGCTCGCCGGTACATGGCCGCGGCCGCTTCCTCGTTCCCCCGGGACTGGTAGATCCGGCCCAGCAGCATGTAGGCGTCCGAGTAATTCGGGTGCTGGCGGACCACTTCTTTCAAGGCCCTGATGGCGGCTTCCTGGTCACCCTTCTTGGCCAGGTAGAAGCCCAGCGTGTAGCCGTACTTGGCTTCCTCCGGCCGGTTCTTGACGGCCTCGCGGCACCAGCCGATCGCCTCGTCCAGGTCGGTCTCCGACTCCAGCACGCACAGGTTATAGGCCGCCGCTGCCAGGTCCGGTTCCGCCGCCAGCGCCGCGCGCAAGGCCTGCTTGGCCTCCTCCTTTCGCCCTTCCTCGCCGAGCAGCAGGCCGAGGTTGAAATGGGCGGCGGCGTTTTTCGGGTCCACCTTCACGGCCCGGCGTAGCAGGGCTTCGGCCTTGTCGTTGCGCCCGGCCAGGTTGTAGGCCAGTGCGGCGTTGACCAGCGTGGGAATGCTCTGCGGGTTCAGCTTCAGCGCGACGTCAAACGTGGACAGTGCCGTCTCCATCTGCCCCCGGCTGAGGTAATAGTTCGCCAGGTTGGTTTGCGAGGCGGCATCGTCCGGACGGGCTTTCATCGAAGCGATGAATTCTGCGGTGGCCTTCTCGATGGCCGCCCGGTCCTTGGCTTCGAACACTTGCGGCGGCACCCGCGCCAGCGCCGCCGCCGCCCGCACCCGCACCACGCGGTAGTCGTCCCGCGCCGCCTCGACCAGCGCGGCGACCGCGTCCGGGCTCATGTGGCCGAGCAGGGAATCGGCGGCGCTGGCCCGGATCAGCGGCGACGGGTCCTTCAAGGCCTGGATGAGAGCGGGCCACTTGCGGTCGTCCTCGCAGTACCGCAACAGCCTGATGAAGGAGTTCGCGTAGATCTCGTCCCGGTCTGCGTTGGTGATGTAAGCCAGAATCTCGTCGAGGCGGTGCCAGTCCCGTTTCCGCGCCTCGTCGAGCAGCCGCGCCCGGTACAGGTACGGCGCCTGGTAGTCGTCCGGATGCCATTTTCGCACCACGCGGTCGGCCCACCGGGCGTCGCGGTCCGTGTGGCAGAGCACGCAGGCGTCCGGGGAGGAAAACTCGGCGCTGGCGGCCGGGGTGGGCGGGTGCATGGAATGATCAGTGCGCACCATCCGCGCAAAAGAGGTCATCGGCATGTGGCACGCGATGCACTTGCTGCCCGCACTGTCCGCCCGGTGGTGCGTGTGTGGAGTCGGGTTGTTCACCCTCTCCTGGTGGCACGGCAGGCAGGAGCGGTTCGCCTGCTCGCCGGGAAACCGGTTCCGCCCGCTCGAGGTATGGCAATGGTTGCAGTCGAGTTGGCCGGACTTGGCGCACGGGCTCATCCGCCACAGCGTGTACGTGTAATTTTCCCCCAGGTCGCGGCCGTCGGGATAAAAATCCCGGTCTTCCAGCGTGATGAGGTCGAAGTGATCAAAGTAGCGGTCCCCAGGCTGGAACTTCGTGCTCAAGATCACCATCTTGGCGTGGCAGGGGGCGCACAGCGAATTCATCTTCGGGGGGGTGAACTTTCCGACGACAATGATCCGCGGGTCCTCCCGGCAGGCCTCTTCGGAAACCTCGCTGCAGAAACGAACGTGCTCGGCGGCGGGCCCGTGGCAGGTCTCGCAATTGATGCCCGGTTCGGCCCACATAGTGTGGTAGCTGTCACTCTTCAGGTCATAGTTCGTGGTGAGCTGGCTCACGTGACAGCTATAGCAGGAGGTGTTGAACGTATAAGGCCGCTCGGTCCAATGAAGCGGCTCATCCTCCAGGTCCGGGAAATGGCGGACCCCGCTGGCCGCCGTGTCGTACCACCTTTTCTCCCGAACGTCGTAGGCTATCGGAAGAACCTGGAGCCGGCCTCGCTCGAGCGGGGTGAGAAAGTAGTAAACGTCTTTGCCTCCCATTACCCACTCGATCGGGTATCGGGTCTCCCCGTCCGGGCCGGCGGCCACAACCGAGCCCTGCTTACCCTGGATCTCGGCGCGGTAACGGACCGAGCCGATCTTGATGTCCTGTTGCTGGGGTGTGAGCTCGGCGCGAGCGAATTCCGCTGTGTAGGGCTGCATCGCCGTCCCGTGGTGTGAAGGGGCCCAGAGTTCATAAAACTTCTCGTGACAGCTCCGGCAACTCGCCGAGCCGATGAAGCCCTCCTGGGTGGCGCCGCCGTTCGTCCCGCGGTGAATGAACCAGTAAACGCCGGCCCCTCCTCCGGCGAGAATCACCGCGATCAGTCCCAGAACTCGCTTCGACATAACGTTACTATAGCTCGAATCCCCGTGCGGAAGCAGCGCTGGAACGCCTCCCGGCCGCGCTGCGCGGCGCCGGCGTCTGGCCCGCCCGGCGAGCGGTTTTTCTTCCCCGCGGTTGACATCCGGTTCCTGTTTTTAATAAGAAGGGCACTTCATCGTCATGTGGCAACAACACTACATCCCGCTTGCAGGCAGTCTCGGCGCCTCGTCGCTGCTCGCTGGGCTCCCAATCCTGGTCTTGCTCCTGCTGCTGGGTATCCTCCGCAAACCGGCCTGGGTCGCCGGCCTTTGCGGCTTGGCCACGGCGGCGCTGGTGGCCGTATCGATCTACGGGATGCCGTTCGGCATCATGATCGGTGCCGCCACCTACGGCGCGGCTTTCGGATTGTTTCCCATCGGTTGGATCGTTTTCTGGGCCATCGTCTTGTACCAGCTCACCCTGGCGAGCGGCAAGTTCGAGATTATTAAAGACTCCATCGGCAGCCTGAGCCCGGATCGCCGCCTCCAGGCCCTGTTGATCGCCTTCGCTTTCGGCGCCTTCATTGAAGGCGCCGCCGGCTTCGGCACCCCGGTGGCCGTGGCGGCCGCCATGCTGACCGGACTCGGCTTCTCCCCGTTTTACGCGGCCGCTATCTGCCTGCTGGCGAACACCGCCCCGGTGGCTTTCGGCTCCATCGGGATACCCATCGTCACCCTGTCGGCGATCACCGGCCTGGATCTGTACGCGCTCAGCGGCGCGGTCGGCCGGATTTGCGCCGTCGTCTCCGTGTTCATTCCCACTTATCTCATCCTGGTGATGGGCGGCCGTCGCGCCTTGCGCGGCGTGGCGCCGGCGGCCGTCCTTTGCGGGGTTTCATTCGCCAGCGTGCAGTTTCTCGTCTCCAACTTTGTCGGTCCGTACGTGACCGATATCCTGAGCTCATTAGCCGCCATCGGCGTACTGATCCTTCTGTTGAAGATCTGGCGGCCGCGGGACCGCTTCACGCTGGAAGGCGACGCCGGACAACCGGCCCGGAAGCAACATTCCGCCGTCCAGATTCTCCACGCCTGGTCGCCCTACTTCCTGCTGGTCATCATGGTGCTGCTGTGGTCCCAGGGCACTGTCAAGCAGGTTCTCGATTCGGTCACCGCCACGGTGAAATGGCCGGGCCTGCACAACATGGTCCAGCGAATGCAGCCGCTGGTCGCCGAACCTTCTCCTTACCCGGCGGCGTTTAAGCTCGACTGGCTCGCGGCAGCCGGCTCGGCCTGCATGTTCGCCTGCATTTTCTCCGTCTTCATCCTGCGCATGAGCTACGCCCAGGCCAGGAAGGCGTTTCTCACCACCTGCCGCCAGCTCTTCCTCCCGATGGTGACCATCGCTGCGGTGCTGGGCCTGGCCTTCCTGATGAATTACTCCGGCGCCACCGTTACACTTGGGCTGGCCTTCGGCGCCACCGGCGTCTTGTTCCCGTATTTCAGCGCCATGCTCGGCTGGCTGGGTGTCTTTCTGACGGGCAGTGACACCTCCTCGAACGCCTTGTTCGGCAATCTCCAGGTCGTTACCGCCGGCCGCCTGGGTCTCGATCCGGTGTTGATGGCCGCGGCTAACTCGAGCGGCGGCGTCATGGGCAAAATGATCAGCCTGCAGAGCCTGGCCGTGGCTGCGGCGGCCACCGGTATGAAAACCAGCGAGGAGTCGCGGCTGTTTCGCTTCACCTTGCGCCACAGCATCCTGCTGGCCTCCATCGTCGGCCTCATCACAACCGTCTACGCCTACCTGTTGCCTTAACCGGCTCTCGGAGCCGAGGCGCGGGCGGGGATAAAATAGAACCAGCGTCCGGGCCAACGCGCGAATGCCCTGGGAGGACATCATGGCAGTCAGTCGAAGAGAACTCGTGATGACCGCGATGGCGGCGCCGCTGGCCGCCGGCGGCTCATCCGCCCGCATTCCGCTGGTCGATTTCGGCCCGCACCGGGTTTCGCGGCTGATCGTGGGAGGCAACCCGGTCAGCGGCTTCTCTCACGTTTCCGGAGAACTCAGCCGCGAGATGGTCGATTATTTCACCGCCGCCAACGTCTTGAAGTTGCTCCGGGACTGCGAGTCGGCCGGCATCAACACCTGGCAAAGCCGCGGCGACAAGCACATCCGGCGGCTTCTGCACGAGTACCGGCTCGCCGGCGGACGCCTGCAGTGGATTGCCCAGACTGCATCCGAGTACGCCGACATCCCCAAGCACATCCGGCAACTGCCGCCGACGGGGCGATTGGCATCTACCATCACGGCGCCCAGACCGACCGGTTCTGGCGGGCCGGCAAGATTGAGCAGGCACACGAGATGCTGAAGGTGATGCGCCAGGCTGGCGTTCGCGTCGGCCTTGGCACGCATATACCCGAGGTGATCGATTATGTGGAATCCAAGGGCTGGGACGTAGACTTCTACATGACCTGCCTTTACAATCTCAGCCGGTCCAAGGAGGAGATCGTGCGGCTCGCCGGCCAACGCGCCGGAGACGAGCTGTTCTGGGAGCCGGACCGCCGGCGCATGCTGGAACG
>CAZXVW010000184.1:0-8696 GCA_964644025.1 uncultured Solibacteraceae bacterium | reverse complement strand
CTCACCTTCAGCCGGTCGTAGACATGCTCCCTAACCTTCACCAGTCCAAAGCGGCGCACCAGGGGCTTCATGGTCAAGCCCTGGACAATGATGGAGAAAGCGACGACGCCGAAGGTCATGGCGAGGATCAGTCTCCGGTAGGGAAATTCCTCTCCCAAGCTGAGGGCGAGGGCCATGGAGACGCCGCCGTGCAGGCCCCCCCAGACCAGCACGTGCCGCCATCGCCAGGAAATGGCGCGCGCAAACCGGTTGGAAACGGGAGTGAGGGAGTAGACAGTGAGTGCGCGGGCGAGGAGCACAACGCCGATCGCCACCAGGATCGCCGGGGAGAACCCGATCAAGTCCGCCACGTGGACCTCGATGCCGATGAGCAAGAACACCAGCGAATTAATGACGAAGGCGAAGTACTCCCAGAACGACCACAGGGCTACGCGGGTGCGGGCGCTCATGCCGTAAGCAGCCCCGTAGTTGCCCACCATCAACCCGGCGCCGACGGTGGCGATGACGCCGGAAACGTGCAAGTGCTCGGCCAGCAAGTAAGAGCCGTAGGCGAGAATCGTGGTCAGAGTGATTTCGATGCTCGGGTTGTCCACCTGGCCGGTAATCTTGCTCACCGCATAGCCGAGCAACAGGCCCAGGACGGCTCCGCCGAGTGAAACGATGAGAAAGCGAGTGAATCCCGCGGCCAGGCTGAGGCTTCCAGTGAGCGCGCCGGCCGCCAGAATTTGAAACACCACCACGGCGGTGCCGTCGTTGAACAGGCTCTCCCCTTCCATCAGCACGGCGAGCCGCCGGTTGACGCCCATGTCTTTGAACAAGGCCAGTACGGAAATCGGATCCGTGGCCGAGATGAGCGCGCCGAAGACGAGCGCGACCGTCAGCGGGACCCCGAGCGCCCAGTGCACCGCACAACCGGTGACCACGGCGGCGATGAGTACGCCGGCCACGGCCAGCAGGGTGATGGGCAGCAAGTTTTCCCGCAGGTAACCGACCTGTACATTGATTCCGGACTCGAACAGCAGACCGGGCAGAAACAGAATGAAAATGACGTCCGGTGTCAGCACACCAGCCGGCGCGCCCTCGCCGAGGATTTCCCGGATGGGGACATGAAACAGGTCAATGGCGACGCCGCCGATGACCAGCGCCACCGTATAGGGAATTTTCAACCGGATGGTAACGAGTGCGATCAGGGAAGCGGCGATCAACAGTAAGAGCAGGAATTCTACGATGGAAGTTGTTGTCATCGGCTCTTCGCCTCCGTTCTCATCGCCGCCAGGCAGATTCAGGGACGAGGTCCGGGAATCCGCACGGTCCTGGCGTGGCGCCAGAGGCGCTCCAGCTCATAATAAGCGCGCGCCCGTTCCGAGAAGACGTGGACGACGAAATCCCCGTAGTCAATCAGGACCCATTCGGCGCTCTCGTATCCCTCGGTATTCAAGGCGTGCTCGCCGCGCTGCTTCAAACGCAGCAGAATATCATCGGCGATCGCCTGGATCTGGCGGGGATTGGCGCCGGTACAGATGACGAAGTAGTCGGTGAAGCTGGTAACTTCCCGCAGATCGAGCACGGTCAGATCCACGGCCTTTTTGGCTTCGGCGGCGCGCACGGCCACTAACCATGCGGGGAGGGGTTCCTGATCGGAGTCGTTGGGTTGGGCCGCGCTTTCAGGTTTTAGTACCAAAGGCTTCGCGGTAGCGTCTCCTGAAAGGTATCGTACTACAATCGAAACAGATGCGTGGAATTCTGAGCGCCGGTGTGTTAACGGCAGGCCTGGTATTGGCCGGGGCGGCACAGGAGCCCCCGGAACTTGCCAAAGCCCGCGAAGAGTTCGAGCATGTTCGCGGGCTGGTCGAAGCGGGCGCTTTGCCCCGCCGCGCCCTGGTGGAAGCGGAAACAGCGCTAGCGGAAGCCAACGACGAGGCGATCCTGGAGCGGACCCTTTACGGGAACGTCACGGTGGAGCAGCTCACCGATGAGCAGAACCGCGAAATGCTGGCGGCGGCCGGGCGCCTGGTAGTGCGGCAGGAAAAGGAACTTGCCAAGATGCGGCTTCTGGTCGAGGAGGGAGCGATGGCGCGGACCGGGCTGGCGCCGTACGAGGAGGAACTGCAACGCCGGCACCAGATTCTGGAGCTCGCCAGACAGCGGGCGAAGCTCTTCGAAGAGCTGGCCGCGATAGTGGCCGCCGAGCGGGAGTGGGCCGAGGCCATGAAGCGGCACCCGGAGGCGGCGAGCCGGATCGCCGAACGTTACGATGGGAGCGGTGTCTTTCTTCCTTCCCAACTGGAGGTGATCTCGCTGGCCTTCGAGCGCCAGTTTCACTATCCGTTGCCGATCAGCGCCCGGGGGGAGACGGCGCTGCACCGCTCGTTTGGATTCGACCACCGGGGCCGTGTGGACGTGGCCCTGCATCCGGACACGCAAGAAGGCCGGTGGCTGCGCCGGCTGCTCGAACAGATGCACATCCCGTACTTTGCCTTCAGGGGCGCCGTGCCGCACAAATCGACGGGCGCGCATATTCATATCGGGCCGCCCAGCGGCCGGCTGCGCCGCGCCGACTGAATCCCATCCCGCCATGACCGCCGAACATAAGTTACGCGTTCTGATCCCGGCGGCGCGGATCCACGACCGCGTCCGGGAGATGGCCGCCCAAATCGACGCTGACTATCCGGACGGCACTCTCTACCTGATCGGAATTCTGAAGGGAGGGTGCATTTTCCTCGCCGATCTGGCGCGGGCGATCCGGCGGCCGGTGCGGTTCGACTTCCTGGGCACTTCCAGCTACGGGAGCCGGACGACCAGTTCCGGAGAAGTGAAGCTTACCAAGGATCTCGATGTCACCATCGAAGGCGCCCACGTGCTGGTGGTGGAAGACATTGTGGACACGGGGATCACGCTGACCTACCTGCTGCACCTGCTGCGCCAGCGAAAGCCGAAAACGCTGCGGGTGGCGGCGCTGCTGGATAAGCCGGCCCGCCACCAGCGCCCGGTGAAGCTGGACTACCTGGGTTTCAGCATTCCCAGCGAGTTTGTGGTGGGCTACGGACTCGATTACGCGGAGGACTACCGCGGACTAGAAGATATTTGCGTGCTCGGGTGAGCGCGGCCGGCGGGCCTGCTCCGGCCTACCTCTAGCTCTGCTGCCGGCGCGCCGCGGCTTTTCCCTCCGCCACCGGCGTGAACAGAGCGGTGATCTGGCTGCGGAGTTCCTCGAAGATCTCGTCGGGCGGCCGGGAAGCGTCGATCACGCGGAACCGGTAGCGCTCCGCCATTCTGTCCAGCGCCCGGATAATGCGGACCTGGTACCGGAGAAAGCTGTCGTGCATGTCATTGCCGAACCGCATGTCCATGCCGCTTTCCCAGTAATCGAAGGCGCCGCGCCCGATCACCACGCGCCGGACCAGGTGCTGGACCTCGGCGCGCAGGTAGAAAATGACGTGCGGCACCAGGGCAAAACAGACCACCCGCTCGATCCACTTTCGGTCCGCGCCGCGAGCGATAGCCCGGGCCATCAGGGAGAAGATGTAGCGGTCGGTCAACACCACGAACCCGGCCCGCAAGGCGGGGATGATCTCGTTTTCCAGCCGGTCGGCGAAGTCGGTCGCATAGAACAGGTTCATCGTGCGCGGGCCGAAGGTGTTGCCCTCCTTAGCCTGATGAATACCCTTGCCGGCCAGTGCTGAGCGTGCCATGCCCGTATCGAGCACGGCGTGGCCCTCATGCTCGAGCCAGTCGCGGAGCCGGGTCACCTGGGTGGTGCGGCCTACGGCGTCGGGTCCCTCGATCACGATCAGTTTGCCCCGGAGCTCCGAGCAGTCGACACCGGGCAGCGGCTCGCTATAGAACTGGAGCGGCTCAGTCTGTATTGGTGGCTCTCGTTTCATCGCGCAACACTTCGGAACTAAGGCTGTCTCCGATTTCGCGCATCACGATCTCGCGCATCTGCTGCTGCTGTTCCTCGATCGAGCCGGTGGCGTCGATCACGTGGAAGCCCATCTCCGGGATCATCGCGTCATATTCCTCCAGGATCTTGCCCTGGAAGATCCGGAAACTCTCCTCGACGTTCTTGCTGAGCCCCAGGTCCAGACCCGCCTCGTAGTACTTGATCGCGGTCCGGCCACCGAGGATTCTGCCCAGCGCCACCTCCAGCGGCACCCGGAAATAGAATGCCAGGTTGGGCCGGATAGCGAACCGGTACAGGTTGCGCACCCAGCTCCGGGAGACGCCGCGGGCCACGTCGCGCCCAAACGCCGTGTAAGCGTACCGGTCGGCGCAAACCACCGCGCCGGCTTTGAGCAGCGGGATGATGTAACGCTCCAGGCGATCGGCGAAATCGGTGGCGTGGATCAAACTGAAGGTCGTGGGGGTAAATGCCTGCTTCTTCTTTCCGCGCTTCGTCGTATTCCGGACCAGGGGGGAGGAGTTCCATTCGCTGAAGGCGACAGCGACGCCGAGAGAGCGCATCCACTGGCTCAGGAGTGAAATCTGCGTGGATTTGCCGGAACCGTCGATCCCTTCCACGACGATCAGCTTGCCGCGGTACCGGTTGGGGATGAAATAAGGCATAAGCGCCGGTGAAAACTTCTTCAATTATAGCCCGGCGGGACCGCCGGTGTAACGGTTTTTCGACAACGGGCCAGCCCGGCGCCGGGATAGAGACCGGGCCGGCCCGCTACCCGGCCAAGCCGTCCAGCACGCCGCGCTGGTAAGCCATCGACTCAATCATGCCGGGGAGCGGGTTCGTGGAATTCACTTCGTATTCGAGCATGACGCCGCCCTGGTAATTCATGGCGATCAACTCCCGGAACATCGCCACCACCGGCATGGCGCCCCGTCCCACCGGGACCTGGCTGCCTTTGTCCATCAAGTCGGCCAGATCTTTCATATGCACGGAAAACAGGCGCGGACCAGCGCGGCGCATCCACTCGACTACATCGGCGCCGGTCCTGGTGGCATGGCCGACGTCAATGCAGAGACCCATTCGGCGGTCGCGGTTCTTCACCGCCTTGAGCGCGACTTCCGGGCTGGGAAAGTACTTGTCTTCCGGGCCGTGGTTGTGGATCGCAATCTTAATGTTGTACTCCTGAACGAGCTTTTCCACCGCGTCCATCGTCTCCTGCTTGGGCGCACAGACCATCATCGGCAGGCCGGCGTTCTTCGCATACTCGAACATGGCCCGGAGCTTGGAAGGCTCCCGCAGGCTGATATTGCCGCCGCTAAGGACGGTCAGGCCCGCGGCGCGGAACTCGTCCGCCCCGGCCTTGATCTCCGCCGGGCTGGCGTCGTAAGGAAGGTGGAACGACTTGATGCTAACGTAGCGGACCCGGAGCTGCTTGAGCATTTCAATCGCCTTGCCCCGCGGGAACTTCCGCAGCGAGTAGCTGGCAACGCCCAGCTTCAGCTCACCCGCCGAAGCACGTCCCGCTCGCGCCGGGAGTCCGCGCGCGGCGGCCAGCGCCGCGGCGGCGTTCAAGAAAGTTCGTCGATTGGTCAGATTGGTCATCTTGATTCCCTACTTGTAGTTTATAAACATCGGGCTTGACCAGGCGATCATCCGATCATCCTGCTGCAGGCGCACGTAATAGAAGTGCCGGCCGGCGACGCTCCCGGTGTCGGTGAACTCCAGCGAAACGTCCTGCCGGCCCGGCTTGGTCGAATACACGACCTTGTTGTCTTTGATGATGTCCACCTTGACGATGGGGCGCGTCCCCCGCGCCTTCACGCGAAGCGGCAGGGGCCTGTCCAGGGAGAATTCGTCACCCATGAAGTGGTTGCCCATATGCACGTCAAGAATGATGTTATCCGTGGCGCCGTAAGTGTGGCGCTTCCGGATGGCGTCCAGGATGCCTTGCCGGGTGGGGTTGTCCGTGTAGACCATTGCGTAGGAAATATGGGTGGACCCGTGGTCGGAGCTGGCGATGATACCGAGCTTGTAGCCCTTGGCCCAGGCGTTGGAAACCATTCCGTCGGGTTTATAGCCGGCGCGCTTGATGTGGGCGGCGTCACGGTCCGGGCGGGCCACGAGCGGAGCGCCGACCCTTTCGTAGCTCGTGCGGCAGCCCTGGAAGATCTCGACCACGGGATCAAGCTCGGGATCGTTGGCGTGCCAGTCCGTCCCCATCCGCGTGCCGGACGTGTGCGCGATGGTGATCCCGTTGTGCGCGCGGACATCTTCGTACAGGAGCTCGGTATCGTTGGCCACCAGGTCGCCGGTTCCCACGCCGGGCTCGTCGCCCAATGCGCCCAACGGGAGGCTGTAACGTGGAACGTCGTTTTTCATATGGAAAGGCGTGACCCGCGCCTCGGAGCGCCTGGCGAAGAAAACGTTGTGGTGGCCGAACGGGTAAGCAGCACTGCGTTCGTAACCGAAGATCGGCGCATAGGCTCCCGGCGCGTGGTACATATCGGTCATCTTTTGCGAATACCACCACCAGTACGGCCAGGCGCCGCCCTGGTGGTCGGTCGAAGCGCCGAAATCCATCGAGGCGACGTCGATCATGTAGCGGTAGAAGTCCTGCAGCGAGCCGTCGTTGCCGCCACCGCCGTCCCAGCTCAGCTCGGTGTGCCGGTGGAAATCCCCGCGCAGAATGTGGAGCTTCTTGCCGCCGACCTCGGTGGTGTAAGTGCGGATGGCGCGCACATCACCCGGTTCATCGGCGTGACCCGGTTTGACTTCGATATTCTCCTGGGGCGGCGCGCCCCACTTCATCTCCGCGACGCGCGCCGCCGCGGGGATAGAAGCAGCGAGCACCTGCTGGCGAATCGGGCGGTGGTAGTCCCCGGGCTTGCGATTGTCGGTGTCCCAGGCGAGCCACAGCGAGCCGTTCGGGCCCAGCGCGCCGCCGATGCGGCGGCTCTCACGGCCCTTGCTTTCGGGCAGGACGAAGGCCGGCGCCCAGCGGCTTCCATCGTAGTGAGTGATCCAGTAGTCCCAGTAACCGCGGGAACCGCGTCCGCGGGGGTTGCGAATCGTGGTCCTGGGCTTGGCAGCCACCCAGACCGAGCCGCGCCCGTCGGAAAACACGTGCGGCCGGTGAATGTTCTTGCCTTTCGGGAAAGCCGAAACCAGCGGCTGAGCCGGCGCCCGCCATTGCCCGCTATCCAGGCAACGAATGCGCACTTCGCGGGTGGCGCCCAGCGGGGCTCCGGGAGCGGCGGCGCGGATCACATAGCCCTGGTCTTTGCCCCAGTTCGGCCGGCCGGCCTCCCAGGCCACCCAGACGCGGCCGGCGGTGTCCACGGCCACGGTAGCCTTGGCTTCGAAGCGGGGCGTAACGGCGACTCCGAGCTCCTCCCCCTGGGGTGAGCCGGCGGCGACGCGCCGGAGGAAAACGTCGTAGTTGCCGTTTTTGTAACTGTCGTAGGCCACCCAGGCGTTGCCACGGCCGTCCAGCGCCACGGCCGGCTCCCAGTCGTTGGCGGCGCGATTGGTGACGCGCACTTCCGGGGACCAGCGCTGCCCGTCGAAAGTCTTCAAGAAGATGTTGCTGTTCCTGCCCCGAAACCCTTGCCAGACAAGGGCGAAATGACCCTTACCATCGGAGGCCATCCGCGGGTTAATGTCTGGCATGGGGTGCGAGGTCAGGCGCTCACGGGGACCCCACTCCTGCCTTCCGGGATCATAGGAGCGGGCATAAAGATCCCAGTTTCCGTTTTCTCCCTGGGACCAGACCACCCATACGCGATTGCTGGAATCCACGCCGATCTGGGGGAGCCAGTTATCGCCGCTGGTTCCCGGCACCCATTGCAGGTTGCCCCACTTGCCGTTCACCCAGTGCCGAATAGCCACGTCGTCGCGGTCCCCGACAAAACTCAGCCAGGCGACCCAGAAAGACCCGTCGGGAGCGGCGGCGACGACCGGCAGGTCATCCTGGCGAAACTCGTGCCCCACGAACGTGGCCGTAATTTCAGGCCCTCCGCCTGGCTGGCTGACGGCGGTTGGCAGCGGCGCCGCATTGACCACCGGCTCGGGCTGCGCCACCCACCAACCGAAGGCGAGCACCAGACAGAGAACAAGGCCGACCGAATACAAGGATCTTGAGCGCTTCATGATGGCCATGTTGTAACACCGCCGCAGCGCTGGGTCAACCGCGGCCCCCGTTTGGAGCCGGCACCCCTCCAGTACTCCGCGCGGGCAAAGGCCACGCCCGGCCGGGTTGGGCTACGATGATAAGGTTGCGTCGCTCCTATGTCTCCTATGCGGTGCTGGCCGGGGCCGTGATTCTGGCTTTCGGCGCGTCGATCACGGCGAGCTTTCAGTTTGACGATCACGCACTGCTCACCGATGCGGCCGTGACTTCGCCGTCAGGCTGGCGTGATGTATGGAGGCCGGAGCAGACGCGGCCTCTCACCTATTTCACCTTCTGGCTCGATTACGCCCTGTGGGGTCAGCGTCCTGCTCCTTACCACCTGTTCAACCTGCTGGTTCACCTGGCGTCGGCGTTACTGCTCTACAGCCTGCTGTCAAAACTGATCCCCGGGCGCCGGGCGCTGGTTGCCGCCGCGATCTTCGCCATTCACCCAATTCAGACTGAGCCGGTGGTTTACATTTACGCCCGCGGCACGCTGTTGATGACGCTGTTCTGCCTGCTCTCGCTTCGCTCCTGGCTCCGGGGCGGGCGCTGGGCGGCGACGGCCTGGTTCACCGCCGCTCTGCTGGCGAAGGAGGAATGCGCGGCGTTTCCGTTATTCCTGTT
>CAZXVW010000183.1:5984-8741 GCA_964644025.1 uncultured Solibacteraceae bacterium | reverse complement strand
CAGGCCCTCCAGTTCCTCGTCACCCTGCCCGATGTTGCCGCAGACAGCAACCACTTCGCACCGGTAATTCTCTTTCAGCCACGGGATGATGATGGAAGTGTCCAGCCCGCCCGAGTAAGCGAGGGCCACCTTTTTCGGTTTGCTCATAAGACTTGAATTGTAACCTTAGTTCGATGGCCGGAACCAGCCCGGCCCGGTTGCCAGAGCGGCGCCCCCCTTAGCTGAGCAGCATCAGCAGCAGGGCCTTCTGAGTATGAAGCCGGTTCTCGGCTTGCTGGAAGACTACGGACCGCGGCGACTCGATCATTTCGTCGACCGTTTCCTCGCCCCGCTTGGCGGGCAGGCAGTGCATGAAAACCGCTTCCGGTAGCGCCTGGTCGAGCACCCCCAAGGTTACCTGATAGGGGGCGAAATCCACGCGCCGCTGCTCGGCTTCCTTCTCCAGCCCCATGCTCGCCCACACGTCCGTATATACGGCGTGAGCACCATCCACAGCTTCTTCCGGCCGGTTGGTGATGAGCAATTTCGAGCCGGTCACCGCCGCCAGACCTTCCGCCGCGGCGGCGATCCCGGCGTCCGGTTCGTAGCCGGGAGGCGTGGCAATGGCGAAATCCATTCCCAGCCGCGCGCAGTCGAGCATCAACGAATGGGCCACGTTGTTGCCGTCGCCCACGAAGGCCACTTTCAACCCCTGCAGTTGACCGAACCGCTCCTGGAGGGTGAATACGTCCGCCAGCGCCTGGCAGGGATGAAACACGTCGCTCAGCGCGTTCACCACCGGCACCGAGGCCCATTCGGCCAGCTCGTCAATCGTCGCCTGCGCGTAAGTCCGGGCCACGATACACTGCGTCCAGCGCTCGAGGTTCCGGGCCACGTCCTTGACCGGCTCCCTGGCCCCGATCGGGCCGGTGCTGCAGACGCAGTCGCCGCCGAGTTGCTTGATGGCCAGCTCGAAGGTGAGGCGCGTACGCAATGACGGCTTCTCAAACAGAATGCTCAGGTATTGCCCGGCCAGCGCATACCGGTAGTTGGCCGGGGCGCGCTTGACGTCCTGCGTGAGCGCGAGCAGCCCCCGGAGCTCCTCATTGGACAAGTCCAGGTCCCGGGTGAAGTTACCGGCGCTGATCTTCGAGGTGACGCTGTTGAGTGTTCCGATAGCCATGGTTACCGGCTCCTTGCGACCGGTTGTGTATCTTTATTCACCTAACTGAATAATTACACATTCCGGCGGTCAAGTCAAGCCGGTCCTGCCGCCTCGGGAGTTGCCCCGGCGGATCCAATGGATCCGGCAGGCCGGGAAATGACAAGATCGCGGTATACTGACCGGGGGCCACCAGCTTGCCGGGGCCAGGAACGGAGTTTCATGCCGGGTCTATTGACGAAGGCGTACTGGAATGTTTTCACGGTGTGGAACGCCCGTCATGAGACCGACTTGCCGTTCTGGCCGCCGGAGAAGATCGAGGAAGTCCAGAACCGCCGTTTGCGCCGGATGGTTGCGCACGCCTACCGGGAGGTCCCTTACTATCGCGAGGTGATGGAGGAGCGGGGCTTGCGGCCGGGTGATTTCCAGACGGCCGCCGACCTGGCGCGGCTGCCCCTGCTGGAGGGCAAGGAGGTGGCCGCGGCCCCGGAGCGATTCCAGGCGCGCGGTTACCGGGAGAAGGCGGTTTCCCTGGTTTCGAGCGGGACGTCGGGCCGGGCGAAAACAATCCGCTTTGACCGGGCGGCGCTGTTCCTCTCCCTGGCCCACGGACACCGGCAGCGGGTGGTGCTGCGACAGTTCGCCGGCCGGAGCTTCGGCTACCGGGAAATGCTGCTCACGCGCCGCCACGGGGTCAGCCCCCAGCTCCGCGCCTTCTACGAGAACTACTCCTGGACGCCGCGGCGCATTGATTTCCAAAGGGAACGCCTCCGGGATCTGGGAGTGACCATCGAGGAGCAGGTCGAACAGATGAACCGTTTCCGGCCGGACGTGGTTCGCGGCTACGGCGCTTACGTCGGCTCGGTATTTCGCATGGCGGTGGAGCGCGGCCTGGAGATCGCGCGGCCCAAAGCCATTGTCTATGGGGCCGAGCCGATGCCGGAGGCCGACAAGGCGCTGATCGAAGAACGGCTCGGCGTGCCGGTGCTGTCCACCTACCAGACGGTCGAAGCCCTCCGGATCGGTTTCCAGTGCGAGCGGCGTGAGGGGTTTCACATCCATACGGACGCGGTCGCCTTTCGCGTGGTGGACGAGGAGGGTAACGACGTGGCGCCCGGCCAGCGCGGTCACATGGTGATTTCGAACCTCACTAACCGGGCCACCGTAATCCTGAACTATAAGCTCGGAGACGTGGTCACGTTGGGAGCCGGCGGGTGCCCTTGCGGCCGGACGCTGCCCACCATCGAGCGGATCGAGGGCCGCTCGGAGGACAGCATCGTGCTTCCCGGTGGCGGGGTGATGCACGGGCTGCTGGTGCACGAAGGCCTCCGGGAAGCGCCCGGCATCATCCAGATTCAATTGGTGCAGGAGGAACTGGACCGCTTCCTGCTCCGGGTGGTGGGGAAACGGGAAGCGGACCGGCCGGCTGCCGAACAGGCCTTGCGGCAAGCCCTGCGGCGTGCCGTGGGAGAGTCGGCCGCGGTCCGGGTGGAATGGATGGCGGCGATCCCGCCGGGGCCGGGCGGGAAGGTAAAGGCGGTGGAGTGCCGGTGCCGTTGATGGCCGGCGAGGCCGCCGGCAAAGAAGACGTGGCCGTAGTGCCGCTGGCGATTCCC
>CAZXVW010000183.1:0-5884 GCA_964644025.1 uncultured Solibacteraceae bacterium | reverse complement strand
ATTAGTCGTCCTGTTTCCCATAAAGCAGCAGATTCAGGCTCTGGACGCTGGCGTCCAGCAAGGTCTGCTGGGCCTCGAGCTGGGCCAGAAGAACATCGGCCTGCTGCAGTTTGGCTGACAAAGACGTCTGCATATACTCGATCCGGCTGGTCAGCTCCGTGATCTGGTCGCTGAGCCGCTCGTCGGCGACGTCATACTGATCCTGCTGGGTTTGAATGAGCCCGTTGACAGGGTCGCTGATTGACTCGAAGGAGGCGGACAATCCGCCGAAGCCCGAATCCGGCGTGCCGAGGAAGTCCAGGGCGGCGTTGAAGTCGCTGTCCGAGAGCGAGTAGAACGTAGCGGTGTCGAACGACATCACTCCCTGATCGTCGAACTCGATCCCCAAGTCTGTGAGCCCCTTGATGGCGCCGCTGCCCTGATAGGAAGCAAGCGCGCGCATATCGCTCTGGATCTGGCGGACGATGAAGTCCCCGCTGAGCAAGCCCGCCGTTTCGCCGATCTGGGCGTTCACCTGTTCGCGAACGGCGTTGTAGGCGGTGACCATTTCCGAGAGGGCGTTGGCCATCGCAGTCCTGCTCGACGACAAACTCAACACAACGGTTTCGTCCGGGTCGGTTTCGCTCTGGATGGTAAAGCTCAGCCCCGGAATGACGTCGTTGATGACATTGCCGGACCTGGTGATATCCAAGCCGTCCAGCTTAAAGACCGCATTGGCTCCCTGGTTGTCGCTGGTCAGGATGTTGGTGCCGGCCTCGCCGGCGGTTTCCCGCAACTGGAGCGTCTGGGCGCCGGTGTTGGTGGCCGTGATGGACAGGTAATAGGGGGTATCGCCGGTTCCGGTGTTGAGGACGCTGGCGGTGACGCCGGCGTCCAGGTCATTGATGGCGTCGCGCAAACCGTTGAGGTTATTGGCCCCCTCGGCGGTCAGGTCCACCGTGTAAGTATTGGAGCCGACCACCAGTTCCATGATGCCATCGGTGGATACGGCCGTGGCGTCAGCGGTGGCGTAGCCGGAGGCGGTGGTCTCCGAGGCCGCCCTGGCCACCGACGTGATATCGCTGATGGTGTAGGATCCGGCCTGGGTGGCCCCGTTGAGGGTGACCGTCACCCGGGTGGTGTTGGAACTGGTGGCGCTGAGGGCGCGGTTCTCTCCGATGCCTCCCAGCGCGCTGACGCTGGAGGCCAAATCCGCCACGGCGGTGCGGATGTTCGTCAATAACTGCTTCTTGGTCAGCAGGTCGGCCTGTTCGGCCTGCATCTCCTGCAGCGGGATGCTAGCGATGGAGACGGCGCGGTCCAGGATTGTCTGGAAGTCGTCGGAGAATTCGCTGATTCCCGTAAAGGTGAGGGGTGTGATTCCCATGGTTCAACGAGCCTTGTGTTACTCCTCCATAGTGCTTATCGGCAGGAGGGGACAAAATCTGAGCCGAGACCGCCAGCTCCACCCGCCCCGGCGGCAGTTCCGTTTCCGCTGTTGCAGTATTATGAATCAGTATGGAAACTTCGAACAGCGCAGGCAGCGAACAATCTCCGGCTGATTCCATCATGGAGCTGGAAAAGGAGTACGTGGTTCAGAACTACCGGCGGCATCCGGTGGTGTTCCGCCGCGGCAAAGGCTGCACGCTTTACGATGTGAACGGAAAGCGGTACCTGGACCTGGTCTCGGGCATTGGGGTGAACGCTCTGGGCCACGCGCACCCGCGAATCGTAAGGACCATCAAGGAACAGGCGGGCCTGCTGATTCATTCCTCCAACCTGTACTATCACGAGTACCAGGGGCGGCTGGCCCGGAAACTGGCCGAGATCAGCGGGCTCAAGCGAAGCTTTTTCTGCAACTCGGGCGCCGAAGCGATGGAGGCCGGGCTGAAGATGATCCGCGCCCACGGCACCAGGCTCAGCCCGGAGAAATACGAGATCATCGCGCTGGAGAACTCCTTCCACGGCCGGACGCTGGGCGCGATGTCGGTGACCGGGCAGGAGAAGGTGCGCAAGGCATTTGAGCCGCTGCTGGCGGGAGTGAAATTCGTTCCTCCGGACGACGAAGCAGCGCTCGAGGCGGCCGCCAGCGACCGGACGGCGGGGATCGTGCTGGAAGGCATCCAGGGCGAGGGCGGAGTGCGCCGGCTTGCCGAAGACTACATCCGCACGGCCAGGAAGGTTGCCAGCCGCCATCAGGCCCTGCTTCTGTTCGACGAGATCCAGTGCGGCGTCGGGCGCACCGGCCGCCATTTTTCCTACCAGCTTCTGGATCCGGTGGTGATGCCCGACATCGTGGTGGCGGCCAAGCCGCTGGCTTGCGGGCTGCCGCTGGGCGTAGTCATCGCTAACGAAAAGGCGGCGTCCATGCTGGGGCCGGGGCTTCACGGCTCGACTTTCGGGGGCGGTGCGCTGGCTTGCCGGGTGGCGCTGGAGTTCCTGGATCTGCTGGAAGAGATGCTGCCGTCGATTTACCAGCTCGGCGGCTACTTCCGCCTCAAGCTGGAGGAGATGATGCGGCACTACCGGTTCATCAAGGAGATCCGGGCCTACGGGCTGATGATCGGCATGGAGTTGAAGATTCCGGGCGGGCCGCTGGTGGATGAGGCGCTGGCCAACGGCCTGCTCATCAACTGCACCCAGGAAACCGTGCTGCGCCTGCTGCCGCCGTACGTCATCACCCAGCAGGAAGTCGACAAGGCGATGAACATTTTGGACCGGGTCCTGCGCAAGGGGCGGGAGTACTACGTGGAAAGCGGCCTCGCCGACGAATTGCTGGAGAAGCCGGAATAGCCGCGGCCAACTCTACAGCACGTCCTCGCGCTTCAGTTTTTCCAGGAGCTTGACGAGATCGCCGACCTGCTGCGCCCGCCGCTGGTCAGCGATGAGGAGGGCATCGGGGGTATCGACGACAATGAGGTCGCTGACGCCGAGCATGGCGACCAGCTTTCCGGGGGCCTCGATGTAGTTCCGGTTGCTGGCCACCAGCAGCGCATCGGAGCGGGCGACATTGGATTCCTCCTTATCAGCGAGCAGCTTGTACAAGGAGTTCCAACTGCCGAGGTCGCTCCAGCCGATATCACCGGCCGGCAGCCCCATGACGTTGCCGGCTTTTTCCAGCACGGCGTAGTCCACCGAAATGTTCTCAGTGCGGGGAAACACCTCGCGGAGCTTCCGGCTGAAGTGACGGCTGGAAAACGGCGGCAGCGAACTCAGCAGCGTTGCGGTTCGCGGCAAGTAGCGGCGCAACATTTCCAGGAACAAACCGGCCGGCCAGAAAAACATGCCGGAATTCCAATAGAAGCGCCCGGCGGCGAGGAACCGCCGCGCGGTCTTCAGACCGGGTTTCTCGCGGAACCGCCGCACCGGCACCGGCTCGAGCCCGCCCGGCTGGACGCCGGCGGGGAACTCGATATACCCGTAGCCGGTCTCGGGCCAGCGGGGCTGAATCCCGACCACCATCAGGCAGCCCTTTTCCGCGCCGCGGTAGGCGGCGCGCACGAGGCGGCGGAACGGCCCCTGGCGGGCGATGTGATGGTCAGCCGGAAACACGCCGAGGATCGCATCCCGGTCGATTTCGGCCAGCACCCGGGCGCCGAGCCCGATACAGGGAGCCGTGTTGCGGCCCTCCGGCTCGGCGAGCACCTGGCGGGAAGGTATCTCCGGCAGATGGCGGATGATGCGCGGGCGGAGCTGTTCATTCGTGAGAATCCAGATGCGCTCGGGCGGGATGACGGGGCCGAGCCGGTCCACGGTGGCCCGGATCAGCGAGCAGTTCTTAAAGAAAGGCAACAGTTGTTTCGGTGTGGCGCGGCGGCTCCGCGGCCAGAAGCGTGTGCCTCTGCCTCCGGCCAAAATAAGGCCATAGCGGTTTGCTTTCCCCATCGTTTCCTTGACGTTACTCGACCGCTCACCCTGGAAGCAAACAGCGGCGCAAGGGGTGCGGCCGGGCTCAGTTCTGCGCCTCGTAACCGCGAATCAGCATGAAGGTCCGCCGCCACCGGGTCTTGGTGAAGAAGTGCTGGGCGAGATCCAGCAAGTGGTCCAGACCGATGCCCGGGCTGACCAGTTCGCGGGTCGGGGCGTCGTAAGACCAATAAATAATCAGCGGTTTGCCGATGATGTTCTCCCGCGGCACGAACCCCCAGTAACGGCTATCGAGCGAGGAATCCCGGTTGTCGCCCATGGCGAAATAGCAGCGCGGGGGCACCACGACCTCGCCGTTCTCGACGTGATGTTCGAGCATATCCAGCGCGGGGGGATAAAGACGAACGTTGGGTTCGCTCGGGAAGTTATCCCGATAAGAATCAATGTAGTCCGTCTTGTGGTACTTATACGGCTCCTCCAGGGGCTTGCCGTTAAGGTACACCTGCTTGTTCACGATCCGCAGGCGGTCGCCGGGAACCCCGATAACGCGCTTGACGAAGGTCTGCTCGATGTCGATCGGGTAACGGAAGACAATGATGTCGCCGCGCTTGACCGGTTCATAGGGCAGCAGATACTTGCTCACCGGGCCGGCGGGGGCGTAACTCAGCTTGTCCACCAGGAGGTGATCGCCGATCAACAGCGTGTCCTCCATCGAGCCGGTGGGGATGACGAACGCCTGCACCAGCGTGGTGGTGCCGAATAACAGCAACAGAATGGTGACCGTCCATTCGGCGATGGTTCCGCGTTGGGGCGCGGGTTTCTTTTCCGGTTTCCCGGGTTGCGTTGCTTCGGCCGTGGGCCCTGGCTGCTGTTTCACGGAACTCCTCTACTTTCTTAATATTTTATCCGATGGCGAACGGCGCGATGGGCGGCGGCGCCGTAGATGCCGCCGGCCCGGCAGCTCGTTAGAGGTCCGAGTCGTCCACCTCGACGATCGCCTTCACCAATCCGGGGCGCCCCGGCAACTCCGGGAGCTCCCGGGGCACGTCCGCGAGCCTGAGGCGATGGGTAATCCAGGGAGAGGTATCGATCAGTCCATCCTCGATCATGCGAATAATCCGGGGAAACTGGTGGCAACTGTTGCGGCTGGCGTAGATGGTGATCTCCCGCTTGTGCAACACCGGATCGCTGATCGGCACCGGCTCCGGGCAGACGCCGACGAAGACCAGGCGTCCGGCCGGCGTCACCAGCTCCAGGCTTTTCGCCATCACGGAGGCGGCGCCGGTGGCATCGAAGACGACGTCGGCGAGCCGCTCATCCGGCCCCGCCAGGGTTTCCACGCCCAGCCGGGCGATGAAGTTGCGGCGCGTTTCGTTGATCTCGACCACGCGTACGTGCGCCCCGGCGGCAATCGCAAACTGGGTCACCGCCAGCCCGATCGGCCCGGCGCCGACAACCAGGGCCGATTCGCCCTTGTCCAGGCCGCTGCGCGCCACCGCGTGCGCGCCGATTCCCAGCGTCTCGATCAGCGCAAGCTGGTCCGGCGACAGGCGCTTGGATTTGTGGAGGAGGCGAGCCGGCACGTTCAGCAGCGGCTGCATGCCACCGTCGATGTGCAGCCCGTAGAGACGCAGGCTCTCGCAGCAGTTCGGCCGTCCCAGGCGGCACGGCCCGCAACGGCCGCAGTTGACGTAGGGCTCGATGGCGCAGAGATCGCCCGGCGCGACCCGGGTTTCCCCGGCGGGCACTTCGAGAACCTCGCCGGAAAGTTCATGACCGATCACGCGCGGGAAGGTGTAAGCGGGCTGGCGGCCCGCATAAGCGTGGTAATCGCTTCCGCAGATGCCCACGCGCAAAATCCGGACCAGCACCATTCCCGTTTCGCGAGTTGGCGCCGGGACCTGCCGCTCCAGGAGAACACCGGGCCGTTGCAGAAGGATTTGCCGCACCGTTGACCTCTGATCCCGCGGGAGCCGGGCCGGGAGGCCGGCTCCGCAAGGCCGATCTGGCCGGGCCGCGCATCTTTGCGGCCCTGGAG
>CAZXVW010000182.1:0-8826 GCA_964644025.1 uncultured Solibacteraceae bacterium | reverse complement strand
GCTCGACGCTCGCTACCGGCCTGACCACGCGCGGCCACGGCGTGCTGCAAAACGGTTATCAGCTCAACCCTGCTATTCCTACTTTCATGCAGGTGCTCCAGAAGGCTGGATGGAAGACCGGTGCCTTTGGAAAGGTCCACTTTCATCCCCAGTTCCGCGGAGTCCACCCGGATTACCATCCATACGGCTTCGATGTGGTGCACGACACCGAAGACGCGCGGGCTGGTAACTGGCTGGACTGGGTCGAACGGGAGCATCCTGAACACCTGCAGGCGGCGCTGGCGACGATTTGGGCGCGTGCGATACCGGAGCTGAAGACTTACGGTCCCGGCCGGGTGGACTTGAGCGCCCGGATTGCAAAGATCCGGAAGAACTTCCGATGGGCCACCGAAGCCTTTCCGCACAACACGCCGGCGCACTATACGCTGCCTTTCCCGGCCGAGGTGTCTCAAACCGAGTGGATCACGCGCCACGCGCTGGAGTTCATCCGGACGGCCGGGGCCGCGCAACCGGTCTATGCCCATATCAGTTACGTGCAGCCGCACGGCCCGAAGTGCCCGCCGGGGGAGTACATGAAATACGTGGATGAGTCGCGGATCCCTCCGCCGGCGCCCATCGAATGGCTCGATGATCCGCTGCGCCCGACCTGCTTTCGGCGGACCGAGGGCGCTCGGACCCGGATCCCTGACGACTGGCGGATCCAGCGCCACTACTACTTCGCCGACCTGGTGCACCTGGATCGCCAGTTGGGGCGGGTGATGGAGACCCTTGAGCAAACCGGGAGACTGGGAAACACGTACTTGATCCTGATCGCCGACCACGGGGAGCTGTTTCTGGATCACGGTTTCACCGGCAAGGGCGAAAGACACTACGACGCGTGCGTACGAATCCCGCTGATCATTTCCGGCCCCGGTCTCCAGAAGGGCGTCAAGCGGGACGAGATGGTCCAGATGGAAGACCTGTTTCCGACGGTGCTGGAGATGGCGGGCCTCAAGATGCCCCGGCCGCGGGTGCTCGGGCCTTACTTGAAAATGCCGCCCGGGGCGGAACAGTACCCCGGCCGGTCATTACTGCAACTGTGCCAGGGCAGGCAGCCGGACGGCTGGCGCGATCACGTCTACATCGAAAGCTACAACAACATCGGTTCCACCACACCCAATTACTGGGCGAGAACCATTCGCACCCGGGAAGCCCGCTACACGCTGTACCCGGGCAAACAGGGGGAACAGCTCTTCATTCTGGACAATGATCCCGATGAGCAACATAATCTCGCCGGTGATTCCGGTTACCGCACTCTCCGGCGCGAGATGCGCGATCGCCTTCTCGAAAAGGTCCTTTTGCAAGACTACCCGCATACTCCGCGGGAATGTTTCTCGCTGGGCGTATACTAGCCTGGGAATAGCGCTGCCAGAGGTGAAATGATGGTTGACAAAAGCAAGGAAGATCAAGTTTCCCGCCGGCGGTTCATGAAAGAAGCCGCCGCCGGCGCGGCCGTGCTGCCCGTCTCTTCGGCGGCTGCAGAAGAACCGACCGCTGGAACATCACCCCCGGCGTCTCCACGGGAAAAGATCTCCTACCCACGGAAGTTCACCGGCCGGCAACTGGCGCGGATCGCCTTTCCGCTCGGAGGCGTGGGCGCCGGCACCATCAGCCTCGGCGGGCGGGGACAGTTGCGCGACTGGGAGATTTTCAACCGCCCGGACAAAGGCAACCTTCCGCTGTATGCATTCCCTGCCATCTGGGCCAAGGCCGGCAGCGGCAAGCCGGTGGCGCGGGTGCTCGAAGCGCGCATCATGCCTCCCTACGATGGAGCCAGCGGGCTCGGATGGAAAAACGCTCCGGGGTTGTCGCGGCTCAAGGCGGCGACATTCACGGGGGAATATCCGCTGGCACGAATCGATTTTGAAGATGACGAGCTGCCAGTGGAAGTGAGCCTGGAAGCGTTCACGCCGTTCATTCCGTTGGAAGAAGATGACTCGGGCCTGCCAGTGGCGATTTTGCGCTACCGCGTCTCGAACCCGGGGACATCGGCCGCAGCCGTTTCGATAGTTTTCTCGGTGGACAACCCGGCCGGGGCCGCGGGCCGGACCAACGAGTACCGCGAGGAAGCCGGTCTGCAGGGCCTCCTCATGCACAACCCGTTTCTCGGGGCCGGCGACCCGCTCAAAGGCAGCTTCGCCCTGTGCGTGCTGGGCACCGGCGAAGGCCAGCTCACCTACCTGCGCGGCTGGCGAGGCGGTACGCGGTGGCGGGTGGCGCCGCTGTTGTTCTGGGACGATTTCACCGCCGACGGGCAACTGGGCCCGGAGCCGGCGGTCCGGACCGAGACCGGTTCGGTGTGTCTGCGGCGGGAGATCCCGGCCGGCGCCGCGGCCGACTACACTTTCCTGCTCGCCTGGCATTTCCCGAACCGCACGCCCCGGCGCTGCGGCTGGCGGGCCCCGAAGGGCGACGAGGACACCGTCATCGGAAATCATTACTGCACGCGGTTCGCCGATGCCTGGGAAGCAGCCCGGTACGCCGCCTCGCGCCTGCCTGCGCTCGAGCGGGGGACCCGCCGGTTCCTGGCCGCCGTCCGGGAAACCACGTTGCCGGGCGAGGTCAAAGAAGCGGCCATGGCGAACCTCTCCACCCTGGCGACCCAGACCTCGTTCCGCACCGCCGACGGAGAGTTCCACGGCTTCGAGGGCTGCAACGACCAGCGCGGCTGCTGCTTCGGAAGCTGCACGCACGTGTGGAATTACGAGGCTGCCACGGCGCACGTGTTTCCGCGGCTTTCGCGGTCGTTGCGCCGGCAGCAATTCACGGTCTCGCTGGCCGAGGACGGTCTCATGGATTTCCGGCTGCTGCTGCCCAGCGGCAAACAGCACTCCGGCCGCGCTGCCGCCGACGGCCAGATGGGAACCATCATCAAGCTGTACCTGGACTGGCGGCTCTCGGGCGATACCGAGTGGCTGCGGAAGCTCTGGCCTAATGCGAAGAAAGCGCTCGAGTATGCCTGGCAGCCCGGCGGCTGGGACGCGGACCGCGACGGCGTCATGGAGGGCGCGCAGCACAACACCTACGACGTCGAGTTCTTCGGACCGAACCCGCTGTGCGGCGTCTGGTACCTGGGCGCGCTGCGGGCCGCCGAGGAAATGGCCCGGGCCGTGGGCGACGCCGCCTCGGCGGCCGAATACCGCCGCCTGTTCGAGAGCGGCCGCGACTGGATCGACGCCAACCTGTTCAACGGCGAGTATTACATCCAGAAGATTCAAGGCATCCCGCGGGAGAAGATCGCCAAGGGGCTGCTGGTCGGCATGGGAACCGCCGACACCGAGCACCCGGACCTGCAAATGGGAGACGGTTGCCTGGTGGACCAACTCGTCGGGCAGTTCTACGCCCATGTAGCCGGGTTGGGCCGGCTGCTGGACCGGGACCATATCCGGAAGACGCTCGAATCCATTTACAAATACAACTACAAGCGGAACCTCTACCATCACGACTCTGTCCAGCGGGTGTTCGCCCTGAATGACGAGGCGGCGCTGGTGATTTGCGATTACGGCCGCGGCACCCGGCCCAAGATTCCGTTCCCGTACTTCGCCGAAGTGATGACCGGTTTTGAATACTCGGCGGCCATTCTCATGCTTTACGAGGGGATGATCTCAGAAGGTGTCGAGCTGATCGGCAACATCCGCCGCCGTTACGACGGCGAGCGGCGCAGCCCGTGGGATGAGGCCGAATGCGGTCACCACTACGCGCGGGCGATGGCGAGCTGGGCTGGGATACTCGCCCTGAACGGTTTCCGCTACCATGCCGCCGAGAAGAGCGTGGTGGCGCTGCCACGCGTGAATCCAGACCGGTTCACCTCTTTCTGGTCCACGGCCACCGGTTGGGGCACGTTTTCCCGGAACGTGCACGGGACGAAAACCGAGCTGGCGCTGGCGGTGGATCACGGCTCGCTCGCCTGCCGAACCATCCGGCTGGCGGCGGCCGGCAGCGGGGCTTCCGAAGCCCGGCTGGAGGCCCGGTCCCTGGAGCACGAGGTCCGGCGCGAAGGCGAACACGTAATCGTCACGCTGGCCCAGGACGCAGTGATTGGAGAAGGCCAGCGGCTGAAGGTGATCGTGTGACCGGTCACCGGCGCCCGGCGGCTTCCGGCACGTGGGGCTTCAATGTTTGCACAGCGTCTCTTAACCCGGTGATGGCCCGGGCGACCGCCTGGTCCGTCTGGCGGCGCGCGGCGGCGCTGTTACCACCCAGCGAGTAGAGGACGACGGCGTAGCAGCCGTTCTTCAAGTTGACCAGCAGGCGCGAGCGGCTGGCCGCCAGAGCCCCGCCGTGCGTCAGCCAGGTGGGCCGTTTATCTCCCGCAGCGCAAAGCCGCGTCCAGCCGAGAGCATAATCACTCACCATGCCATTCGGTAGCCTGTGGCCCGGCTGCTGGCGGCTCGTCATCTGCCGCCACATTGGCTCTGGCAGCACCTCCACATTCCCGAGGCGCCCATGGTTGATGATCATTCGGGAAAAGCGGGCCAAATCACGCGCCGTCGAGTAGATGCTTCCACCGATGAGCGTGAGTTTGAGAGCGGAGCCGAGCCGGTGCGGAGTCGCCGGGTCGGCGCGTTTCCCGCCGGAGCCGAGAGCCGAGCCGGTGGCCACGTTGGCGTCCGAAGGCGAGGGAAAGTAAGTAGTCCGCTTCATCTCCAGCGGCCTGGCCAGCCGCTCGCGGAGAAGCTGTTCGAACGTCTTGCCGGTGGCCACCTCGGCCACCCGCCCGATGACGCAGTAACCCGCCCCGCTGTAAGCGTACCGTTCACCCGGAACGGCGATCAGCGGCTGCCGCGCGATGCCGCTCACCGATTCTTCGAGCGTCAGGTGGAAATCACGAATCAGCCGCAGTTGTTCCGGCGTCAGCTTCCGCGTCTGGCTGTAGATGCCGCCGCGATGCATCAGCAGCTCCCGCAGAGTGGGGGCGCGAACCGGTTTTTTGGAGCCAGCCAGCCTCAGGTTTCCGAACTCCGGCAGCACCGAGTCGATCGGGGTGTCCAATTCGAGCACACCCTCACTGACCAGGCCCAGCACAATGGTGGAAACCAGCGGTTTCGAGGTGGAGCCGATGCAGAACATGGCTTCTCCATCCACGGACCGGGGCTCGGCCGGGGAAACGCGGCCCAGGTTGCGCTCGATCAGGATCCGGTTCCGCTGCCCAATCAGAACCTGTGCTCCGACAATGCCGCCCGAGGAGACAAGCCGCTCCAAGGTCCGTGAGAATGCTTCGGCCGAGCCCCCGGCGACCGCCGCGGGCGCCGCCAGCAGGCTCAACAGCACTCCAGTGGTGGCCAGTGAGAAGATCGCCGCTGCCCGGCGACGGTTTACCGAAATCACAGCGCCTGGTTTCCCCTATCTGATGTTCGCTGATCTTGGACTCCCATTATGGACCGGTCCTGCTGGTGAGGCAATCTACAGTGGGAAGGGACCAGCATGCAGGGGCTTCGGAGCCGGTAAACAACGGCGTATGATGCTCTCATGAAGACTCCGATGACAATGCTGCCGAGAACGGGTTTCGGGCCGGATCTCGGACGCGTGCTGTTGCTGGGCGCTGCCCTGCTGAGTGGCTTGGGGGCGCCTTTGCTGGGCCAGCCGGGCGGGGCGGAATGGAAAGCGGGCCTGGCCAGCGTGAAGATCACCCCCGGGAAGCCCATGCTGCTGGCCGGGTACGCCGCGCGGACGCAACCATTTGAGGCCGTCGAGAGCGACCTCTACGCCGAGGCGCTGGCGCTGGAGGATAGCGCAGGACACCGCGCCGTACTGATTACCGCGGATACGCTCGGCTTCCCGGGCGCGGTCTCCGAAGCAATTTGCCGGAGGATTCGTTCGGCCACCGGCCTGGAGCGGGAGGCGATCCTGCTGAATGGCTCCCACACTCACGCGGGCCCGCTGGTCCGGCGTCCCATCGGCCAGCAGTTACCGGCAGCGCAGGAAGCGCTGGTGGATGCTTACACCGCACAGTTGGAAAACAGTGTCGTGAAGATCGCCAGGGAGGCTCTTGGGCGGATGGAACCGGCCCGGCTGTCATGGGACTCCGGAGTAGCTTTATTTGCCATGAACCGGCGCGAATTTACTGACCGCGGCGTGATCCTGGGGGCCAATGCCCGCGGGCTGGTGGACCGGAGCGTGCCCGTGCTCCGAGTCGAAACTCCTGACGGCCGTCTGCGAGCCGTCGTATTTCAGGCCGCCGTTCATGGCACCACGCTGACGGGGAAGAACTTGCGCCTCTGCGGCGACTATGCCGGATTCGCCAAGGAATATCTGCGGCGGCGGTTCCCGGGCGTCCAGGCGATGTTCATGATCGGCTGCGCCGGCGCCGCGAACCCGTATCCCCGGGGCACGATGCAACTCGCCAGACAGCACGGCGAGGCGCTCGGGCGGGAAGTGGAGCGCGTGCTCAGCGGACGGCTGAAGCCGGTGCGGGGACCGCTGCGGACTGAGCTGCGCCGGGTCGACTTGCCCTTGCAAAAGCTTTCCCGGCGCCAAATCGAGGCAATGGGGAAAGACGCCCCGAGCTACCGGAAGTTCTTCGCCGAAAATGCGCTCGCGCTTCTGGATCAGGGTAAGACGCTGCCGGGTCACTACACCGCCCCGTTCGCGCTGTGGCAGTTCGGCAAAGACCTGACACTGGTAGCCTTCAGCGGCGAGACGGTGGTTGATTACCTTGCCATGACGGAAAAGGCGCTGGGTCCGCTCCGGCTCTGGGTGGCCGGTTACTCGAATGACCTCTACGGTTACCTGGTCACCTCCCAGACCCTGGCCGAAGGCGGCTACGAAACGCGAGGGCTGTATACCGGCGTCGGGCTGTTCGCACCCGGTGTCGAGAAGGTGGTGATGGACGCGATCGTCGGCATGGCGCGGGCGGCCGGCAGGCCCATGCCGGCGAAGCCCTGAGCCGGTCCGCGCCGGTGTTGATGGGGATCTGTGCCAAAACAAGGTGGCCACGGCGGAAATGGCAAACGCCGCCACGCCCCACATAATGGGCGGCCCACCACATTTTCCCCCACAGGTATTCGGTGCGCCGCGGGTCCTCGCCGATCAGCAGCGGCGCGATGTCGCGCTCGATCATTGCCCGGATGGCTGCCGCACCGGTCTTGCCCACCGCGTAGGTCTAGCCGAGACCTTCCTCGCCCCCGTCGCCGCGCACTTCCACCGCGACCAGGCCAAAATACCGCATCTCACCGCGGGTGGAATCGCTCAGCACCTCCGGCAGAGGGATGTAATACAAACGGGTTTCAATCGATTCGATTTTCATGACCGGCTCACCGCCCCACTCAGCCGCCGCCCATCGCCGCAACAGTGCTGGACATCTCGTGGCCCAGCACGGCCGGCATTTTCACCCGGCGGTCCATCTTCCCATGAAAGATGTGCAGACCGGCGCCTGCTTTCCTGTTCGGACCGCTCACTCGTACTCCATCTTGCTCATCATCCCAATAGTTCAACCCCCCATTTGCGTTGGGTCTACGGGCGCAGGCCCGCCGCCGGACAAGATCACCGGGCCGGCCGCCGGAACAGGATCGTATCGGGAGCTTTGCGGGCCTGGCGCTGTATTCGCTCCAGGTCCCGCTGGGGGAGGCTGAACCAGTAGTAAAACTCCGGAGGCGGCCGCAAGTTGTTTTTCTTCATGAACGGGTTGTGGATGTCCAGGCTGAGATCGCAGTCAAAGCGCAGCAAAACGGCGCTGTTCTTGGACCCTCCCCCTTTCGGGTTCGCATGGCAGAGGCCCCACGTGATGCCCCTTCCGTTGCCGTTGTCCGCGAAAGCGTCCGGAACGTACGGCCCGGGAGCGATCGGCGGGAAGTTCACAACGGCGGCGATCTCAAAGTTCACCCCGTCCGGCGCGTACTGGATGGTGCTCATTTCCGGACCGTTGAGACTCAGGATCGCCGCGATGCCTTCCTGGAACGGGAACAGCCCGGTTTCGTGTCCGGAATTCAAGACCGGGTTCAGGCGGGAGCGCCGGAAAGGGCCCAGCGGATTATCGGCAATTGCCAGGCCTTGAGCCATCTCGTACTGGAGATTCGGATCAGCGGCGGTGATGCCGGATTTGTAATACAGGTACACTTTGCCTTTGTACGCCAGCGGATACGGATCATTGATCGCGGTATCCCAGCCTCCATTCCTGCTCGGCTCGATCACCGGATCGTGGATCAGCTTCCACGGTCCATCCGGCGAGTCCGCCACGGCCACCTTCGCCGGACAGTCCCCTAGCCTCAGGTCGCTGTAAGCCTGGAAGTAAAGGTAATACTTCCCGTTCCAGACCAGGATGTCTGGCGTGCAGAGCGACCGCCAGCCGATCTCCGGCTTCTCAGGCCGCCGGACGGCCGGGCCTTTCTCTTCCCACACGAACCCGTCCTTGCTGGTGGCGTACCAGATGTCGGCCAGGTCCCAGTCCGTTCCTGGAATTGTATCGGTGGCTTTGTTCCGGCCGATTGGGGGTTGATCCGTTTTCCGCCGCGTGTACCAGACATAGTAGGCGCCGTGGACTCGGATCACCTTCGAGGGATCCCGGCGGGTGATGTTGCCGGTGTAATCGAATCCCCGGAGGCGGGTGTACTTAAAGTTGCTGAAAAGCTCGTTGCCGTAAGTGCTCCGGCCTCCCCACTTGCCGTAGAAGCGCTCCATGGCCGCGCCCAGAGGGACTCCAGCCGGTTTCACCGGCGGGATCTTCGCGGGTAATTGTCTTCCCGGCTGCGGGACCGGCTTCTGCCCGCAGAGCGGAAGCGCGGCCAGGAATATCGCGGTGATCAAGCATTTACTGAAGCTCATAACCTGTGTTACTCAAATCGTTCCTGC
>CAZXVW010000181.1:0-8937 GCA_964644025.1 uncultured Solibacteraceae bacterium | reverse complement strand
TCGCTCGTCTGTTACGGTGGCGGACCGGCGCGCACGCCGTCGCTGGACCGCCTCGTCAGGGAGGGCTGCCGTTTCGAGCACGCTCTGAGCACGTACCCGGTCTGTTCCCCGTACCGGGCCATGCTGATGAGCGGGCGCTTTCCCATGCGCAACGGTGTGGTGTCGAACGACGTTCCGCTCTCGGACGGCTTGCCGACGTTCGGGAAAATGTTTCGGGAAGCCGGGTATCAGACCGGCTATATCGGCAAGTGGCACCTGGAAGACAATCGGGAGGGCTTCGTGCCGGAACGCCGCCGCCAGGGCTTCGACTACTGGGCCGTGCATACCTGCAACCATAAGCATTTCGACTCGCCCTATTACATGGACGATCCGGACAAAGAGCTCATCCACCACGGCTATGAGCCCGACTCCCAGACCCGCCTGGCGATGGATTTCATCCGGCGGGCGGTGAAGAAAGATTCGCCTTTTTGCCTTGGGATTTCGTTCGGGCCGCCACATCCTCCTTACAAGGCGCCCCAGGAATACGAAGAGCGCTTCCTGCCGTCGGAAAACATGCCTCTGCCGCCGAACGTCAACGAGCGGAAGCTGGTGGAGGATCTGCTCCGTACCGATCATCGGCCGCTCAATGAGCGCACCCGCGAGCGACGCCGGCGCATGCGGGCGCTGCTGGCCGATGACGGCCGTCTCCGCCGCGAGGTCCTGGTGGGCTATTACGCCGCCTGGGAGGCGCTTGACACAAACGTCGGCCGGCTTCTGGATGTGCTGGAGGAAACCGGCGCCGCCCGGGACACCATCGTCGTCTATACCTCCGATCACGGGGATCTGGCGGGTGCGCACCGGATGCTCTCCAAGCAGAACCCGCTGGAAGAATCCATCGGCATCCCGTTCCTGATCCGCTATCCCCGCGCCGTACCAGCCGGGACGGTTACGCCGGCGCTGCTGGCGCCCGTCGATATTCTGCCGACCCTGCTTTCCTTGTGCGGAATCCCTTATGACCCGGATCAATACGACGGCCAGGACCGGGGACCGGTGGCATTCGCCGGCGCCACCGATTCCCGTGACGCCCTCTTGATCATGAAAATGGTTCACGGCGGCAACCCCTGGGTAATCAATGGAATCCGGCCCTGGCGCGGCGTGCGCACCCAACGCTACACTTACGCGGAGATGGAAGGGGAACCCTGGATATTGTTCGACAACCAGGAGGACCCCTACCAGATGAACAACCGGATCGCCGACCCCGGCACGGCCAGACTCCGGCGCGCCCTCCACCGGCGCATGAAGGAACTGATGGCCGAGGCCGGCGATACGCTCACCGAAGAGCAGATTCTGGCGTTTCGCAGTAAGCAGGTCGCCACTTACGGAACCCGGGCCCGGCGGCGGGCTACTTCGCCGGGGTGAGCTTCACTCGGTGCAGTGTCAGGCCATAGCGGCGGGCGCGAATCTCCTCCGCCCGGAGTTCCACGCGATGCACGCCGGGTGCGGCGACCTTCACCCGGCCGATCTTGGATCTCACGTCGATCCAATACGGGTTTTTCAAATCGATGAACTGGCCGTCATCATCCACGACACCCGAGGTCGTGCTGTCGCCGATCTGGAACCGGACCCGGTGACCGCCGTCCCATCCGTAACTGGGCCGGTAAGCGTACTTCGCCGTGGTCGAATACAGCGAGACGTCATACTCGCCCGGGCGCAGGATCTTCGCCTGCCAGCTCAGCCACTCGCCGGCATCGCGCCAGCCGGCCGCGATGCCACGTGGGTCAAACCGCAAGCGCGGGGAGGATCGCTCGCTGTGAACTTCGGCGCGGAACGCTTCGAGCTTGATGGTTCCGTCCGGCTGCTGCAGGATGCCGGTCTCTGCTTGCGCGTTGCCGTCGATCTCCAGCACCAGTACCGAGACCCGGGGATCGGGCGCCCGAGGCGGAACGCTCACCCGTAATTCGTAGTTGTCCAGCTTGCGGTCGTGCCGCTGGCTCACTTTCAGCATTTTGCTTTTATCCGCCAGCAGGTAGGCCCTGGAGACCTTGTTCTTCAGGCCGTAGAGCACGAACTCACCTTTCGGCCAATGGTAGATGTGAACGTAAACCTTGCCGGGTTTGGTGGTGAGGGTTCCCCATTCGAAGTTCGTGGGGAAGGGGCTCGGGCCGGCTCCATAAATGGACTCCCCGTTGACATCCATCCACTCACCCATTTCCCTTAGCCGGTCCACGCTAGCCTGGGGAATCACCCCTTCGGCGGTGGGCCCCACATTGAGAAGAAAGTTGCCGTTTTTGCTCGTGATATCCACCAGTTGCCGCAGTAGCGTGCGCGCGGACTTCCAGTTGTGGTCATTGACCTTGAAGCCCCAGGTGTCGTTCATCGTCGCCGGCACTTCCCAGGGCTCTTGCAGCACGCCTCCGGGAATCTGGTTGTCGCCGAGCGAGCGGTAATCACCCTGATCATGTCCCACGCGGCCGCTCACGATGCAGTCGGGCTGCAAGTTGTGCACCAGCTCCGCCAGCTCCCGGCTCTGCGCGGCGGTGATGGTGCGCGGGGTGTCGAACCACACCAGACCGATCGGCCCATAGTTACTGAGCAGCTCCTTCACTTGCGGAATGGCCTTGGTGCGCAGGTAGCGCGCGAAGTCCTTCTTGCTCTGATCGGGGAAATCCCAGTTGTTGCCCGCGGCATCGGGGTTGTGCCAGTCCTGGGCGTGCGAATAGTAGAAGCAGAGCTTGATGCCTTCCTTCTGGCACGCCTCGGCCAACTCCTTCATCGGGTCGCGGTGAAACGGTGTCGCGTCGTAGATGTTGTACGGGCTGACGCGGGAATGGTACATCGCAAAGCCATCATGGTGCTTCGATGTGATTGTGATGTATTTCATCCCGGCCCGTTTGGCGATCCGCACCCATTCCTCCGCGTTGAACTTGACGGGGTTGAACTTTTTGGCGAGCTGCTCATATTCGCTCACCGGGATCTTGGCGCGGTTCATGATCCACTCGCCGATTCCCGGGACCTCGTAGCCGTTCCACTCGCCAGCCGGCACTGCGTATAGTCCCCAGTGAATGAACAAGCCGAAGTGAGCTTCCCGCCACCACTTCAGCCGTTGGTCTTTCTCCTTCTGCGCGGCCGTGGCCGGCAGAACCGCCACGAGCATCAGCGCCAGCATCCACCCGGTAAACAACCGTGTTAAGAGCCGGGACCCACGGCCCGCTTTGGAATCTCGTCTGCTGTTCATGACCTTTCTCCTTTTCCGATTTCGACTTAGCTGGAAAAGCGTCACCGCCCGCTCCCGCCGCCGCGCTGTTTGGGCCGACCGGCCACGGCGCGGAGTCGCCGGGACGTGGCGCCTGTATCGATGACTTTGTCTCCCGTAGTATACTCGATGAGGGTCCAGGGGAACAGGGTGCGGCGGGCGTCGGCGTATCTGTGGGCGCCGTGAAGCTGCGGTCCTTTGGTCCGACAACACGGTCATGCGTGCCCGGTGAAGATTCAGGGACACTGGCAACAAACTTCGCCGGTTCGCTGCCGCGAGGTTGACTTGCAAGCACGTCGAGCATCCGGCAAGAGACTTCCCCGCACTCCGTTGGCCGCGTTTGTCGCGCTCATCCTTCTTGGTGCGTGTCCTGCCCGCCCGCAGGGCATGGTCAGTGGGAACGTCAGCGCCGCGCCGCGCCCGAAATTCTCCGGTAAGCCCTTCCCGGTTTCCCTGGTTGACGTCGCCAAACAGGCCGGCCTTGCCAACATGAAGTTCGTCTGCGGGCGCGAGGGCAAGAAACGGTACGTGATCGAGGCCAACGGCACCGGCGTCGGTTTTACCGATTACAACAACGACGGTCTGCTGGATGTCTTCCTGGTCAACAGCTTCACGCTGGAGGGATTCCCCTCCGGGCAATCTCCCACCAATCACCTCTATCGGAATGAGGGTCATGGAAAGTTCACGGATGTGAGCCGGGAGGCCGGCGTGAACCAGTTCGGCTGGGGAAATGGCATTTGCGGTGGCGACTACGACAACGACGGCTACGAAGACCTCTATGTCACCTACTGGGGGCCCAACATCCTTTATCACAACAACGGAGACGGCACCTTCACCAATGTCGCCGCCGAAAGCGGGGTGACCGGTCCGGAGGACGAGTGGAGTACCGGGTGCACCTTTCTCGACTATGACCGGGACGGCCACCTGGACCTGTTCATGGCCAGCTACATCGGCTTTGACCTCCGGCGGACGCCCGAGCCAGGCCAGTTCGCCTTCTGCCGGTGGAAGGACACCCCGGTTTATTGCGGCCCGCGGGGGCTGCCTTACGGAACCGCCCACCTGTACCATAATCGCGGCGACGGGACCTTCGAGGAGGTCACCAAGGCCAGCGGCATTGGGTCCGTCCAGGATTTTTATGCTTTTACGGCGGTCGCTACCGACTTGAACGGCGACGGCTGGACCGATATCTACGTGGCCTGCGATTCCACTCCCAGCATGTTCTTCCGGAACAATAAGGACGGCACCTTCAGCGAGCTGGGCACCGAGACGGGCATCGCTTACAACGAGAACGGCGCCGAACAGGCCGGCATGGCGATCGCCGTGGCCGACTATGACAACGACGGCCTGCTGGACATCATCAAGACAAACTTCATCGGCGACTATCCCAACGTCTACCATAACCTCGGCAAAGGCATCTTCGACGACGTGGTGCTTCCGGCCGGCCTTGCCGTCAACCCCGGTTACGTCGTCTGGGGAACGGGTCTGGAGGATCTGGATAACGATGGCTGGCGCGACGTGCTGCAGGTCACCGGGCACGTCTACCCGGAAATCGAACAGATCGACCCCGATGAAACCTATGAAGGACCGCGGCTGGTTTACCGGAATCTCGGCAACGGGAAATTCGAGGACGTCTCCGATATCGCCGGTCCCGCCGTCAAGGAGCACCACGCCAGCCATGGCGCGGCTTTCGGTGATTATGACAACGACGGCGATATCGACGCCGTCGTCATGAATATGGATGAACCTCCATCTCTGCTCCGGAACGACCTGAAGAACGACTATCACTGGATCGCGCTCAAACTCCAGGGAACCAGGTCCAACCGCAGCGCGATCGGGGCGATTGTCACCATTCACGTGGGCAATACCACTCAGACGGCGCCGGTTATGAGCGCCGCCAGCTTCCTCTCACTGAACGACCATCGGCTCCACTTCGGGCTGGGTCCTGCCGCCGGAGTGGACAAAGTCACGGTAAAATGGCCCTCGGGTGGCACCGAGGAATTTCCGGGCGCTACCGCGGATGCCCTGTACCTGCTGGTGGAAGGAAGCGGCGAGGTGAAGCGCTTGCCTTTGAAGAAATGAAAACGCTGGTTTTCACACTTTTCCTTCTGGCCCAGTCGGGTGATCCGGACGCGCTGTCGGATCAGGCCCTGCAGTTGGCCCGGCAGAAGGAATTCACGAAGGCGGAGCAACTCTGGCAGAAGGCTCTCGCCGCCTCCCCCAGACATTTCGCGTCGTTGTTCAATCTTGGTTTCCTGAATTTCTCCCGGCAACGCTTTCCGCAAGCGGAGTCTTATCTGCGCCGGGCGGCCCAGGTGAAGCCGGACGATTTCAACACTCATTATCTGCTCGGCGCCACGCTGGTCAACCTCGGCCGGAGAGAAGACGGGATCCGGCAGTGGCGGAAGGCCCTCAAGATCAATCCCAACAGCGTCAAGCTGATGCAGATTATGGCCGTGGAATATAACAACGGCCGGTACTTTCATGATGCGGCCGAGATTGCCAGCCGCGCCCTGGAAATTGAGGACAACGACCCGAATATCTACTTCCTGGCCATCAAGGCCTACCAGGATGCCGGCGATCATCCGGCCGCACTGAAGGTGGCCGCCCAACTGGTAAAGAAGTTCCCGGAGCTCCCCCGCGCGAATTTCGAATACGGCTTCGAACTTCACAAGGCGGGCCTCTCCAAGCAAGCTCTTCCGTACTTGAAAACCGCCAAGGAGGGAATGCCCGATTACGAGGAGCCGTATTTTTTCTACGGTGAGATCCTCGTCAGGGAAGGAGACCATTCCGAGGCGATCGCCGCGTTGCGGAGAGCGCTGGAGATTCGCCCCGATTACATGGCGGCATGGATCGCCCTGGCCCGAGCCTACATGGGCCTCAAACAATACGAGCAAGCCGCCGACGTATTGCATCAGGCGGTCAAAGTCGACCCGAAGCACCCGCAGCCCCATCTCCTGCTTTCCCAGGTTCTCTTTCGTCTGGGCAAGGAGCAGGAGGCCGCCAGGGAAAAGACAATGTCGTTGCGGCTGCGGCGCGAGAACCCGGAGGCCATGGAAGCGCCGATCGGCCGGCCGTTCCCGGACACCCCGTAGGACCGGGGATACTCGGACCCGGCGGCCGGAAATCGCGACGGGCGCGGGCAGACGGTTGCGGCATCCGGGACGGAACCCGCCCGGCACCGCGCCGTGGCAGCGGTGGCGGGCCATTGCCTCGTCATCCTCGCGGCGGGGGCGGCGCGTAGGCTATAGTGATTTGGTGATTTGACAGAGATGTGAACGAGTAGGTAACGTTAACTGTAACGCTTTGTAGAAAGGACGTTCCGCATCATGGAATACAAAGTACTCGGCAGCACCGATATCAAACCCTCCGTGCTGAGTTTTGGAGCCTCACCCCTGGGCGATGAGTTTCGCAAGACCACCGCGGAGGAACGCCAGCGCGCGGTCGATCTGGCGATCGATCAGGGCATCAACTATTTCGACACCTCCCCTTACTACGGCCGGACCCTGTCGGAAACGCGGTTGGGCGAATGCCTCAAGGGCAAGCGCCACCAGGTTTATGTGGCCACCAAGTGTGGCCGCTACGACGTGGACCGCTTCGATTTCTCCGCCGCCCGGATCATGAAATCCATCGACGAGTCGCTGCAGCGTCTCCAAACCGACTACGTCGACCTGCTGCAGGCCCACGACATCGAGTTCGGCGACCTGAACCAGATCATCGAGGAAACCGTCCCGGCGTTGCTGAAAATCAAGGAGAGCGGCAAGGCGCGCTATATCGGCGTCACCGGCCTTCCTTTGAAGGTGCTCCGCAAGGTGGGCGAGGTGCACCCGATCGACACGATCCTTTCCTATTGCCGCTACAACCTGATGATCACGGACATGGATGAGCTGCTGACCCCGCTGTGCCAGCAGAAGGGCATCGGGTTGATCAATGCTTCCCCGCTCCACATGAGGATCCTCACCGAAACCGGTGCGCCGGAGTGGCACCCCGCGCCGGACAGCGTGAAGCAAGCCGGTAAGAAAGTGGTCGCGCTGTGCCAGCAGCGCGGCTATGACCCGGCGGCCGTGGCGTTGCGGTTCTGCCTGGATCACCCTTACGTTTCCACGACGCTGGTCGGCATGTCCCGGCCGGACCATGTCGAGCGCAACATCAAGGGTCTCAACACCAAGGTTGATCCCGAACTCTACGCGGAGATTGAGAAGATCGTCGCCCCGGTAAAGAATATCACCTGGAAATCCGGGCGGCCGGAGAACAACGATTACGAGGAGCACCGGCGGCCGTGATCATCGACGCCCACCATCATCTCTGGCAGTACAACCCGGATGAGTATGGCTGGATGAGCGGCGAAATGGACCTCATCCGGCGCGACTTTCTCCCCGAAGACCTCCAGCGGGAGCTCTCTGCCGCCGGCGTCGATGGGGTCGTCACGGTCCAGGCCCGGCAAAGGATCGAGGAGACCGAGTGGTTGCTCGAGCTGGCCGGAGGGCATGAGTTCATGCGCGGCGTGGTGGGATGGGTGCCGCTGGTGGCTCCGGACGTTCCGGCGGTGCTGGAGAGGTTTGCCCAGAACGACAAACTCAAGGCGGTCCGCCATGTTCTCCATGACGAGCCGGACGACGACTACATGCTCCGCGAAGATTTCAACCGCGGCATTGATGCCCTCCTCCCCTTCCGGCTCGCTTACGACATCCTCATCTTCGAGCGGCACCTGCCGCAAACCATTCGTTTCGTCGACCGCCATCCCAACCAGACCTTCGTGGTGGACCATATCGCTAAGCCGCGCATCCGTGACGGAGTGATTTCGCCATGGCGCGAGAACCTGGCCGAGCTGGCCCGGCGGGAGAACGTCTACTGCAAGATCTCGGGCGTGGTCACCGAGGCCGACTGGAACCGCTGGACCGAAGAGCAGATCCGCCCCTACCTGGACACCGTGCTGGAGGTTTTCGGCCCCTCGCGGCTGATGTTCGGCTCTGACTGGCCGGTTTGCCTGCTGGCGTGCGACTACGCCCGCTGGCTGGCGATCGTCCGCCGGGCGATTGAAAAGCTGACGGCGGGTGAGCAGGACCGGATCTTGGGCGGCACGGCTATCGAAGCATACCGGCTGGAGGCGGCCGTCTGATGAAGGCATTTGTGATCAACGCGCCCGGCCAGACGGGTTTCCAGGAGATCAGCAAGCCGTCTCCGAAAGCCGGTGAGGTGCTGTTGCGGGTACGAAAGGTGGGTTTTTGCGGCACCGATCTGGCTGCTTTCCGGGGCACGGCTCCCAACGTCACTTATCCGCGGATCCCAGGCCACGAGATCGCCGCCACCATCGAAGCGGCCGGGCCGGGGGTGCCGGACAAGTTCGTTGCCGGGACGGCCGTGACCGTCATGCCGTACACGGCCTGTGGCAACTGCGCTGCCTGCCGCCGGGGCCGGCCGAACGCCTGCCAGTTCAACCAGACCTTCGGTGTCCAGCGCGATGGAGCCATGACGGAATACATCGTGGCTCCGTGGCAGAAGATCCATTTCGCCGATGGGCTCTCCTGGCGCGACCTGTGCCTGGTCGAACCGCTCAGCGTCGGTTTCCATACCACCACGCGCGGCCGGGTGACGGAAACCGACACGGTGGCCGTGTTGGGCTGCGGCGGCGTCGGCCTGGGCGCGGTGGCGGCGGCGGCGTTTCGCGGCGCCACGACGATCGCCATAGACATCGATGATGCCAAGCT
>CAZXVW010000180.1:0-8948 GCA_964644025.1 uncultured Solibacteraceae bacterium | reverse complement strand
CTGGCCCCAGTCGATGTTAGAGTCCAGCAGGTAATCCGGGCCTTTCTCGGGGCCGCCGGCCAGGGTGTTGAAGAAGGCCAGGTAATGCGGGTGGATCCGTGCGTGCTCGTACACCTGCAAGCCGACCAGCAGGACGATCACCGCCAGGACGGGTTTTCGGACGGGCTTTCGGAACAGGACCGCCGCCACCAGCACGAAAAGAAACGGATAGACGGGCAGAATGTGACGCAGTCCGAGGTTCAGGTTGCTCGCCATCGAGAACAGAAAATACACGGTCGGGGAAACCGTCACCACGATCCAGGGAAACGGTGCGGCGCGGAGGCTGCCCTTCCGCCTCAGAAAGCCGATACCGGCCACGAGGCAGAGCCCAAGCAGCGCCAGCACCGCCGTGGGCGTCTTGACCGCAAACGCAACGGGGAAGTAGTACCAGCGGCCCTTCGTCGAGACCTTCCCCAGCAGATACGTTTCGTGGCCCCGGTGATTGTGCTCGGCCAGCGTGTCCAGCCCGAGGAGGAACGCATGGGCCGGCAGGTGGAAGCGGTCAGCCAGCCAGCCGAGCGTGCGACCGACAGAGTTGCCGCGGTGGATGTAGGCGCTTAATGGGGCGGTTTTCTTTTCGATCAGCGACATCCGGGTTTCCGGCCAGTAGATCAGCAGCAGGACGGAGGCGGCCAGCGTCACGGCCAGCACTCCCGAGGCCGCGAAGTGCCGGAACGAATACCGCCGCGGGGCCTGCCACCACCGGATGAGGTACAGCAACGGAAACAACGCCAGCAGAAAGAGGGCGGAGAACTTGGTGGCCACGGCGAGGCCAAGGACAATCCCGGCTGCAGCCAGGTCTACCCATCGTTTGCTCATCAGAAACCGCGCCCAGACGATCGAGGCGAGAAAAATGGCCAGCGCAGCGGCGACGTCCGTGGTCACGTACCGGCCGTGGGCGATGATGTTCGGATCCGAGATGTAGAGGAAGAGGGCGAACAGCGCGGCGACGGCGCCGAAATGCTTCCGGGTCCACAAAAGCAGCGCCAGCCCGAGCAGTAAGGTCATGAGCATGGCGGGTAGGCGCCCGAGCAAGAGCAAGGTGTCCGGCGGCAGAAGATTCCGGTACAGGAACACCGCTCCGAACATGACCATGTCGCCGGTTCGCCAGGATTCGTGTTCCAGCGGCAGGCGCGGGTGGACGGCGAGCAGCGGCACGGCGCACAGCAGTTTCGCCAGCGGCGGGTGCTCCCAATTCAGGCGAAAGTCCCCCAGCCTCCAGTAGGCGTAACCCGCCGCCAGATGGGTGGCCTCGTCCCAGGTCTGGTTTTCCCGAACACTGGAGGAAACCATAGCGGCTGTCATCAGCCCCAACAGGAGGACTGCCAAGGTCCAATAGATGCGCTTGTTCGGCACCGCCCATCAAACTTATCAAATCCGCACTCCAGCCCGGCGCGGCTGGTCGTTGGTCCGTGGTCGCTAGTCGGTGGTTGGCCGGGGGGGCGCGGCCCCTCTCGTAGACCGGAGTGAGGCGTGCTGAGCACCGGGCTGTCAGAATCCGGGCTATCTTCGCGGCCGGGCGCCTGGCTCCACGGGGACCACGAAGTAAGGAGTGGCCTGGTCCGGGTCAGGATAAAACCAGCCTGTGTCCTGCTTGTTCAGCACCTCGAAGTAATACATCAGGTCCCACTCCGCGGAGAGATCTTCTCCGGGAACGGTAAACGCCGGATTCTTCGCCGGCGCCTCCAGCATCTTGAATTTCGCCAGTTGATTAAGAGGACGATAGTAGAGCCGGACCGTTGCGGCCGCCGTCACCGGGCGCAGGCGGAGGCGCAGATGGAGCGGGCGCCCCGCGGTGGCCCGCCTGGGTCTGAGGTGCGAAATCGACGGCCGCGGGGGGCGTTCGCGCCACGGGCGCCGGGCCGGCCTGGCCTGCTTCTCCGTGGTCTTGACGATCAGGCCGCAGACCCTCCATTGGCCTTCTGGAAACACGATGTCCAGGGCGCCGCCGGAGGCCTGCCGCTCGGCGGTGGTGATGTTGCCGTCCGGGTACAGGAAGGTCACCCGGTACTGGCCGGGAGATGTTCGCACCCGGAACGTCTGTGGGCCGCGGCCGCTGATCCAGTCGCCGAACAGGAGGTTTTCGGGCAGCCAGCGCGGGTCTGGCGCCGTCGCTCTCATGAGCCGCCGCAGCGGCGTGGTGATAGGGACCGCCTTGCGCTCGCCATCGCCCAGCCAACCGTAGCCGCGCTCATCATCATAAGCCAGCCCGGGGAGCACGCCATGAAACCTCGGCTCGATACGGAAACGATCCGCGCGGTCCCGCATCAGCCCGCCAAAGTCGAATCCATAGTCGAACCGCCCGAAACGGTCGAGGATCCATTCGCGCTCCCGCAACGTTTCGAGATCGTGGCGGACGTAGACAAGCTTGTCTTTCCAGTGTCCCGTGTCCTCAGGGCCGTAGGCCATCTCCGGCGGGTACAAGCCGTCGGTAAACTTGACCAGCTCCTGCCAAACCTTCAGCGCGGCGGTTAACTCCTTCCTCGCGGTCTCCAGCGCCTCGCGGTCTGCCGTCTGGTCATAATCGCTGAGCTGGTCGGCGGCGATTTGCCGGTGAGCATGAAAGCGAGCCAGTTTCGCTAGCACCCGGAAATCCGGCTCCGAGCCGTTCCACTCCTTGTTGGTGGAGCCCAACTGCTTGCGCACGAGGGTAACCGCCTTTTCCACCGCGGCAGCGATTTCGTTCAGGCGTCCGGCGGTCTCATGGGGAGTTTGTTTCGCCGACGGAATGCCTTGCATCCGGTTTCGCACGGCCTCGGGGAAGGAAGCCACAAACCGGCGGTCGCTGGGGAGGGTCTGCCGGTACAGTTCGATGAGGCCGCCGGGGTTGATCTCGGGCCACATGTACATGTTCGGGTCGGGCATGTTGACCGCGACGATCTCCGGCAGCACGCGGCTCGCCTGTTTGTACGCCTCCAGGACGTCAGGCGCCGCGTCGCCGAACCGGCGTTTCAGCTCGTTCAGCCAGACGGCTGCCGGGGTTTTCGGATCGTAACTAAGCCGGCCCCAGAGCATGTAAAACAGCCAGTAGCGCTCAAAATCCCACTTCCAGAAGACCCTGTCCTGTTGGCCGGAAGCGAAGACGCCCCACTTGCCGGGCCGGTTGCCGAATCCCATCTGCGCCAGCGGGGCGTCGATTTCAAAGCCGCGCGAGCCGGACAGGGTCAAGGTGGGGACCGCCCGCCGGACATAATCGGGATCTCCCCACAGCAGGAGCCGGTTGGATCCGAGGGCCCAGATCTCCCAAAAGAAGTCGTAGGGGCGCAGCTTGCCGGGCCGTGCGCCGGGCGATTTCTTGAGGAAGTCCATGTAGCTGTAGTTCGGGGTGATTTCCGCGGGCTGGTAGGGCCGTCCCAGGTGTTCGGCCCAATACTTCGTGGAGAGGCGAACGGGCATGCCGGCGTGGGTGGCCGCCTCGAGCATGCCTTTGCTCATGCGCCAGCCGCGCAGATCCAGGGTCACGAGGTGGCCCGCGTCGCGAATGGCCTTGTATACGTAGTCCCGGAAGAATTCCACCTGCCGCTCCGGTGGGATGCCGGACTCCCGGTTCGTGCGCACTTGGACGCTGCGAATCGCCGGGCATTCGGCCAGCACCTTCCGGAGAGCCGCGTAGGTGTAAGGGCCGATGTTGTCCGGCGTCAGGCCCTCGACGGTGGGCCGCTGGTTGCGCTGGACGTTCTGCTCCCAAATGCCGAGCGTGAAGTCGATTCCATGATCAGCGGCCGTCTGGGCAATGAAACGGAGAGTATCCAGGTTGCGCTGGCGCTGCCGGTCAGAAAGACCGGGGACCTTCACCTCGGGAAACTCTTTCAGGGAAACCCAGTAGGGGTAGGGCGGCGCCAGGTAATTCGTCTGGTGGGCGAAGACGAGGTTGAAGCGGTTGAAGCGGTTGCGCGCCAGCATCCGGAAGAACCCGCTCCAGTAATCCCGCGAGTAGTACCAGTCTGCTTCCAGGTCTTTGTTGTGAAGGAACTTGCGGATACCCCGGATCGGCGTCGCCGGCTCGCCGTGCGTCGCCAGGAGGCGCCCGTAGGTCCGGATCTGATCGGCGGCGGTGAGCAGGCCGTACATCAGTCCCCGCAAGTCGCCACCGGTGATTCGCGTGCCCGTGATTCGGAATGACCCAGGCTCGGCCGTACTGATCTCCGGGCGGATCCGAAAGCGCTTCGAGCTGAGTCCGCGTTCCTTGATGGCACGCTGGATTTCCGCCTGGCCGAATTCCACCGGGCCGCTCCGCGCCGCTGGAAGCAAGACGAGGGCCAGCAGCGCTCCGGTTAAGGTGTAGCTGGCTTTCACGAACTTATCCTAACAAGTGGTTCCTGGCGCCACCCAGCGCTCCTGTAGAATACTACCTGGACAGGAGGTCGCCATGAAGAAAAGGTTCGCAGCCTCCGCGCTGCTTGTGTTCCTTAGCGCTGGCATCTGCGCCCGAATCGCCACCGCGCAAATCCGGTTTACACCGATCCAGCTTTACGTACAGTTCCGCTCCATGAGCAACCGGGCGAAGCCCCAGGGAGAGGTGAAAGCGCGGCTGGCGGAAATCGAAAAGAATGCCACTGCCGCCTTCCGCGCCGGCAAAACCGGTGAGGTGCGCCGCCTGTTTGCCCAGGGGAGGGCATTATTGCAAGGCAAGAGCTGGACTCCGGTGGATGATTTCCAGCATTCCCTGGTTCTGCGCACGGATACGACGGTCACCGATCCATCCCAGCCTTTCTACGCCCGGCTCGCCCAGATCTACTGGCCCGACTACCAGGCAAAGGGCGAGATCACTCTCGACGTTGCACTGGCCGAGCGCCGCGGCCGTGGGCGGCTGATTCAGCCAGGCCAGGCGGTGAAGGACTTCGGCCGGTTCACCGGTGTGAGCACGGACCTGGTGGATGCGCCGTTCCTGTTTCAGCTCGACCTGAGCGGCATTAGCCAGGGGACTTACCTGCTCACGGCCACGCTCCACGAGGGCGAGGCCGAAGTCGGGCGGCTGTGGATTCCGGTGGTGCTGGTGGACCATCTCTACGCCGCGCGCGCCGAGATTTCCAGCGCGCTGGCTGGCATTAGGGGACATGAGGGCACCAAGGCGTCGATTCTTTACCCGTTCGACCTGGCCCGTCGCGTGAACCTTGGGGAAATGCCAGCGGTCGGCTATGATTTCCCGGCCGAGATCCGCCGGTCACAATCTCTGCTGGAGAAACTCCGACAGGGGGAAGATCCGCTCTACCAGGCCAAGGGTTTACTCAGGCGCCATTATTTCTTCGACGAGGCCCATGCCATCATGCCGTACGGGCTTTACGTGCCCACCACTTATGACGGAAAGCGGGCTTTCCCGCTCATCATCGGGCTTCACGGGCTGGGCGGGAACGAGTGGGGGTTCTGGTCACGCGACAATGGTCTGCTGGCTAAGCTCGCCGAGAAACACGGCTATATCGTCGCCACCCCGCTTGGTTACGACCGCACCTCTCCGTACGGGAGAACCGGGCTAATGCGGGATCCGGCGCAGCAGCGAAAGTCCCTCTGGAGTGAGCAAGACGTGCTCAATGTGCTGAAGCTGGTCGAAACGGAATACCGGATCGACAAGAAACGCGTGTACCTGATGGGCCACTCGATGGGAGGCAGCGGCACCTGGTACCTCGGATCTAAGCATCCAGAGGTGTGGGCGGCCCTCGCTCCCATCTCAGGCGGACTGCAGATGACGAGGGAACAGCTCGAACGCATGAAAGACGTGCCCGTGCTCGTCACGCACGGCGACCAGGACATGGTGGTCTCGGTGGAAGCCTCCCGGCGGGCGGTGCGGATGATGAAAGAACTCGGCATGAGTTACGTCTACAACGAAGTCCCCGGGGGCTCCCATTCGAGCGTCGTCGCTGGCGCCTGGGAGAAAATGTTCCCATTCTTCAACAAGTACGCCAAGAAGTGATTGTCATGATGGACCGGCGCGATTTTCTTAAGACCGTTCCCGGCGTGGCCGGCTCTCTGGCCCCGGCCGGCGGCGCGCCAGCGGGGCGCGGGGATTGGTTCCGCGCGTCGCCCCGTGTTTTCCTGCTCGATTTCCAGATGCCCGATCCAGTGGACCAGGGCGTCCCGGGGATGCCGCACTTCTTCGGCCGCCTCGATACGGGGCGAATCGTCGAACAGGTGGCGGCCGCGGGCGCCACGGCGTTGCTGGTGCACGCGAAATGCAACCAGGGCAATGCCTACTACAACACGAAGGTGGGCCACAAGCATTCCGACCTCGGCGACCGCGACCTGATGGCGGAATTTTCCCGGCACTGCCGGTCACGCGGTCTTACGCTGCTCTACTATGTGCAACTGGCCCGTGAGCGGCGTTCCTTCACTTATCCGGAACGTCAGGCCCGGGATGCCGAAGGCCGGGGCATCATCCGCCACAATGACAACCCGCTGCTGGCTTCGCGGGAAGAGGCGCCGGTAGTGTGTTTGAACGGGCCGCACCGCACCTATATCAAACAGATCCTGGCCGAGCTGAGCGCGAATTACGATTTCGATGGCTTCTGGCTGGACGGCTTCGGCTGGTGGGGAAGAGTGAAGGTCTGCTACTGCGACGCCTGCCGCCGGTCGTACCGCCACGATACGGGCCGGGAACTGCCGCGCGGGGCGTTGCGCTCGGCCGAAGGCCGCGCCTATCAGCAATGGCGGCTGGCGCTGAATACCAGGATCCTTCACGAGCTGATCGATCACATTCACTCCATCAATCCGAAGCTCACCGTGACCCACAACGGGTCCGGCGTCAGAAGCTGGGCGGACTGGGCCTTTTGCGACCGCGACGATTACGTCTCGCACGAGTACCACTACAGCGAAGGCATGGACAACCTCTCGTTGCTATGCCGCCAGCACCATGTGCTGAAACCCGGCGTCGCCTTCGAGATCGAAACGTGGCGTTTTGCGAACCGGCTGGGCGGGGCGCGGCGCACTTCGCGCGGTTATGAGACGCGGTCGCCGGCGACCTTGCTGACCGAGATGGCTTCGGTGGCGGCGCACGGCGGCTTCCCGCAATACTACGACCAGGTCCGGCCGGACGGGACGCTCGACGAGCGCAGTCTGAAAGCGCTCCAGCCGGCCTTCGGGCAACTGGCCTCGCGCCAGAGGTGGGGTGGAGTTGGCGAGCCGCTCGCCTACGCGGCGATCCTATGGTCCAAGGCAAGCGAAGCTTTCGGAGGGAGCCGGTACGGCGGCTCGCACAGCACTGCCCTCAGAGGGGCTCACCGGGCGCTGATCGAGACGCACCTGCCGGTGCATCTCGTCTCGGAGCGTGACGCCGCGCTTGGCCGCTGGCGGGGCGCCCGCGTGGTCATTGTGCCTTCGGCCGAATGCCTGCCGGCAGCCTGTTGTGCGGCGCTCGCTCACTTCGCCGCGGCTGGCGGCGGTATCGTGGTGACCGGGCGGAGCTCCTTGCGGGACGCCGAAGGAAACCCGCGGAAGAATTTCGCTTTGGCGGACTTGCTGGGTGTGGATTACCAGGGCATGACGGAGAAGCTCTACAGCTTTCTCAGGCTCGACGAGCGCCATCCCATTACCGGCGGGCTGCCACTCGGATTCCCGGTGACGGTTTACGAGATGTTGCAGACCAGGGTCGCCGCGCGTGCTGGTGTCGAGGTCCTGGGTAACATCGTCAACCCGATGCCGGGATTCCATATGGGCTACCCTCCTTACCGGCAGACGGAAGATCCGGCCGTAACCGTCAGCCGGCACGGTGACGGGCGCGTGGTTTACATCGCCGCGCCGATCGCGGAAGTCTACGAGCGGTTCCTTCATCCCGACAGCCGGAAGCTGCTGGTCAATGCCGTGAAGTGGGCCGCCGGCGCGCCGCCCCTGGTTTCGGCCGAGGCGCCGGAAACCGTCGAAATTGTTCCCTGGCGCGATGAGGCCGGCCACCGGACCGTCATCCACGTCGTCAACCGCACCGGCGCCGGGCTCTCGCAGGGCGAAGGCACTTTCCAGCACGAGGTGATCCCGGTCCACGACATCACGATTTATGCGTCGCGCTCATTGGGGAAGGCAGCGAGGGCGCAGCCTGGCAACCGGCCGTTGCCGGTGAAGGAGGAGAACGGCCGCCTGCGGATCACGATTCCGCGGCTGGATATCTGGGAAATCGTTGAGACTAGCTGAGCCCGGAGTGGCGGGCGGGACGGCCTCACGCCGGCCAACGGCGATCGCGGGGAAGGGGATTTTCGTACCGTGGAAGCGATCGAGCCGGCTGGGGTTGACGTCAGTGGTGAAAGCGAAGCGCGGAACGCTGATCCGGACCGGCGCGGCGGCGTTGGGCACCGCCACCGGTTGGGTGTCCATCCAATTTGACGGCGTAAACCGCAGCGGTCTGCGCCATTCCCCCTGGGTGAGGATCACCTCGATGGGGTCCTCGGGTGGCATAGCCAGCAGGATGCGAAGGGAGCCGGTTCGGCCGGCCTCCGGCCCGGCGGACAGCAGCCACAGGAGATTGTGGTGGCCGGGAATCCAGTAATCGCCGCCGTACTCGTAAGCGCCGATATCCGGCGCCAAGCCCGCGAAGCCGTCGGTGATCCCCTTGATCCTTTGTCCCGCATCGACCAGGGGTGAGCCTGCGCACGGGCGAAAATCATAATGCTCCGGGTCAGCGAGCGGGAGCGAGTCTCCTTGATAGTTGGACTCGACGCGACCGAGCGGGGGCGCTTGGACGGATTCATAGTGGAATCGGCCCCAGATCTTCGAAGCGGCGTTGTTGATGACTTCCGAATGGGCGTTTTGCTTCTCCAGCAGGTAGGGCCATTGCCCCGGGTTCCAGCGTTTGAAAGGCTCCGGCCGGCTGCTCATGAGAATGCCAGTGCGGCCGATGGTGAAGACGGTGTTGTTGTAGACGCGGTTGCGGTCGCCCTTGACGACGATTCCCTGGCTCTTCAGATTCCAGACGACATTGTGGTGAATCG
>CAZXVW010000179.1:0-8952 GCA_964644025.1 uncultured Solibacteraceae bacterium | reverse complement strand
GCGGTATCGGCGATGCCCAGCGTAAAATACGCCAGCATCTTGCCAATCAGCATCTCGGCCGGCCGGAGAGGGGTGGAGAGCACCTGCTCCATAGTCCCCATTTCCCATTCCCGGGCCACCGTCAGCGAGGTCAGCAGCGAGGCGATCACCATCAGGATCACGGCGATCAGGCCGGGCACGATGTAGTTCTTCGATTCCAGCGTGTGGTTGTACCAGACCCGCGGCCGGGTCTCGACCGGGGGGTGGATCGAGCGCCCCATCGTGCGGCGCTGGGCCTCGGCCCGCACGCGCGCCGCGTGCGCGGCCAACACCGCCTCCGCGTAGCCGAACGCGATGCCCGCCGTGTTGGAATCGCTGCCGTCGAGCAGGATCTGCACCCTGGCTTCGCGGCCGGCCAACAAATCCTGGGAATAATCGACCGGGATCACCAGGCCCATGAGAATACGGCCGTCGTCGATCTCGCGTTCGATCGTCCGGTAATCATCGGCATAACCGGTGATCTGAAAATAGCGGGAGCCGTGAAACAGCTCGATCAACTCCCGGCTTTGCGGGCTCTGGTCCGAGTCGTAAACGAGCGTCGGAATCCGGTCCACGTCCAGCGTGAGCGCGTAGCCGAACAGCAGCAGCATCACCAGCGGCACCGCCAGGGCCATGACGAGGCTGCGCGGGTCGCGGACAATGTGAAGGAATTCCTTCCTCGCAATGGCCCAGGTGCGCCGGCGGCTCATTGACCGCGCGCCTCCTGCCGCTCGATCATGGCCACGAACACTGCCTCCACCGAAGCCAACCCTTCCCGCTGTTTCAACTCGGCCGGCGAACCCAGGGCGATCATCCTCCCCTGGTTCATGAGCGCGAGCCGGTGACAGTACTCGGCTTCCTCCATGTAGTGCGTGGTCACGAGGATGGTCTGGCCGGCGGCGGCCAATTCGTAGATCAGGTCCCAGAAGTTTCGCCGGGCGATCGGGTCGACGCCGGAGGTGGGTTCGTCGAGGAACAGTACCGGCGGTTCGTGCAAGATGGCGCAGCCGAGCGCCAGGCGCTGCTTCCAGCCGCCGGCCAGCAGGTGCGTCATCGTGCCGCGGTGCTCCTCGAGCCTGGAGATGCGCAGCGCGTACTCCTTACGCTCCTGGCGCCGGTGGTTCGGGACGCCGTAGACGCCGGCGAAGAAGTCGATGTTCTCCTCGACGGTCAAGTCGTCGTACAGGGAGAACTTCTGCGACATGTAGCCGATATTCTGGCGAACCCTTTCCGGGTCCGTGCCAACGTCGATTCCCCCGACCAGGGCCTTACCTTCGCTCGGAGTAAGCAGGCCGCAGAGAATGCGGATCGTGGTGGACTTGCCGGCGCCATTCGGCCCGAGCAGACCGAAAACCTCGCCGCGGGCGATCGTGCAACTGACGTGATCCACCGCCACGAAATCGCCGAAGCGCTTCACCAGGTTGTCGAGCACCACCATGGGCGCGCCGCTGGTCATGTTTCCTCTCCGGTCTGCTCCTGGATGAAGGCGATGAAGGCATCCTCGAGCGTCGGCTCGGCCGGCCGGACCGGTTCTTTCTCACCCACCCGGCGGACCCTGCAGCCGCGCTCGCTGAACTCGCGCTTCAATTCCTCCGGCGGCGCACAACGAACCAGCCGCCCCTGGTGCAACAACCCGATGCGGCCGCACCGCTCGGCCTCGTCCAGGTACGAGGTAGTAAGGAAAACGGTGATTCCATCGGCGACAAGCTGCTCGAGAATCACCCAGAAATCCCGCCGGGAGACCGGGTCCACGCCGGTGGTCGGCTCGTCGAGCAGCAGGAGGCGGGGCCGGTGAAGCAGAGTGCACATCAGGGCCAGTTTCTGTTTCATTCCGCCGGAGAGCCGGCCGGCCCGGCGACTGCCGAACGGGGCCATGCGCGTCATCTGGAGCAGGCGCGGCAGCAGCCGCCGGCGTTCGGCTTTGCTGATGCCGAACAGGTCGGCGTAGAAGTTCATGTTCTCGGCGACGGTGAGATCCCCATAAAGTCCGAAGCGCTGGGCCATGTAACCGATCTGGTCCTTGACGCGGTCGGGTTCGTTCCGCACGTCGTGACCGGCCACGACGGCGCCGCCCTCGGTCGGGTCCAGCAGGCCGCAAAGCATCCGCAGCGTGGTGGTCTTCCCCGCCCCGTCCGGTCCAACCAGCCCGAAGATTTCTCCCTTGGCGACCTGCAGATTGAGCCGGTCCACCACGGTCAGCGAGCCGAAGCGCCGGGTCAGGTTTTCGGTCCGGATCATGGCCGGGCTAACCGCCTTCTGCCGCCCTATCGCCGCTCGCCAGGATTTCCGCCTCCACCGGCATGTTGAGCTTCAGTTCCTGGTTCGGGTTCTCCACGTCGATCTTGATGCGGTAGACCAGCTTCACCCTCTCCTCCTCGGTTTGAATCTGCTTGGGGGTGAACTCGGCTTCCGAGGAGATGAAGCTCACCGTGCCCGGGTAGACCTTGCCGGGAAACGAGTCCGTGGTGACTCTGGCTTTCGAGCCGATTTTCACGCGCCCGAGATCCTGCTCGTTGATGTAGCCCCGGAGCCAGGGGCGTTCGAGGTCGCCGATGGTCAGCACGGGAGTCCCCGCAGCCAGCACCTCGCCCACTTCGGCGGACTTGGAGAGCACGATGCCGCTGACCGGCGCCACCGCCACGGCGTCGTCGAGCTGCGATTCCACCAGCGCGAGCCGAGCCCTGGCGCGGGCGATTTCGGCCCGGCGGGTGTCCACCTCCTGCTGCTTGCGTTTCAGCTCGAGCCGCTGCGCCTCGGCCAGCCGCACGGCGGCCCGCGCCTGCTCGACGCGCGCCCGCGCCGACTCGATGGTTTGCTTCCGCGGCCCTTCCTCGACCAGCGCGAGCATCTGCCGGGCCTGTTCGAGCTGCGCCTGGGAAGCGCGGTAGCGGGCTTCAAACTGATCGTACTGGGCGCGGGAGATGTCGTCGCTCTGGTAAAGAGACCGGGCCCGCTTCCAGTCGGCCTCGGCCTGCTGGAACTCGGTCTCGGCCTGTTCGACCCGGGCCCGGCTCTGGCGGATCTCCTGCTTGCGCGAGCCGGCCTCGAGGGCGGCCAATTGCGCCGACAGGTCCCGCAGTTGGGCTTTCCGTTCGGCGACCTGCCCTTCCAGCGTCTCCCGCTGCAAGTCAATTGCGGTGAGCAGTTGCCGGAGTCCGGACTGCGCGGCGGTCAACACGGCGGCGGCTTCGTCCCGCTGGCGGAGTAACTGCTCGGAATCGAGCCGGGCGATAACGTCGCCTTTCTCGACCAGGTCTCCCTCATCCGCGTTCCGCTCCACCAGCTTCCCGGAGATCTTGAAGGCAACTTTCACTTCCGTCATCTCGATATTGCCGGAGATCCGGATGACGCCGGCGCCGTTGTTGTTTGTACAAGCCGCCATCATGACGGTCAGCCCGCCGATTACCGAAAGCCATGCGATCGCCTTCGTTTTTCTCATAACTAACGCCTGGTTCCTGCCTCCTATTGCGTGGCGACCCACTCGCGAATCTTGCCAACGGCCCGCCCAAGTTCCAGGCGGGCGCTTTCGTAGTTGAACAGCGCCGCGATGCGGTTGTCCCGCGCGCGAGCCAGACGGCTCTGCGCGCCGGTGACCTCGACGCTGGTGGTTACGCCGGCGCGAAACCGCCGCTCGGCCTGCGCCAGTTCGGTCTCGGCCAGCTTCAGGCCCTGTTTGGCGACCCTGACTTGCTCAGCCGCCGAGCGAAGCCGGTCCAGCGCGAGCCGGATATCCAGCTCGATCTGCGCCCGGAGATCAGCCGTGCGGATCTTCTCCTGCCGGAGCAAGGAACCGGCCTCGGAGCGGCGGGCATCCATCCGGCCGCCGTCGAACAGCGGAACCTCGAGCCGGACACCGTAGGAGCGGGTGGAAAAGGCGCTTTCCAGCCCGTTTCCGATGGCGCCGTAGTCGCCGAAGGCGGAAACAGAAGGAAGGCGCTCCCAGCGGGCCGCGCTGTAGCCGAGCCTGGCCTTTTCCTGGCGGCGTTGCTGGGCTTTCCAGTCCGCGCGCGAGCTGAGGGCGGTTCGCAGCGCTTCCTGTTCGCTGTCGAGATCCACCTGGTGATAGATCAGCCGGTCGGTCAGCTCCAGCCGGGTGTCCAGCTTCAAATTCATCGTCCGCAGCAATTCCAGGTGCGCCCGCCGGCGCTCGGTTTCCGCCACCAGCAGGAGCTGTTTCTCGTTGGAAAGCTGGACGCTGGCCCGGGTGACGTCGATTCCGGTGGCGGTGCCAGCGGTTTTCTGATGCCGGGCTAACGCCAGCAGCGCCTGCGCCAGCGCGACATTGGCCGTGGCCGCCTCGACCCGCGCCTCGCCGCGCAACGCCGCCAGGTAGGCTTTTGCGACTCGGGCGGCCGTCTCCTGCCGGGCGCTGCCGTCCGTCTCCCGGGCCGCCCGTACGCCCGCCTTCGCCGCCTGGTAGCGGCGAAGGGCGCTGAAATCGAAAATGGTCTGCGCGCCGCGGGCGCGCGCGTCGAGGACCCGAAACGGCCCGACTTTCCGCGGCACCTGGACGGGCATTCCCGGAACCGCGAATCGGACCCCGAAGGCCGAAAGGTTCACCGTGCGGTCATCATAGGTCACGGAGGAATCGAGGTTCGGCAGCAAGGCCGCCCGCGCCTCGTGCTTGCGGCTTTCCGCCTGGCGGATCGCCTCCCGAGCCAGTTGCACCCGCACGTTGCCGTCCGGCTCCAGCGCCATCTCCACCGCCTGCTTCATGCTCAGCGGCAGCGCTTGTGACCATCCGGGAGGCAGCGACGCCATTGCCAGAAGGCCCGCCCCCACAATCCACCCAGCCACTCTCATGAATCCACTCCCGAAGCCGGCGCTTGAAAACCACCCACCAGGAACACCTGGAGCCGCCGCACGCTTTCCTCAACATCACCCGCCCGGCAAAGCCCGTTCGAAAACACCGGCATCCGCGGCCCAACTCTCATGGTCTGCGCCATGGCGCCGACGCTGAACATCATCCGCCAGAACACCTCCGCGGGAGGAATCCCCGGCAGAACCTTTTCGAACGCCTCCAGGAACCGCCGGCCCGTTTCCTGGAACTCCGCCGGGAGAATCCGGTACAGGATCTCAGGCTCGGCCAGCAGCCTTCCCAGCAGCTTCATGAAGATCCACCCGTGTTCCGGGTCCTCCGAGTGGCGCATCAATGGCGCCACGAAGGCATGGACCAGCTTTTCCAGCCGTGGCCGGCCAGCCGCCGCCTCGCGCTCGTACTGTTCCAGCAGGAGCAGGCGCGCCTGGTTCAGCGGATCCACCCGGCGATGAATCACGGCCGCGATCAACGCTTCCTTGGAGCCGAAGTGGTAGTGCACGGCGGCCAGGTTGACGTTAGCTTCCGCGATCACCGAGCGCAGCGAGGTGGCCGCAAAGCCATGTTCGCCGAATAACCGCTCGGCCGCATCGAGGATCCGTTCCTTCGTGGTGCGCTGGCGCTGATTCATTCGTATGATTTAATTATACGTATGACTGAACTCTTGTCAACCCTCAACGCGCGCAGGCGCTTCAATGGGTCTGCTGGAGGCGGGGGAATTCGGTAGGGACAGCGCAAGGCGGCTGTGCGTGGGGAAGGAGGGGGATTCGAGGTATTGTTTCCGGATACGGGTTACCGGCCGGCGGGCGGCGGCCACGAATCAGATTTCGAGGATTTCCTCTTCCTTGACCTTGGCGGCTTCCTCGAGTTTCTTGATGAACTCGTCGGTGAGTTTCTGAATGCGTTCATGGGCCCGCCGGTCCTCATCCTCGCTGATGGCTTTTTCCTTGAGGAGCTTCTTGACCGCCTCGTTGGCCTCACGGCGGATGTTGCGGACGGCCACGCGGTGGTCCTCGGTGATGTGGTGCAGGTGCTTGACCAGCTCCTTGCGGCGCTCCTCGGTAAGCGGAGGGATCGGAATCCGGATGATTTTGCCGTCGTTGCTCGGGTTCAGGCCAAGGTCGGAAGCCCGGATGGCCTTCTCCATCGCACCGATCTGGGAAACGTCCCACGGCTGGGCGGTGATCATGGAGGGTTCGGGCACGTGAAGCGTGGCGAGCTGGTTGAGCGGCGTTGGCGTACCGTAGTAGTCCACCTTCACGGTGTCCAGCAAGCTGACCGAGGCGCGGCCGGTTCGGATGGTGGCCATGGTCTGCCCCAGGTCGCTGAGCACTTTCTCCATTCGCGTCCTGGCGCGGGATTCGATCTCGTTAACTGTTGTGGCGGGTTCTTCTGATGGCATAAGGCTCACTCGCTAATGGATCAGTGTTCCGATGGATTCTCCCATCGCCATTCGCATTATATTTCCAGTGACGTTCAGATTGAAAACCAGGATGGGGAGATGATTGTCCCGGCACATGGCCACCGCCGAAGCATCCATGACATCCAGGGACTTGGACAGCACCTCGTGAAAAGAGATCTCCTCGTAGAGCACGGCGTCGGGGTGTTTCAACGGGTCCTTGTCGTAGACGCCGTCGACGCGGGTGGCCTTGCCCACGATTTGGGCGCGGATCTCGAGCGCGCGCAGCGTGGCGGCGGTATCGGTGGAGAAGTAGGGGTTTGAGGTTCCCCCGGCGAAGATCACCGTGCGGCCCTTGTCCAGGTGGCGGATGGCCCGCCGCCGGATGTAAGGCTCGGCCACCTCGTGCATCTGGATGGCGGTCATCAGCCGGGTAGAGACGTTGCAGTGTTCGAGGGCGTCCTGCAGGGCCAGGCCGTTGATGACGGTGGCCAGCATTCCCATGTGGTCCACCGTAACGCGATCCATATCGCGCGCCGCCACCGTGACGCCGCGAAAGAAGTTGCCGCCGCCGACCACCAGGCCCAACTGGACGCCGGCCCGGGCGACCTCGCCGATCTCGGCCGCCAGGGAGTGGATCCGGTCCGCGTCAATGCCGAACTTCGCGCCTCCGGCCAGGACCTCGCCGCTCAGCTTCAGCAGAATTCTTTCGTATTTCGGCATCAGGCGCACCCCTCAGCGACCATTATCCGCGCACCTCACTCGCCGGTCCAGCGGCCGGCGCCAGCGCCGTCAGGAGCCGGAATCGGCCGAGCCGGCCTGCGGCCCCGTCTCGCCGATCTTGAACCGGGCGAAGCGGGCAACCGTAATGTTCTCGCCGAGCTTGGCGATCTTGCTCTTGATCAGCTCATCGACGGTGGTGTTGTTGTCCTTGATAAACGGCTGCTCGTAGAGACAAACCTCCTCGAAGAATTTCTCCAGCCGGCCTTCCACGATCCGGTCGATGACCCGCTCCGGCTTGCCCTCGGCAAGAGCACGGTCACGGGCGATCTCCCGCTCCTTTTCCAGGACGTCCGGATCGACCTGTTCGCGCCGTACGAACTTCGGCTCCGCAGCCGCGATCTGCATAGCCAGATCGTGCACCAGCTCGCGAAAATCGGCGGTGCGGGCAACGAAGTCCGACTCGCAGTTCACCTCCACCATCACGCCGAGCTGCGCCCCCGGATGGACGTAGGTGCCGATAATGCCTTGCCGGGTGGCGCGCGACGCCTTCTTGGCGGCCGCGGCCACGCCGCGCTTACGAAGAACGATCTCGGCTTTCGCCAGGTCGCCGCCGGCCTCCTGGAGCGCCCGTTTGCAGTCCATCATTCCCGCGCCGGTGCGATCACGCAGTTGTTTAACCAGTCGTGCGGTGATTTCCGCCATATAGCTCCACCTATCGTTTGATCTTGAGATTTCCTTCCGCTCCGGCCGGCACGCCGGAAATTACGGCTCGGGAGTACCGTCGGCAGCCGGTTTCGGGGCGGGCCCGGCCGCCGGCGTCCCGGACGGCGCCGTCTCCGCCGGCGTCTCTTCGGCCAGGCTCTCCGACATCAGTTGCTCAGAATACTCCGGGGCCATGTAACGGCTGTAATAATCCTCGGGAGCCTCCTCGACGGGAGCCTCCTCGGGCTGGCCGGCCTGCTGGGCGAACTCCTGCTCGGTGGCCAGCAAGCGGCCTTCGATGACCGAATCCGCCATCTTGCTGGCAAACAGCCGGATGGCGCGGAGGGCATCGTCGTTGCCGGGGATGACGTAGTCCACCATATCGGGATCACAGTTGGTATCGACAACCCCGACCACCGGGATGCGGAGCCGCCGCGCTTCGCGGACCGCGATGGCCTCCTTGTTGGAATCCACCACGAAGAGAATATCCGGCAGGCCGGGCATATCCTTGATGCCGGCCAGGTTCTGATCGAGCGCTTTCCGTTCCCGCTCGAGCCGGATGATCTCCTTCTTCGGACGGTTCCCGTAATCGCCGTCGGCGGCCATGGCCTCCAGTTCTTTCAGCCGTTCGATGGACTTCCGGACGGTGACCATGTTGGTCAGCAGCCCGCCCAGCCACCGCTGGTTGACATAGAACATCTCACAGCGCTTGGCCTCTTCGGCGATGGCCTCCTGCGCCTGCCGCTTGGTGCCGACAAACAGGACAGTCTTTCCCTGGGAAGCCATCTCGGTGACAAAGCGCATCGCCTCCTTGAACAGCTTCAATGTTTTCTGAAGATCGATGATGTAGATTCCGTTGCGTTCGCCGAAGATGTATTCCTTCATCTTCGGATTCCAGCGCCTGGTCTGGTGCCCGAAGTGAACGCCGGCTTCGAGCAGTTCTTTCATCGTAATTGACGGCAAGATGCCTCCTTACTTCCTTGCTGAGGCCCGGCCCGCGGTCCAAACGAAATTTGCGAGCCGGGGTTGCTGGGCGTGGACGGCAGCCGGCGTCGGGGGCGCGGCCGGGGAAACGATCACTCCCGCCTCCCCCCTGCTTTCGAAACAGCCGCTCCACTCGCCGGACAGCGCCCGGAAACCTTGCTTGTTCTTCCTCGCGGGTATGTTGATGAGCGTATGCGGTGCGCCGCCACTGGATCAGCCATTACCGCTTGGAGAACTGGAATCGCTTGCGCGCTCCGGGTTGACCGTACTTCTTACGTTCGTGGCAGCGAGGATCCCGCGTCAGAAACCC
>CAZXVW010000178.1:0-8996 GCA_964644025.1 uncultured Solibacteraceae bacterium | reverse complement strand
CCGCGGCGCGCTGTACCGGGCCGTGCCGCGCGGGGGCGTGATTGCCCGCTTCGGCGTGGGCCATGACGGCATCGACAAACGCCAGGCCGCCACGATGGGGCTGCTGTGTACGAACACGCCCGGCGTGCTGGCTGACTCGGTGGCCGAGTACACTGTCTTTCTGATCGGCGCCGCTGCCCGGGACCTGGCCGGAACGGCCGCCCGTACGGCGGCCGGGGAATGGGGTGCGGCGGCGGGCCGCGAACTGGCCGGCCGGCGGCTGGCGGTCATCGGTTGCGGAGCAATCGGCCGGCGCGTGGCGCAGATCGCCCATTTCGGCTTGCGGATGGAGGTGACCGGCTGCGAGATCGCGCCGCTGGACCGCACGGCTTGGCGCCAGCAGTACGGCTTCGCCGACGTCTACACGGACTTCTCCCGGGCGGTGGCGGGGGCCGACTTCGTCAGCCTGCACCTGCCGGCGACCCCGGCGACCCGGCGCTTCCTGGACCGGGAACGGCTCCGCCTGGTGCCCGCCCAGGCGTGGCTGATCAACACCGCGCGCGGCTCCCTGGTGGACGAGGCGGCGCTGTACGATACGCTGGCGGCCGGCCGGCTGGCCGGGGCGGCGCTGGATGTTTTCGAAAGCGAACCTTACCGCCCGCAAGATCCGCAGAAAGATCTGCGGCGACTGGCGAATGTCATCCTGACGCCTCATTGCGCCAGCAACACCCGCGAGGCGAATGAGAGAATGGCGCGCCGCGCGCTCCGGAACATCGAGCTGGCCGAGGCCGGGCGCCTGGCGGAAATGGATCTGCTCAGCTCCGGGAGCCTTGATCGACAATAGCCGCCCGGTGGCGCCAGGACGCAAAGCAGATTGCACGCCAAGGCGCACAGTTGCAAAGCAAAAAGATAAATGGACATGGATTCTCTGCTGCCTGGAAGTGTCCGGCGTGCCTCAGGGAGCACGCGGCGGTGTCAGGTTCCCCTGTTTTGGGGGGACCAGCGTAAAGGCTTGGCGGGGTGGAGCGCTGTACAGCGGGTATTGTGCGGGGGACAAAGGCGCACGGGCGAGCGGCGGAAGGTTCTCCGTGAGCACGGTGCGTTAACAGGAATATCGCATTTACGCTCTGTGTAAATGCGATATTGACATCATCGCGCCGCGGGTGTAGTATGAAGGTGGAATGAAGCTCCGCTTTCGGGACAGGGTTCTCGAGCGGTTATACACAGAGCGAGATTTCAGCGGCGGATTTCCCAAGGAGATTGTCAAACTCTATCGAAAACGGATTGCGATGATCCGCGCTGCGCCGGACGAGAGGGATTTCTATGCCCTGAAATCACTGCATTTCGAGAAGTTGAGCGGGAAACGAAAACTCCAGCGATCGATTCGGCTGAACGAACGCCTGAGACTGGTGCTGGAGTTCGAGGGCGCAGGCAAGGAGAAGACGGCACTCATCGTCGCCATAGAGGACTATCACTGAGAAGGAGAAGGCAGATGGAGGAGTTCATCCCAGTAGAGGTGTTCCCGCCTGGCGAGTTCGTTCGCGACGAACTGGATGCGCGCGGCTGGACGCAGCGGGATCTTGCCGAGATCATGGGTTGCTCTCATCGGTTGGTGAACGAAATCGTCAAAGCGAGGCGCTCCGTCACTCCGGAAACAGCTCGTGCGTTGGGGGCAGCGTTGGGCACTAGTGCGGAGCTGTGGCTGAACCTGGAAAGCTCTTACCGCCTTCACCTTTCGAAATCCGATGACGCGATGGTCCGGCGCCGGGCACGGGTCTACGAGTTGGCGCCGGTGGGCGAGCTGAAACGGCGAGGCTGGATTCGCGATACCAGCCGGATTGACGAACTCGAGCGGGAGATTTGCCGGTTCTTCGGCATCGAGAAAGTGGAAGACGAACCCCAGTTGTGGAAGCATGCCGCCAGAAAGTCGGCAAGCTATGAATCCGTGACTCCGGCCCAGAGGGCGTGGCTGTTCCGGGTGCGCCAGTTGGCCGGAAGGATCGATGCCGCTGAGTTTACTGAGGAAGCTTTCCGGCGCGGATTGGACGCGCTTCGGCCGCTGCTTGCCGACGCACGCCTGGTGAGTGAGGTGAGCCGGGTTCTGGCTCGGGCTGGGGTCCGGTTCTTGGCGGTGGAGCATTTATCGGGTACCAGGATTGACGGCGCGTGCCTCTGGCTCGGCCCCACAGCACCGGTGGTAGCGTTGTCGCTGCGCTACGACCGGATCGACTGGTTTTGGCACACTCTGATGCACGAACTTGGTCACGTCCAGTACCGGGACGGACTGGACCGGCCGCTTCCGCCCGATACCAACCTTGTTGGAGACGAATCCACACCGGAGAGAGATAAGCCTGGAATCGAACGCCGGGCGGACCGCTTTGCGGCTGGTTTCCTGATTCGCCAGCGCGAGCTGACGCGATTTGCTGCCGGCGTTGCCCCGTACTTCTCAAAGGAGAAGATCCGCCAGTTCGCCGAGCGCCTGGGTGTGCACCCGGGCATTGTAGTGGGGCAGTTGCAGCATCGTGGCAAGATCCCGTACAGGTACCACCGGAAGATGTTGGTAAAGGTCCGGGAACGAGTGATTTCGTCGGCGTTAACTGACGGCTGGGGAAGCGCTCCGGGACCGGTTGAGTGACAAGGCTCGTCATGAGTCAGGGACACCGGTGCGTCGTCAGCCATGCGGAAAGCCGGGCTGCTCGTGCGCCGCGGCCGGCTGCGGCAACCGTGCGACGGATTTCCGCGTGACGCGGCAAAAGGCCGGGACTCATGGTGGGGCGGAGGGGACGGGAGATCGCACGCCAAGGCGCACAGTTGCAAAGCAAAAAGATAAATGGACATGGATTCCTTGCGTCTTTGCGCCTTTGCGAGCAGCACACAAGGCGCGCTTGGCGTACTTCGCCTCCCTGTGGAGGCTGAGGCCCGGGGCGCGGGGCGGCGATGGCCCCGGCGGAAGTCTTACTCTCGTACGGGCTGGGAGCCGGCTTTACGGCTTGACTTCGACGCCGCACGGGGTAGAGGATTTCATGAGAGGTTTCGATGCCGAAGCGATTTGTTCTGATCTTACTGGCAGCCGCGGCGGCCGCGCTTTTCATCGGTTTCATCGTTTACGGCCAGTCGCCGCAGCTTCCGTGGATGGCCCGTGTTCAGTTTCCCGCCGACGCCGGCAACGAAGCCATGTTCCTGGTCTCGTTCGGCGAGAAAACGGGCCAGCCGGCCGACTGGTCCGGCAAGGTCGTCGTCTCCAAGGGCGCCCTGGAAAACATCCGGGGCTACAAGTTCGATGTCGAGGACAAGATTCTGCCGCCGGACGGCTGGAGTGTCAAGAGACGGCCCGCAGTGCGGGGCCGCAAGACGAGCATCTACTTTCGGCGGGGCTACATGGGCGAGCCGTCCGTCGGGGTGGTGGTGACGCTGCTGGCGGATCCCGGCTGCCGGGTGAACATCACTACCACGCGGGGCAACTTCAGCTTTGATCCCGCGGTCCTGCGCGTCGGCGACCGGCAACCGGCGCTGGACGGCGACGCGGTGGTAACGCGCTTACCGGTGACGCGCAAGATCGGCTCCATGTGGTGGAACGATGATTTCCCCTCGATTGCCGCCGATCGCCAGGGCATGCTGTGGGTGGTGTGGACCGGCTACCATGACGGGCGCGACGAGGTTGGCCTTCGTTGCTACCAGAACGGGAGGTGGTCCAACTACCTGCCGGTGCCGGGCAACCAGGGCGACGTGTGGTGGCCCCAGGTGCTGATCGATGAAAACGACAATCCGTGGGTCGTCTACTCGCAGCAGGATGAAGGCAACTGGGACATTTACGCGGTCCGCTACTTCAAAGACCGTAACCTGTGGAGCCGGGTCGAGCGGATCACCACGGACCCGCTGGTGGATTCGAACCAGCAGGCCGCCATCGATCCGGCGGGGAATCTTTACGTCACCTGGCAGGCTTACCGGGGCAACAACTACGACATCTTCCTCAAGGTCCGCACCCAGGAGGGGTGGTCGAAAACGTACGTGGTGGCCGATGACGCGGGCAACGAATGGGAGCCGGCCATCGCGCTTGACTCAGCCGGCCGCGCCTGGGTGGCCTGGGACAGCTATCGCCGGGGCAACTATGACGTCTTCCTGCGCAGTTTCCAGAACGGGCGATTCGGCAAGGAGATCACCGTGGCGGGCACGCCGCTGCTGGACAAGCGGGCCAGCGTGATCGTGGACCGGAGCAACCGCGTCTGGGTTGCCTGGGAGCAAGGTGATGTGAACTGGGGCAAGGACCTCGGATTTACGGAACAGGAGGGCGGCGGCTCCTCGCTCGGCGGCCGCCGGGAGTTACGGGTGGCGGTTTACGCCGGGGGCCGCCTGCAGGCGCCGGCCCAACAGCCTGACGAAGCCGCCGTGGTCGGTTCGGGTTCCTTCCACCCCTCTTTGTTCGTGGACGGCAACGGGAACGTGGGCATCCTGCTGCACCGGCGGATGCATCGTTACAGCAGCCGCGCGCACGCGTGGTGGGAACACCAGATCACGGTGTATCAGGGCGATCACTGGACGACGCCGACGCCGTTGCCGGTGAGCTGGGACCGGCCGGATGCCCGCGGCAGCCTGGTGGCGGCGCCGGACGGGACGCTGTGGGCCGCCTATGCCACCGACAACCGCGAATACCCCTATCCGCACCGGCCGGTGCGGAGCGAGATCTACGCCGCCCACATGCCGAGCTGGCCGGCCAAGAACCCGGTGCTGGTGGAGCGGAAAGTCGTTGCGCTCAGCGTGCAACCGGTGCACCCCGACGAAGCCGGCGACGTGGCAGCCATTCGCGCTTATCGCACCATGGTGGACGGGCGCGAGTGCCGCATTATCCGCGGCGACACGCACCGGCACACCGACATGAGCTGGGACGGCGGGGGCACCACGGACGGGAGCTTCTCCGAGTTCTGGCGCTACATGATCGACGCCGCCAACATGGACTGGGGCAACGTCAGCGACCACCAGGGCGGCGGCACTTACATGGATTACTACTGGTGGCTGCAGGGCAAGGCCGCCGACCGCCACCTAATGCCCGGCCGCTACACTTCCCTGTTCGGCTATGAGCGCGGCATGGTCTACCCGGACGGGCACCGCAACGTCGTCAGCGCGGACCGCTCGCTGCGTGTGCTACCCTTCCTCCGCAAGCCCAACTTCGGCAGAATGCGCCAGCCGGCGGAGATCCCGCCCGGCGGGGGAAACATGGGCGCCAACGACGTCAAGTATCTTTACAAGTACCTGCACCGGATCAAGGCGTTCTGCCTTTCCCACACCTCCGGCACCAACATGGGCACGGACTGGCGCGACAACGATCCCGAGGTGGAGCCCGTCGTCGAACTCTTCCAGGGCTGCCGGACCAACTACGAGCAGATCGGCGCCCCGAAAGCCGTGGCGACCGATCACCCAAACAAGGGGGAGGCGCCCGGCGGATTCCATCCGGAGGGTTACGTCAACAAGGCCTGGGCCAAGGGCTACCGGCTCGGCGTGGTGGCCAGCTCGGACCATAACTCCACCCATATCAGCTATGCCATGGTTTACACGGCCGATACGTCGCGCGACGGCGTCATCGACGCGGTGAAAACCCGCCACACTTACGCCGCCACCGACAACATCATTCTCGACTACCGCATGGGCGACTATTTCATGGGTGACGACTTCGCCAGCCGCACCGCGCTGCCCATCAAACTTTACGTTCGCGGCACGCGGCCGGTGGCGGCCGTCCGCATCATCCGCGACCAGAAAATCATCCATACGTTCAGCCCCGGCCAGCAGGAGGTGAAGGTCAGTTTCCTGGACAACGACATCTCGAAAGGCGAACACTACTACTACGTGCGCGTCGAGCAGGCCGACGGGGAAATCGCCTGGTCTTCTCCGATCTGGGTGAGATATCAGTAAGCGACCGGCGTGCTGGGAATTCCCGGTCACAAAGAATTCGGAATTGTTGCTGAATTCGGCTATCCTTCTATATTTTCAGCGAATTAATAGCACTTAAACCCGGTGCGTTCCGCCGGCTGGCCGGCGGGGTTCTCCAGAGCGCGGCCTTACGATGTTGAGTGCGATGAAGAAAACGGAGCTGGCGCGCCGGCTGGCGCGGAAACGGCACATCACGCGGGCGGAAGCCGCCGACCAGCTTGACCGGGTGGTGCACGATATCTTGCGGCGGCTGCGCGAGGGCCGAAGTGCGCCATTGCCCGGGCTGGGTACGCTGAAACCCGGCCGCCGGCTCCGTTTCCAGCGCGACGAGCCCGCCCGGAGGAGCGGCGCGGGAAGGAAGGCCTAAATGAAGGCGGCGAACCAGCCGGTGCTGGAACAAGTGGCCCTGATCGTCCGGAAGTGCTTGGAAGAGGGGTTCCCCGTCGAGATCGAAGGGCTGGGCACTTTCCGTCCGGAGGGCGGCAGCCGCATTGAGTTTCTTCCGGAGACGCGGCGGAAGGTCTTTATCGCCTACGTGGAAGAAGACTTCGCGGCGGCGGAGAGGCTATACAACGCGCTGGCGGCCCAGGGCTACGATCCCTGGCTGGACCGGAAGAAGCTGCTGCCGGGGCAGAACTGGCCGCGCTCGATCGAGAGGACCATCGAGATTTCCGATTTCTTCATCGCCTGTTTTTCGCAACGAGGAGTGACCAAGCGGGGATACTTTCACTCCGAGTTGCGCTATGCGCTGGACTGCGCTTCGCGCCTGCCGCTGGGCGAAATCTTCTTCATTCCGGTGCGCCTGGACGAGTGCCGGGTGCCGGAGCAGGTGGCGCGTCAGTTGCAATACGTCGACCTGTTTCCGGACTGGGAGAAAGGATTCGCCCGGGTGCTTTCCGTAATGCGGAAAGCCGGCCGGAAGCGGGGAAAACGGGCAGCCTAGCGCGGCCACGCGGTGGGGCGCCGCTCGGGGGGGCGGGGATCAGTGGCGCTCCAACCTGGCCAGATGCTGCCGGGCGGTCTTGGCTCTTTTGCCGTCCGGCTCCAAGTCCAGATATTTTTGGAAAGCCTTGCGGGCGGCTTCGATCTTCATCTGCTTTTGGGTTTCCTGCGTCTCCTTTTCGGCCAGTTTCTCCTCGGCCAGGGCGAGCTTCCAATAAGCCTCGGCGTAGTTCGGATTCCACTTGACGGCTTCCTGATAGCGGCCGGCCGCGGCCCGGTAGTTTTTCTTTTTCCAGTAGAATTCCCCGACCTTGAATTCCTTGGAGGCCTGCAACGGGTTGAACGAGTATTCGGTCCTGTGGGTGAGGTCCTCGTCTTCCTCCGGGGGTTGCTGATACTGGGGCTCCTGGGCGGCGAAGGCCACCCAGCACGGCACCAGCAGTACGGCCAGGAATCGCTTCCGGGTCACAATTTGAGTATATCGCCGGCCGGGCGGCAGGAGCGGCGTCGGGCGGGGTGGACAGCCGGTTCCGCGTGTCAGAATAGAAACAGATCTGGCGATGGATCTTCGTGAAAAAGCCGCCCGCCTGCCGCCGTCCCCCGGGGTCTACCTGTACAAGGACGCGCACGGGACTATCCTGTACGTGGGCAAGGCCAAGAACCTGCGAAGCCGCGTGCGGAGCTATTTCTCCGAGGAGAGGCTGGCGGATGTAAAGACCGGTACGCTGATCGCGGAAGCGCGAGAGGTGGACTACATTCTCGTCGACAACGAGAAGGAGGCGCTGGCGCTGGAGAACAACCTGATCAAGCGCTGGAAGCCGCGGTTCAACGTCCTGCTGCGCGACGACAAGACGTACCCCTACCTGAAGCTCACCCGGGAAGCTTATCCGCGGGTCTACGTCACCCGGCGGTTGCGGAAGGACGGCGCGACGTATTACGGACCTTATTTCCCCGGCAACCTGGCGCACCGGCTGCGGCAATTCATCAACCGGCACTTCCAGGTTCCCTCCTGCAAAGTCGACCTGAGCCGGAAGCACCCCCAGCCCTGTCTCCAGTACCATATTCATCGCTGCCTGGGCCCGTGCGTCGAAGGCCTGACCACGGAGGAAGCCTACGCTGAGGCGGTGCAGGGCGTACGCCTGTTCCTGGAGGGAAAGCACCGGGACCTGGTGGCGCAACTGCGCCGCCGGATGGAGGCGGCCGCCGAAGCCACGCGCTACGAGGAAGCCGCCGCGCTGCGGGACCTGATCGCCACCGTCGAGGAAGTGGAACAGAAGCAGAAGATGGCGGCGGCGGAGGGGGAGAACATCGACATCTTCGCTTACTACGCCGAGCCGCCGCTGGTGGCGGTGAACCTGTTTCACCTGCGCAACGGGCGGATCGTCGACCGGCGCGAGTACTTCTGGGAAGACCAGATGGAGTTCGACCCCGGGGAGTTCTTCTCCGCGCTGCTGAAACAGATCTACCTGGAGCAGACCTATATTCCGGACCGGATCCACGTGCCGGTGGAGTTCGAGGACCAGGAGGTGCTCGCCGAACTGCTCTCGGAAAAGCGGGGCCGCAAGATGGAGATTCACACGCCGCAGCGCGGCCAGAAAAAAGCGATGCTGCGGCTGGCGGAGACCAATGCCCGCCACAGCTTCGAGCAGCGTTTCCGGGTTTTGAAACCGACTTCGAAAGCGATCCAGGAAGCGCTCCGGGAGACGCTGGGCCTGGAGGAGGCGCCGCGGCGGATCGAGTGTTTCGACATCTCCCACATTCAGGGAACCGACCAAGTGGCCAGCATGGTGGTGTGGGAAGACGGCCAGATGCGGAAATCCGCTTACAAGAAATTCATCATCCGCACCGTGGAGGGCAGCGATGATTTCGCGGCGATGCGGGAGGTGATCGTCCGGCGTTACGGGCGCCTGCAGAGGGAAGGCCGGCCGATGCCCGGGCTGGTGCTGGTGGACGGTGGAGTGGGGCAGTTGCACGCGGCCGCGGCGGCGCTGGAGTCGGTGGGCGTGATCAACCAGCCGCTGGCGGCCATCGCCAAGCGCGAAGAGGTCATCTACGTCCACGGCCAGGAGGAGGAACCGGTGCGTCTGGACCGCTACTCGCCGGTGCTGCACCTGATCCAGACGGTGCGCGACGAGGCGCACCGCTTCGCCGTG
>CAZXVW010000177.1:0-9151 GCA_964644025.1 uncultured Solibacteraceae bacterium | reverse complement strand
CGCTTCCCAGGTGCTTCCGGATGAGCCGCCCCCCGTATTCCAGGCGGCGCAAGGGGTGCCGCGGCTGCCGGTCGGCAGCGGAGGTGGTTCCGACCACCAGGCTGCAGTCGGCCACCGCATCGGCCAGGTTCTGATACTGTTCGGCGTTTTCAAGCACCGCGGAGGCGCCCACGGCTGAACGAGCTTCCCGAAAAGCTACCTCGTAAGGGTTCACCACCCGCAGCCGCGTGAAACCGAAGTTGCTCATCGCCCGGGCCGCCGCTCCGATGTTCAACGGGTTCCGGGGCGAGACGAGCACCACGCGAAGTTCATTCAACGGAAACCGGTCTGCTTCAACCGGCGCGATGGAAGGCGGCTTAGGCAATTCCCTCTTCGGTCAACGGAGCTCATCCATGATCGCATCCAGGGCCTGTTTCGGCGGGCGCGTTCTTGACTCCGGTAGAGTTGCCAGAGGCTCATCGGCAAGGTCCAGCACGTCGATCAGAGTCCTGGACTGGCTGTTAATGTACAGGATTCCGGTGAGAATTTCTCCGCCGCCGGCCGCCTGGTGGAGGGCCGTGATCGCGGCGAGCCTGTCGGTGGGATCGTAGTCCCGGTCCAGCTTCCGGAGCACGATCCGGGAACCGTCGTGGAGTTCGACCTCGCGAGCCTTGCCTGCTTCCATTTCGATGTTGATTTCTTCGTAGCTGGGAATGAAATCGATCTGGTGGAGCGGCTCGTCGTGTTCTTTTACGTAAACGTAGCTCTTGGTGGAGCCCTCATGGTCATTGAACGTCGTGCAGGGTGAGATGATGTCCAGCAGAGCGAGCCCGCGATGAGCGATGGCCGCCTTAAGCACCGCCTTGAGCTGGGTCTTGTCACCGGAAAAGGAGCGGGCCACGAACGAGGCGCCCATCTCGATTCCGAGCAGGCAGCAGTCGATCGGGGACAACTCGTTTACCGCCCCGTTCTTCAGGCGCGAGCCAACGTCGGCGGTGGCTGAGAACTGCCCCTTGGTGAGCGAGTAGACGCCGTTATTCTCGATAATGTAAATCAGCGGTACGTTCCGGCGGAGCAGGTGCATGAAATTACCCAGCCCGATCGAGGCCGTGTCGCCGTCGCCGGAGGCAACCAGCCCGATAAGGTTGCGGTTGGCGAGAACGGCCCCGGTAGCCAGCGGCGCGGCGCGGCCATGCACGCCGTTGAAGCCGTGCGCCTGGCCCAGGAAGTAAGCCGGGGATTTCGACGAGCAGCCGATCCCGGAGATCTTGGCCACCTGCCAGGGCGGAATACCCATTTCGAAGAAACACTCCACCAGCCGCTGCGAGATGGCATTGTGCCCACAGCCGGCGCACAAAGTGGATTTGCCCCCCTTATAGGCGCTGACTTCTATTCCCAGCCGGTTGACTCTGGCCGGCCTGGGCGGGGGCGTCGCGGTGCTCATAATCCCTCCTCGAAAACGATTTGATCCGTCACCGTGCGCGCGTCGATCGGCAGGCCGCCGTAATAACGGACACTGCGAAGTTTGGCGATGCGGTCCGGGGTGAGTTCCATCCGCATCAGCTCGACGAGTTGCGCGTCGCGGTTCTGCTCGATGACGTAAACGCGCGCGTGGCGGTCGATGAAGCCGGCGAGCTCGCGCGTGAACGGATACGCCTTGAGCCGCAGGTAGCTGGTTTCCAGTCCGTATTCATTCCGGAGCTGGTCGCGGCTTTCCTCGGCGGCGTACAGTGAGGTGCCGTAGCAGACCAGGCCGATGGAAGCATTCTCCACGATGCGCACCTCGGGCGCCGGGACGTGCTCCCGCATGGTTTCGAACTTGTGAGCCAGCCGATCGACGTTGTTGATGTAATCGATCGGCCGCTCGCTGTACTGCGCTTTTTCGTTGTGCCCGCTGCCCCGCGTAAAGTAAGCCGCAGCCGGGTGCGGGGTGCCGGGCAGCGTCCGGTAACCGACGCCGTCGCCGTCGATGTCCCGGTAACGGTCGAAGCTGCCCAGCTTCTCCAGCTCGTCAGCCGAAAGGACCTTGCCGCGCCGGATCGGCTGGTCCGGATAAGGGAACGGATCCGAGACCCAGTTGTTCATCCCCAGGTCAAGGTCCGTCATCAGAAAGACCGGCGTCTGGAACTGCTCGGCCAGCTCGAACGCCTCACCGGCCATCGTGAAACATTCCTCCGGCGAGCCGGGAATCAGCATCGGGTGGCGCGTGTCGCCGTGGGAGAGGACAGCGGTGGAAAGCAGGTCACCTTGCTGGGTGCGCGTCGGTAGTCCGGTGGAAGGCCCCACGCGCTGTACGTCGACGATGACCGCCGGCACTTCGGCGTAGTAGCCCAACCCGACCATCTCCGACATCAACGAGATGCCGGGGCCGGAGGTGGCCGTCATGGCCCGCGCCCCCGCCCAACCGGCGCCGATCACCATCCCGATCGAGGCCAGCTCATCTTCGGCCTGCACGACGGCGTAGGTGGCCTTGCCGGTCTCCGGGTCAGTGCGTGTGCGCTTCAAATACTTCGTCATCGCGTCAATCAGCGAGGAGGACGGAGTAATCGGATACCAGGCGACTACAGTGACACCGGCGAAGACGAACCCGAGGGCGGTGGCTGCGTTGCCTTCGATGATGATCTTGTCCTCGCGGCACTCCATGCGCTCAATGTAGAGCCGGTCCGTCTTTTCCAAGTTCTTCGCCGCGTACTCGGCGCCGGCCTCCACAGCCCCCCAATTCAGCTCCGCCGCCTTGATCTTGCGCGGGCCGAACTGCTTGGACAGCGCCGTGCGCACTTCTTCCAGATCGATGCCCAGTAAGTGGGCCAACACGCCGACGTAGATCATGTTGCGCACCAGCTTGCGCAGCCGCACCTGCGGGCAAACTGGCGCCACGAGTTGATCGAACGGCACCGGATAGAAATGAAGATCTCGGCGGATCTGGTCGAGTTTCAACAGCGCATCGTAGACCACCACGGCGCCGCTGGCCAGGCTCATCACGTCTTCCCGGGCGCTCTCAGCGTTCATGGCTACCAGCAGGTCGGTTTCCTTCTTGCGCCCGATGTGGCCGTGGCGGCTGGCCCGGATGCTGAACCAGGTGGGCAGGCCCTGGATGTTGGACGGAAACAGGTTCTTCCCGGAAACCGGGACACCCCTCTGGAAGATGGATCGCATCAGCACGGCGTTGGCTGTTTGGCTTCCGGAACCGTTGACGGTGGCAATCTGAATACTGAAATCGTTGATGATGCGCTGCGCGGACTCCTCACCCCGGGCAGCGAACGGGCTCGCTTCGGTTGTCGACATGAGCTCTATCTCTGTACGGATTGGATGCGGGTCTTCTCCCCTCCGTCACAATTATATGGGAGTTCTGCTTCGGCAGGCATCCTGGGCGGTCGCTGTTTCCGCCGCGCTTGAATCCGACTCCGGTCGGGTGCCTCGCGATCTCCGCGGGGCGATGGCTGATGGAGATTGCTAAAATGAAACAGCCCGCTGGATGCATCTGTGAACAGGGCGGGAGACCACGCGAATGACCGTCCGAAGCTCTTGCCCGGTCAGGAAGGCGGTGATTCGCAGGGAAGCGCACCGGAGGCGCCGATCAGCGTAACGGCAGCCGGGACGATGGAGGTTGCAGTGTGCGCCTGATCGCCGCTGCCGCAGCATCTTTGAAGAGAGCCAGCGCCGCTAATGACCTCGGAAACAAGTCCTGAAAAATTGAGCGTGGGGGAACTCGCCCGTCGGATGCGCGATCAGATGATCCCGCTGGGCAATCGCTTTTCCTACTTTTTCACTGCTCTGCCGTTGAACGAAGACGATATCAAGGAGTACCTCGAGCAGCCGATCTCGGCCCTGCCGCCTTCTCTGCGCAAGGCGTTGCCGGAAATTTTCATTCTTCTGGTTCCTCACCTCCAGCGGGGCGCCGAGAAAGGCGAGGGCGGCGAGGACAGCGTCTGCTTCGAGGAGCCGGCTCCGGAGCGGCGGGCGTGGACTTCGCGGGTGATGATGCCTGACTGCGCGGTCCTCGTGTTTGCACTGAAGGGACAGGACGTGGCCAGCTACCATTACCACTTCTTCCGGCTGCTGGCGGAACTGGCCGCGGAGGCCGCCGGCCCCGATCTTCACGAGCAGTTTTCCGGCATCGTGCGGGATGAGCTGAGTTCCGGAGCGCCTGGCGAGGTGGACGAGGAGAGCTGGGAACTCAAGCAGGCTCTCCTGCGCAAGCAGCGCAACCTGCGGCGGAAGACCAAAGGGTTCACCAAGTACGCCCGGCAGGCCCTGGTGGATACGCTCACGCTGTACCTGCACGGCATCTGTTGCGACATCGACGTCGAGGCCGGCCCGCGGCAGCTTGCCAGCCGCTACGTGCGCCGCCGGCTGGAGCTATTGCGCTCCATTTTTCCGCCTCCGGAAGGCTATGCGGTTCTTCCCGAGGACCTGAATCACATGAAAGCCCGGTAGCTCGTGCGCCCGCGCGCCAGCCGGCACGGGGAGGGTCACTTAGGCGGCTGCGGTCCACGCTTGGAAGAAGGCTGCACGGTGGCTCCTCGCTTGACGTCCCGAAACCAGGCGTCCAGCGCTGCTGCCATCTTCCTGGCCCGCTCGGGGTACTCGTTTACGAGGTTCTTCTGCTCCCCGAGATCCTCGGCCAGGTTGAACAAGCCGGGGCCTTTGAACCCGTTGACTCGCGCGATGTATTTCCAGTCGCCGTCGCGCATTGCCATCTGGTCTCCGTATTGCCAGAATACAGGACCCCGGTTGACGCTCTCATTCCGCAGCAGCACCGGCACCAGGCTCACACCGTCGAACCTGCGGTCCGGCGGCGGCGGAACGCCCGCCAACTCGAGCATCGTGGGCAGCAGATCGAATCCCATCGCCAATTGGTCCGTCTTCGTGCCCGGCTTGATCCTTCCCGGCCACCAGGCGACGGCCGGTTCCCGGTGACCGCCTTCCCAGACGGAGCCTTTGAAGCCGCGCAGTTTCCCATTGCTGCCGTTGGGCGTGGCGCCGTTGTCGGAGAAAAAGAACACGAGTGTCCTCTTCTCCAATTTCAGCCTCTTGAGCGTGTCCAGAATCTGTCCGACCCCCGCGTCGACTTCCTGAACCATCTCCCGGTACTTGATCTGAATGGTCTGCGGATCAAGTCTCTGGCGGACGGACGGATTGCCGATCAGGCGGAATCCTCTCGGGTCGTCCCGGGGGCCTTGGTAGGGGGAATGCGGAGCTTCGTGGGGGACGTAAAGGCAGAACGGTTCCCTCTGGTGGGCCTCGATGAACTCCACCGCGTGGCGGTTGATGAGCGTGGTGGTGTAACCTCTCTCATCGACCCGGCGGTCATTCTTCCACCAGTCAAACACTCCCGCCCCGTCCACGTGGCTGAAGTAGTCTACGTTGCCGCTCACGTAACCCCGGAAGACGGTAAAGCCATGCTTGACCGGGTTGTACTTCGGGAAGTAGCCCAGATGCCACTTGCCGAAGATGCCGGTCACGTAGCCGGCCGAGCGCAGCAGTTCGGCGAAGGTGGTCTCACCCGGCTGGAGTCCGTCGTAGTGAGACGGCCGGCTCGGGGGGGCGTAAATGACGCCGGGGATTCCAGCCCGTTGCTGATAGCGGCCGGTCATCAAGGCGGCGCGCGTGGGGCTGCAGACGGCGCCGTTGGAGTGGAAGTCCATAAACTGCAAACCTTGAGCCGCCATGCGGTCCAGGTTCGGGACGTTGATCCAGCCTCCGTAAGGGCCGAGGTCACCGTAGCCGAGATCGTCAGCGAGGATGATGACGAAATTTGGTTTCTCAGCGACGGCAAACGAAGAGGCGAACAGGCAAAACAGAATCAGGGGCAAGACGTACTTGCCAGCGGATAATACGTGTCGGTGACTCATTTCTGCTGGCATTGTATCGCGCCGCCGGGCCGGGAGGCAGCCCCACCCGGGCTTCGTGCTTACCGTGCCATCGGAGGCTGAGGAGCGGCAAGCAACTGTTCCAGGATCCGGGCGGCGGCCTCTTTGCCCCGGGCGCTCACTTCTCCCGCCGGGCCCACGCAACTCGGACAGCCGGCCTCACAGCCGCAGGCGGCCAGCAAGTCCGCGGCGCCGCGAAGCAGCTTCCCGGTCATCTTATACAAGGGCGCGCTGAGGCCGACGCCGCCGGGGTAATTATCGTAAAGATACAGGTTCGGCTGATAGGTCTCCAGGCTGCCGGAAACCGACTCGGTGAGCGCCACGCCGAGGTCGCGGGGATCGCACATTACCAGCAGGGCCGCCACCGCGCGCAGGGCGTTGCCCAGCCCCACCAGTCCGCCTTGTTTCTCGGTAGGTGAAAGGTCCGGGAACCGGTCCAGGAAGGCCTTGGGAAAGTGGAGCCAGAAGGCCGTGGTGTGCATCTCCTGCTCCGGCATCGACAGGTTTCCGGCCCCGACGTTCTCCAGCGTGTAAAACTTTACTTTCTTGAAGCCGACCACCTGGGTGTTCACTCGCACTTCGCCGTGCGCCGCCACGGCGCCGTTCACCGCCGACTCCTCGAAGCGGTCGAGCTCGGCGACCTGGGTATAATCGATGGCGTCGGTGAAGTAGTCGCATTCCACGCGCCGCACGTAGGCCTTGCGGGCCTCGTAATCCATCTTCTCCACCTGGTACTGGGCCGCCTCGTGCAGGTAGATGGCTTTCTCGTGCAGGCTGGTCAGGGCCGCCGGGAACGAGACCTCGCCGATCACCTTGTTCTCACCGGTCGTGTCAATGACTACAAAGTTGTCGCTGCTCACCGCGCGGAGGCTGATGGCGTCGGCGGGATAAGTGTCCGACGTCCAGTGCCAGGCCTTGTCAGCGTGGTGCAGAAACCCCAGCTCTTCGAGGAAGCGGCACATTTCCGCGGTATCATGCGGGCCGAATTTCTCCCCGTCGCGGATGGGGAGTTCGAACGCCGCGCACTTCAGGTGGCTGAGCAATAGCTCGAGGTTATCAGCGTTGATTTGCGCGTGTTCGGGCGATTGCCCGAAAAAGTAATCCGGGTGCTCAATGATGTACTGATCCAGGGGGCTGCTGGAGGCCACCAGCACGGCCACCGAGGTGGTCTGGCGGCGTCCGGCCCGCCCGGCGCGCTGCCACGTGGAGGCGATGGCGCCCGGGTAACCGGCCATGATGACCACGTCCAGCGAGCCGATGTCGATGCCGAGCTCGAGTGCATTGGTGGAGACCACGGCGCGGATCCGCCCTTCCCGCAATCCTCGTTCGATCTCGCGGCGCTCCCGCGGCAGGTATCCGCCGCGATAGCCGCGCACGGCTTCCGGTAGCAAGTGGAGCCGCGCTGCGGCGTCTTTGAGGTAGGTGACCAGCACTTCGGTCGCCAGGCGGTTGTTGGCGAAGACCAGGGTCTGCTGGCCGCGCTCGAGGAACTCGATCGCCAGGCGGCGGGCTTCGTGCAGGTAGCTGCGGCGGATGCCAAGCTGGCGGTTGACGACCGGGGGGTTATAAAAGATGAAATACCGCTCGCCGGATGGCGCCCCGTTGCGCTCGATCACCTCAAACGGGGTTTCCGTCAGCGCCTCAGCCAGTTGTTTCGGGTTGGCGATGGTGGCCGACGAGCAGATGAACTGCGGCCGGGAACCGTAGAACTCGCAGATGCGTTTCAGGCGCCGGAGAAGATTCGCCAGGTGGCTGCCGTAGATACCGCGGTAGTAGTGGAGTTCGTCGAGCACGAAGTAACGCAGCCGCTCGAAGCACTTCGCCCAGCGGGTGTGGTGCGGTAGGATGCCGGCGTGCAGCATGTCCGGGTTGGTCAGAACGACGTTGGCCCGCTCGCGGATGGCCTTCCGCGCGTCCTGGGGAGTGTCGCCGTCATAAGTGAAGGCCCGGATCCCGGCTCCCAGCGCGTCCACCGCGGCCTGGAATTCATGGAGCTGATCCATGGCCAGGGCCTTGGTGGGAAAAAGGTACATGGCGCGGGCATCGGGTTCCCGCAGCAGCCGGTCCAGTACGGGGAGGTTATAGCAAAGCGTCTTACCGCTCGCCGTGGGGGTGACGACCACGACGTTGTTGCCCGCGCGAATCTGTTCGAATGCCTCTGCCTGGTGGGTATACAACTGATCGATGCCCTGCCGCCGGAGCGCGGCGCGGAGGCGGGCATCCACGGTTTCGGGCAGGGGAACGCACTCGGCCGGCCGGGGCGGCTGACGCCGGATCTCCCGGATCGGCGAGCCTGGATCCGCCTTCCATTGCCGGAGGCGGGTCAGGGCGCCTTCCAGGTCGCCGCGGCTGCTCAACGCTTGCTCCGGCGAGAATTCCGGAAACCCGAAGGAAAGATTCATCGGCTGCCTCCTTCCGGCATCCGGGGCTCGCCCGGCGCCGGTTTTCGCCTTTTCTTTGCTACGATACATGAATTCATGGAAAAGAACAAGCGCGCCGGTCGAACAAGCGGCAGAGTGAGTGGCCGGGACCGAAGCAGTTTTGCTACCATCGACTTAGATCACCCGCTGGAGTGGCGGAACTGGCAGACGCACGGGACTCAAAATCCCGCGCCCCCCACGGGGCATGTGGGTTCGACCCCCACCTCCAGCACCATCAGATCAACAACTTACGGGCAGCTCCCTCCTTTCTGTCGGAATCGACTGTCACCAAACTGCCACCGTGACGCCCCGCATCGCGGTCTCTGGCAAGACGGTCCAGCCGGCAAGCAGCCTCACGTAGATCCCGTTCGGAGACGATGTTGTAGCGATCGAAGACTGACCGGGTCTTGTGTCCGCTGATCGCCATTGCGAGAGCATCCTTCTTGGTGCCCTGGATTGTCCGTTCAAGAAGTGGTGTTTGCCGCGCTCTCCTTACCGAGGAACACCTGTACCACGTAGACGGTGTCTCCGCACTTATTCTTGCGCTTTGCGATGCCCGCCATGATCTCAGCTCTCCTCCGCCGTCTTTCTATTGAACACGTCCCATCGGTTGCGGTACGGTTTGAGCGGGCCGTAATTGACACCGGGAAACCGTGGCGGTTTCTCACGGATGTACGAGGTGCCGAAGAAATGATTGATGTCGCCCAATATATCCTCTCCAGGTACGACGAAGTAGTCCTCGTCCTTGTCGGGTTCGTTCAGGATGACGAACACATAGATCCGGCCCCGATCAATATTCTCCCGGCGCATCGGAAAGGCGTTCGGGTATCGGACGGTTTTCACCTGCACTGCTACGGTCTTGCCGGTACGCGGGTTCAG
>CAZXVW010000176.1:0-9168 GCA_964644025.1 uncultured Solibacteraceae bacterium | reverse complement strand
AAAAATTCGCTCTCCAAGGATTTCGCGTAATACGGGAATTGGCTGTCGCTTGTGGCTATCCCGGGATGGTTGCGGGCCAGGTCATCGATTTGGAATACGAATCCAAACCGGGAACGGAGGAAATCCTCGAATACATTCATTTGCATAAAACGGCGCCCTTGATCCAAGCCGCTCTGCAAATGGGAGCGATCATGGCTTCCGGAAATGACCACGATCGAGGTGTGCTTCGTGTTTGACGATGAGCAGATCGTAGGTGTGGCCGACGCGCAGCGTTTCGACGGGGACCAGCTTCTTGGCGATGACTACGGCGTGGACGAGGTAGACGAAGCGGTCCACTCGCTTCTCGCCCTCGATCGCTTTTCGAATCGCGGGGTACTGGGCCAGCGTCTTCGGCCGGCGTTCGTATTCGAGAGCGAAGTCCACGGGGCCGGTGCGTCTGCGCAACGTGACAACGGCGTCGTAGTCCTTCTGAAAGCCGAACCCGGTGAGTTCGTTCTGTGACCGGATCTCGATTCCCCAGGTCCAGCTCACCAGTCGGCCGGTCCTCGCCAGCGCGAAGTAGATCCCGTTCACGTCCACGGCGTGATGCACCGCCGCTTCTCGCTGTGCGCGTCCTTTGTCCCCGGCCAGTCCGGTGAAGAACTCACCCTTGCTCACCAGATGATCCGCGCCTGCCCGAGCGACCGAGTAGACGAAGTTGCAACCGTAGCCGGGCCACTCGTTTCGCACGATCAGTGCGTGGGTGACCGGCCGCTGCACTCTCTAGTTGAAGCTTGGCCGGCTGTGTTCGCAGGCGGCCAGCCGCATGAACTCGTACAACTGCCGGTGCGTGACGTAGCCGGAGCGCAACACTTGGCGCAGGAGCGGGAAGTCCTTCGCATCCTTCAACTCGATGTAGCCTTTGGCATAGCGCATCGTCACCTCACGAGGATCAGTTCACATGCCCACGGTCTCGCCTTGAGAGGTTCCAAACAGAACGTGCCGATCGCCCCCCGCACCCAGCCATAAGCCGGCATAAGCAGCATCGCTTCCTGCTGCGCGCCACACTCGCTGAAGGACATGAGGTCACTGTCGTCCGAGACCCACGCACCGTCTTTGTCGAGTATCCCGGTGCGATCAGAGTCATCGTGACGAGAAAGCGGTCCGGCCGTGCCGCTTTGGGCAGCAGCCGCCGGAAGCGCACTTTGTTCGCTCCGTTCCACTTGGAGGGTTCGTCATATTCGAAGACCCGGTCGATCATCCGCGAGAGCCGGTGAGGCTCGAACCCACCGGCGCCATCGAAGCGCGCGTAGCCGTACACGCCGGCCAACCATGGCGGGGCGAAAACCGGCTCACGGTCACCTCGCCGCCATAACCCCCAATCTGCTCGAAACAAGACACTTAGCCAATTCGCACCCCGCCATCCCGCCTCCGCCATGCTATAACAGAACCGGCACGGATACCCCCGCTCGCCCCCGGATGTTTGACAACCGCATATGCAACGGGAAACCGCCGTCCTCAGGAGATGTCCACCCGGACCAGATCTTGATTGCCGGTTCCCATCCCGCCGGAATGCGGCGAAAACAGGATTCCACGGCCGCTGCTGCTGGCTACCTCACCCCTCGCCTGTGCTCGAGAGCGAACCCGTGCGGGCGCTGGGGATGATCCTGGTTCACGGCGGCGGCGCCGGAAACTGCCGCGGCGCACCGTTGCTTTCGGCCATGGAACAAGCCCCTGCTCCGGCCAGGCTTTTCCTGAAGAGCCGCGCCGCGCAAAAAAATGAGGATTCGAACCCAATTTGGACCTAACTCTAATAAATTCAACCGGTTACCGGGATCTCTTCTTCCCCTTTTCTTCGCCGTCCGCACAATCGCAAAGCCAAATTAGCCCGCCGGCAGGCAGGCTACGCAAACACCGGTGCCAATCGGTGTCCCCGGAACTAACGTGGTGAGCCGTGTGGCTGGGCGAGCACGCGCAGGATCTCGGCCACCGGCGGACGGCCTCGCTTGGCGTACCGGATGATGCCCGTCTCGTCGATCACGTAGACAGTCCGCCGGATGACCATGCCGCTGCAGTTGTAAAGCCTGGCGGCCCGCTTGCCTTCGTCCACCAGCAGCGGAAACGGGAAGCGGTTGAGCTCGCGAAAACTCTGGTGACTCTCCGCGCCCGCCGGGTTCACTCCGAACACCACGGCGCCGAGTGAGCGCAGCTTGTTCCAGTTGTCACGCAATTCCGACAACTGGAGCATACATACGGCCGTGTTGTCAGCCGGATAAAACACGAGGATCACCTTCCGCCCCCGGTGCTGGTCCAGCGCGAAGGTCTCTCCCGTCTCGTCTAGACACGTGAACCACGGAGCGGGCACTCCGGTGGGAAGCGGATCGGAAAACAGCCACCCCAGCATGCCGGTGATAATACTCCTTCGGGGAATTCACCCCAGACGAGTCTACCACCTCTCCAGCTTCGCCCGGGTGACAGAGCCTCGTTGCAGTTAGGGAGTAACATTATTTCGGAGCATCTCCACCCGGTTCCGGCCGGCTGGTGAGCGCCACGCTGAATAGTATAGGCTGGAGAAATAGGAGTTGCCTTGCACCATCATCCCCATTCGGCGGCTATGGGAAAAGTGCTTCGCTGGTCGTTGCTGGTCACCGTTCTGTTCGTGGTGGTGGAATTTGTCGCGGGCCTGCAAGCGCACAGCCTGGCGCTGATTTCTGACGCCGGACACAACCTGACCGACGCCCTGGCGCTGCTGCTCGCCTGGGTGGGCTTTTACTTCGCCTCGCGCCCGCCCGACAAGGTCAAAACCTACGGCTATCACCGGGCCGGGGTGCTGGCGGCGTTTGTCAATGCCCTGACCCTGCTGGTGCTGGCGTGTTTCATCTTCTACGAGAGCTATCACCGGCTGCGGAATCCGGAGCCGGTGGGCGAGCTGACAATGTTCGTCGTGGCCGGGCTGGGACTGGCCGTGAACGCGGCGATCATGCTGGGCTTGCATCGCCAACGGCGAGAGGACCTGAACATTCGAGCCGCTTACGTACACATGCTGGGAGATGCGCTCGGCTCAATCGGGATCATCATCGGTGCCGTCGTCATCCACTACACCGGCTGGCACGTTGTCGACCCGATTTTGTCGGTTCTCATCGGGCTGTTGATCGTGTGGACGGCGTGGGACATCGTCCGCGAGACGTTGAACATCCTGCTGGAGGGATTGCCGCGCGGGATGCGGCTGGACTCCGTGCTGGACTCGCTCCGCGCCGTGCCCGGCGTTCGCGACCTCCACGACCTGCACGTCTGGAGCCTGGGAACCCGAACGCACGCGCTGAGCTGCCACGTGTTGATCGACGACATCTCGCTGGTGGAAACCGAATCGATCCTGCGGCGCATTAATGAGGTGATGGCCGAGCGCTACGGCATACACCATACGACGATCCAGTTTGAGCATAACCAGTGCGCGCTGCGGGGGAATCTCTCTCCCGTCCCCGCCGCCGGGCCCGGGCGGGATGAGTGAGACGAGCCAGCTTGCCGGACCGCGTGCCGGAGGGGTTTACTGCACAGCCACGGCCGACTTCCGCCGGCCCGCCGGATCAGCATAAACGAGTTCGTCGATGACTTCTCGCAGCTTGTCCAGACCCACCGGCTTGGCGATGTAGCCGTCCATCCCCGCTGCCAGGCATTTCTCACGATCCGAGTCCATGGCGTGAGCGGTCAACGCGCAAATCGGCGTGTGGCGGCCATCCCCTTCGCGGCGGCGAATCAGCTCCGTCGCTTCGAAGCCGTCCATTACGGGCATCTGGCAATCCATCAGGATCAAGTCGTAGGAAGTGCTCAGAGCCGATTCCACGGCTTCGCGTCCATTGGCGACCACGTCCACTTCCAGGCCCGCCTTTCGCAACAGTCGGGCGGCAACCCTTTGATTGAGCAGGTTGTCCTCGGCCACCAGCGCCCGTGGTTTCCGCCCGCCGGCGGATCGTCCGGGAGCAGCCGGCTCCCGTTCCCGGGAGGAGAGGGTCTTCTTCTCCTGGAGCGTGTGACGGGTGACAAGCGGAGCGTTCGGGTCCCCTTCCGATTTCAGCGCGGCGGTGATTGCTTCCCGCAGCTCGGAAGGATCGAACGGCGTGGGCAGATAGGCGGAATAGCCGGCCCGATGCACCATGGGACCATCGCCCCGAAGCGGCGCCGCGGTCATCGCGATGAGTACGGTTCGGCCAATCATGCGGTTGGACTTGACCGAGGCGGCCGCGTCGAAGCTGTCGAGTTCGGCGAGTTCGAGATCGACCAGCGCCAGCCGGAATGGATCACCTTGGGCCGCGGCCTCCCGCAGCCGCGAGGCAATCTGTCCGCAGTGGCGCACCGTGCCCACGCGGGCGCCCCAGGAAGACAGAAGCCGTTTCGCAGTGCGGGCGGCGCTCGTATTCCGGTCCACCATCAGCACATGCAGCCCTTTCAGCGGTGCGGCCGCCTTGGTCTGAGATTCTCCGGCGACCGGGAGCACCTGCTTGCCAAAAGTGATGGTGAACCAAAAGACGCTGCCGTGGCCCGGTTCGCTGCGCACGCCGAGCCGGCCACCCATCAATTCCACGAGTTGCTTGGAGATCGCCAGGCCCAGGCCGGTGCCGCCGTACTTCCGCGTCATGGAATCGTCGCCCTGAGCGAAACTCTCGAACAACCGTTCCCGTTGGCCGGGCGAAATCCCGATCCCGGTGTCGGCCACCGTGAAACGGACGGTAACCTCGCCGGGCGGCTGGTCGAGGAACTCCGCGCTCAGGTTGACGCCCCCTTCCTGGGTGAACTTCACCGCGTTGCTGAGGAGGTTGTTGAGCACCTGCCGGAGCCGGCCAGGGTCGCCGACCGCCAGGCAGCCAAGCTCCGGCGGCGGCTCGTAGCTGAACTTCAGCCCCTTGGCCCGCGCTTGAAGAGAGAAAACCTTGGCAACCTCCTCCAGGGTGCCGCCGAGATCAAACGGGATCGACTCGATCTGAAGTTTGCCCGCCTCGATCTTGGAAAGATCCAGAATGTCGTTGAGGATCGTCAACAACGAGTTGGCCGAGGCCTTGACCGACTCGGCGAACTCGCGCTGTTCCGGGTTCAGGCCGGTACCCAACAGCAAATCGGTCATCCCGATCACGCCGTTCATCGGAGTGCGGATTTCGTGACTCATGTTGGCCAGGAACCGGCTCTTCAGTTTCGTCGCCTCCTGGGCCTCGAGCAGCGCCGCTTCGAGTTCGCGGTTCTTTTCCTCGAGCTGCTGGGCATATTCGGCCAGGCGCTGCTCGTTTTCCTTTTGTCTGGTGACGTTGCGGAGCACGACGATGACCTCGGTCCAGTGCAACGGCAACACGCGCGCCTCATAGAACTGGTTGTTCCCGGGACCGGCCACTTCGAAGTCCACCACGACCATCTTGTCCTTCTGGCGGACTTCGTTGATGGCTGCCTGAATCTGCGCCGCTGCGGCTTCCGGAAGAATTTTGGCGAGGTGCTTGCCCACCGGCTTGGCAGGCAGGCCGAACCCGTCGGCGGATTTGCCGGTCTGGCAGTCCACTACTCGGCCGCTTTCGTCCAGGCGAAGGAAATAGTCCGGAAACGCCTGGAAGATCGCCTTCAGCTCCGAGGTGGTTTGGAAGATTTCCTCTTCGCTGCGTTGGCGCTCGGTGATGTCCATGGAGGCGACCGACAGCCCGGCCACGTGACCGCTGTCGTCGCGGAGGAGTGATTCGTAAACTTCCAGTGTGAGTACACTGCCGGCGGGGTGCCGGTATTTCTTTCGCGTGACTGGCCTGGGATTCTCCTCGGCGAGCCGGCGGAAGAAGCTCTCCCGTTCCCGGTCACGTTCGGCTTTCGGCGCCAAATCCCAGAACGGCCGGCCGAGCAGTTGCGAGCGGGACAAACCCAGAATCTCGCACTCCCGTTCGTTCACCTCCTCGATGAGGCCGTCCGCGTCGATGAGAAGGTAGCCGAGCGGAGTACCTTCGAACAGGGAGCGCACGTGGTGTTCGAACGAAACGCCCCCCCAGGCTTCAGCGTTTTCCCCCTGGCGCCGGCGCATTCTCCGTACTGCGTGAAGAATCACGACCGCAATCGCCGCGAGCAGTATCAGCGTCAACTGGTCAAACGCTATGGACACGCGCGTTCTCCGCTTGGTCACACCCGCCAGACAACTCAGCTATTCCAGCCGGAGGCCCTCCGGCGCTGCCAGCACGTGCGGACACCCCGGCGCTGGTCTGGACGACTGCCATACTGCGTTAATCGGCACCAGTCCGGCAAGGGTTTAGGGTCATTTCCCTATGCTTGGATAGCGGCGGGGGAGAATGTAGTCAAAGATAACGCAGGAGCCGCTCCCGGACGGCGGCCGCGGTCTTGTTGTCCGGAGCAACAACCAGGATCGTATCGTCGCCGGCGACAGTGCCCACGACTTCGCTCCAGCCGGCCCCGTCCAGCGCCACGGCGAGCGTGTTCGCATTTCCTGGAGAGGTCTTCAGGACAACGAGGTTTTGCGCCACGCGGATGTCCCGGAGGAATTCGGCCGCCACGGCCGCCAGTTCGGGTCCGGCCTGCTGGCCGGGAACCTGGCGGTAGCCGTCAGGGGTCTTCACCAGTCCGAGCTCCCGGATGTCGCGCGACAGCGTAACCTGCGTCGTCCGGATGCCGGCCCGGGCCAGTTCCCGGGCCAGTTGTTCCTGGGTCATGACCCTGGTCTGTTCGATCAGCTTGAGAATCTGGCCTTGCCGGTACGTCTTGTTCATTGCTGCCAACCCTCCAGCCGCCGCTCGGCTTCCTCCAGGGCCGCCGCTACCGACTGCGGTCCGGTGCCGCCCGCGATCTCCCGGGTCGCCATTCCGCTGGCGGGCCGGAGCAGCTCCGCCATCTCGGGAGTAAACTCCGGCGCGAACGCGGCCAGTTCCTCCGCGGTCCAGTCGGCCGGCTTCTTACCCTGGCGAAGGCTGGCGAGCACGAGCCGGCCGACCAGTTGATGGGCGCGGTGGAAAGGCGTCCCCGCCCGGGAAAGCGCTTCGGCCAGGTCGGTGGCCACCACCCAGCCTTCGGCGGCGGCCGCGGCCGGCGCCTCCGGGTTCAGCCTCGCCGAATCCACTACCACGCGAGCCATCCGGAGGGCGCCGGCCAACTGATCGGCGGCTTCGAACAGCGGCTGCTTGTCTTCCTGCAAGTCCCGGTTGTAGGTCATCGGCAGTCCCTTCAGCGTCACATAGAGGGAAGTGAGGCTTCCCCACACCCGGCCGGTCTTGCCGCGGAGCAGCTCCAGCGAATCCGGGTTCTTCTTCTGCGGCATCAGGCTGGAGCCGCTGGTTACCGAATCGCCAAGTTCCAGCCAGCCGAACTCGTCACTGGAATACAGGATCCAGTCTTCGGCCAGCCGGCTGAGGTGGAGCATCGTCACCGAGGCGGCATAGAGGAAATCGAGTACGAAGTCGCGGTCTCCGGCCGCGTCCATGCTGTTGGGTGTGACCCCATCAAAGCCTAGCTCGCGGGCCATCGCTTCCCGATCGAACGGAAACGCGCTGCCGGCCAGCGCTCCGGAGCCGAGCGGCAGCAGGTTCGTGCGGCGGCGCGCCTGCTCCAGCCGCTCCCGGTCACGGGCGAACATCTCGAAATAGGCCAGCAGGTAATGCGGCCAGAGCACCGCCTGCGCCCGCCGCAGGTGGGTGTAGCCGGGAATCACCGCGTCCGGATACCGTCGCGCCATCGCCACCAGCGAGCCCATCAGCTCCCGCAGCAAGTCGAGGTCGCGGTCGATTTCATCGCGTAGCCACAAGCGGACATCGAGGGAAACCTGCTCGTTCCGGCTGCGACCGGTGTGGATCTTGTCAGCCACCGCCCCGGCTTTCGCCCCCAGTTTCCGGATGACGAAGGTATGGACATCCTCATCCGCGGCTCCCTCGAAGTAACCGGGATCTTCGGCCTCGGCCAGGATCTGCTCAAAGGCTTCCAGAATGCGGGCGCATTCCTGTTCGCTCAGAATGCCGGCGCGAGCGAGCGCCCGGGCAAACGTGGCGGAGCCGCGTACGTCGGCCTCCAACAGCCGGCGATCAAAGGAAAGGGATTCCGAGAAGCGTTCGAAGACCTCCGAGGGCCCTTCGGAGAACCTGCCACCCCAGAGTTTCATCAGGCGGCCTCACTTGTTCTTGCCAAGGCTGGCCCGCATGCGGATGGGCAACCCGGTGAGGTTGATGAAGCCGAGCGCATCCTTCTGATCGTAGTCAGCGCCCATGGTGAAGCTGCCGATCGAGACCGAATACAGCGAGTTGGGCGAGCGCCGGGAGACCGGCTGCACGCCGCCCTTGTACATCTGCAGGGTCACTTCGCCGGTCGTGTTCGCGCTGGTGACGGCGAAAAAGGCGTCCAGCGCCTCGCGCAGCGGGGTGAACCACATTCCGTTGTAGACCAGCTCGGCATAGTCCAACCCGAGCTTCTGCTTGAAGTGCAACGTCTGGCGGTCCAGGGTGAGCGACTCGAGTTCCCGGTGCGCGGCGACGATCAGCGTGCCGCCCGGCGTCTCGTAGCAGCCGCGGCTCTTCATACCGACGAAGCGGTTCTCCACCAGGTCGACGCGCCCCACGCCGTGCTCGGCGCCGATCGCGTTCAGCTTCTCCACCAGCGCGGCGGCCGGCAGCGCCTCCCCGTTCACCGAAACCGGGACGCCCCTGTCAAAACCGATGGTCACCTCGCCGGGCTCGTCGGGGGCCTGGCGGGGGTCGCGCGTCAGCATCCAGATCTCATCGGGAGCGGCGTTGGCCGGGTCCTCCAGCGAGCCGCCTTCGTGGGAAAGGTGCCACATGTTCCGGTCGCGGCTGTAGATCTTCTTCGAGGTAGCCGATACCGGGACGTTGTGCCGGGCGGCGTAAGCCAGCGCATCTTCACGCGAAACGATATTCCATTCGCGCCAGGGGGCGATGACGGCGAGCTGGGGCGCCAGCGCCTTGTAGGTAAGCTCGAAGCGAACCTGGTCGTTGCCTTTGCCCGTGCAACCGTGGGCCAGCCCGTCGCATCCGGTTCTCAGCGCCACCTCCACCTGCTTCTTGGCCAGCAGCGGGCGCGCAATCGAGGTTCCCAGCAGGTACTTATGCTCGTAGACGGCGCCGGAGCGCACCAGGGGCCAGAGGTAGCCGGTGGCGAACTCCTCTCTCATGTCCTCGATGTAGACTTCCGAAGCGCCGGTCTTGCAGATCGGAAGAG
>CAZXVW010000175.1:0-9258 GCA_964644025.1 uncultured Solibacteraceae bacterium | reverse complement strand
AAGGGCTTCGGCACGCGCGGGTCGTGGGCAAGAAAATATAGAAAGCCGGCCGTATAGTCAATGTGAGCCTGCCAGATTTCCGCCCGGCGTTGATAACTTGCGTCGGGGTAATCCCAGCTCGCTCCAATGTAATCGGTGGAAAACGCCCCGCGGTTGTTCACGTCCGTCTTCTGGTTGGGGAGCTGGTCAACTTTCATGACTTCGTTCATCCGCGGCGCGCGGCCCTTCACTTCGGCCAGCTTGTCGATCAGGCGCCGCAGCAACTCGTACCGCCAGGGGTTGTAGTTGTCCGGCTTCGGATAAGCGACCTGGTTGTTCCGGTCCAGGGAAAGACACAGACGGAAATTATAAGCCTGGACCTTCTTATCACCCGCGCCGAGTTCGCCGCGGGGACCGGGCTGGATTTCGGGCAGCAGGCGCCCGTTGGCGTCATAAGCCGAGATCGGGTAGTCGAACTGGTGATGCTTGTCTTTGGGACGCACGCCCGCAAGCGATTCCCCGTACTCGGCGGTGCTCTCCCGGCCGATGGTGTAGGAGACGCCGGCGAAGGCCATCAGATCGCCCTCGTAAGTACAGTCCACGAACACCTGGGCAGTGAATTGTTCGCCGCCTTCCGTGGTGATTCGCCGGATGCGGCGCTTGCTCCTGGTCACGCCCTTCTCCTCACGCAGCCGGTGTTCGAGGAAAACCTTCACCCCCGCCTCGCGGAGCATTTCTTTGAAGACGGCTTCGGCTACGTGCGGCTCGAAGTACCAGGTGATCGGTTCCCCGTAATGCGCGCCCACGCGCTGGTAGAACTCCCGCGAGTAACCCCCGATGGTCTGCTTGTTGCCGTGATCGGTCTTGCCCAGGCCGCCGGAGCTCATCCCGCCGATGAACCGTCCGGGGTCCACCAGCGCCACTGAAGCCCCTTCCCGCGCGGCCGCCACCGCTGCAATTACACCCCCGGAGGTGGCCCCGTAGACGACCACGTCAAACGAGTGGGCCGCCGGCAACGGGACAGCCACGAGCAGCCCCAGCAAAACCGCCGCGCTCCTGCTCACCATCTCCCAGGCCTCCCGGCCGCGCCGTGAGAAATCAGGATTCCTCCTTGGGGTGTTACGCGCCCTCTTGCTCCAGCGCCTCCTCTTCCTTGCCGCGCCGGGGGAGCAGGCCAATGGCGAGAGCGCCCACCATCGCCACCGCGAATACCACCAGCAACGCAGCGTAGTAATCCGGGTTGGCTTCGGTTCCCCTGCTCTCGGCGATCAGCGCCACAATGTAAGGGAACCAGGTCTGGCCGATCGTGTCGGTCGGAAGGATGATCGCCATCGCCCGCGCCAGACTGTTAACGCCGAAGTGCTCGGCGGCCATCAGCGGGATCAACATGTAGTCGGCCCCCATCGCGAAGCCGAAGACCACCGAAAAGATATACAAATGGTGGTAACCCTCCGGGGTGACGTTCAGCAGCAGGGGAATGGAGATGCCCACCAGCACGTAAGTCACCGTCATCACCCACTTCTTCGGCAGGCGGTCCGCCAGCCAGCCCATCATGATGCGGCCCCCGATGCTGGAGAACAGGATCACCTTGCTCATCTCGGCGTGCGCGGCGTCGCGGGCGATCTGGTCCACGAATCCCTGGTCTTCCAGCACAAACTTCAGATTGGCGAAGATGGCCCCGATCGCTCCGATGGAGCAGAACGAGCCGAGCGCCAGCAGCCAGAACGCGCGCCGTTTCAGCATGTAGGTGAACGCGACCGGTTCAATCTTGGTGATGGCGACGTTGGCCTCGTCGCCGTCGGGGAACTGGCCCACGTCGGCAGGCTTGTCTTTCATCACCAACAGCACGATGGGCCAGGTGAGCAGCACCATCGGCGCCATGGCCAGCAGCACGGTGGGAAAGTGCAGCGAGTGCGTCAGCGGTTCGGCCACGTAGGGCACCACCAGGGCGCCGAATACGCCAACGCCCACATAGGCGATCCCCATCGCCGTACCCCGTCTCTTCCGGAACCACTGCGAGATGATCACCTGGTGCGGGATCGGCCCGGAAAAGATGTACCCGACGACGAAAACGAACCAGATAACGTAGTAGATCCAGAGATTCGTGGCGATCGTGCCGAAACCCACGTAGCAAAGCGCGATCAGGCCCGTGCCAAGCAGGATGAGTTTGCGCGGGCTGATCCGGTGCACCAGCACCGGTCCCACCCAGAGCGTGAGCAGCGCGCCCAAAGGAAAGCCGAGAATAATATCAGACCGGCTGGCGCCGGCGATGTTTGCCCGGTAGTAATCGTAGAAGAACGGCGTCGCGTAGAAGAAAAACGCAATCTCAATCCCGAAGGTAACGAACGCCGCCGCCGTGATTCTCCAGCCGTAGAACTTGTTCTCCATCCTGGTTCCACTCCTGACCCAGATTAAACACCTACTTATACCACAGGGCATCATCCAGGCCGGTGCATCCGGCAAGGACTGCGACGGTTTGGCGGCCGGTCGTAATCCGGCGGTAGCGAGGCAATGGTTATCGGGGGAACAGAACCGGAGGCGGCGAGGAAAGCAGTGGGAAGCGACGCCGGCCTATCAGGATGGCGCCGGTTACCAGCCGCTGCTGGCGCTCCAGGCGGGGATGAATCTGGTGGTGGCCGATGAACTTCGCGACGCCGATGTGCCGGCGCTCCGGAAACGGTGCTCGAAGCGCGCGATCGGTTCTGTCAAGAATTCTGTGTAAGTGACGATTCGGTTGGGGCCCTTGTGAGCCTGATAAGCTGAACTCCCCTGAGCGCAGGCTACGGCAACGCCGGGAAGCGGCCCGAGCGCCGGCCCGGGTGCCGCAATCTTGCCGCCGGTCCGCCACCCCTCATCAGGTTCCTCTCGGCAGTCACGCCCCCCGCAAACCCGTAATGCACTCAATCTAATCAGGTTCCCGGCCCGGCACCCCCTCCGCACGCTGGCTCATCCGCTACAATTCCAGCGGGAGCACCCCTCTCCACCGGTCCTTCGCCCGGCCCTCCGGGCAAGGGCGTAGATGTTTGACAATTCGGAATCCCAAACGCGAAACCCCGCGCCCGCGCCAACACCGGCCCCGGTGACGCCAGTCGGCCACCGGTCCCTGGGTGGGCGGCGTGTACGCCGCCAAAAAAAGTGAGGATTCGAACCCAATTTCGAATAACCCCCTGTTATAACAATAAGATAGGCTGTGAAAATCAAGGGCTGGCCGCGCCGGTTCGCGCCTCCGGCCCCGGCATGGGTTGCCCGCATTTTCCAGGGCCCTCAGGCCGTGCTCGCCGCGGCCTTCACCGCCCGCCGTCGTAGATCTGAAACTCGCGGATCGCCGGGGCGCCGGAAGCCCACACGGTCCAAAGCCGCACTGCATCGGCGGTGACTCGCGGGAAGATGTCAATCTTCTTATGACCGATCGTCGAGCCGGCATGGAGAGTTTTCCATTCTCCCTTGACGCGGGCCGTGATCCGGTATTTCTGCACCAGTTGGCCGGCCGGGAGCCACTCCATCGTTACCGTCCGGTCGAAACTGACCGGCCGCGGAAAGTCGACTTCGATCACTCCGCTGCGCGAGCCGGCCGGGGCCGACCAGAATGTGTCGGGGTCGCCATCCAGAGCCGGGTGGTTCCGGCTCGGAACGTCGCCAACGAGGTTGTGACCGTAAAGGCGGCGGATCGCGGCGCCGAATTCCTTCAACCGCGCCACGTCCGCTTCCGGGATCAGGCCGCGTTTGTCGGGCGCCAGGCCCAGCATGAGCTGCGCCCCGCGGCCGACCGTCTGGTGATAAATCTCCAGGAGTTTATCGAGTGACTTCAGGCGGTCCTCCGAATTCGGACGCCAGAACCAGCTCCGCTCCCGCAGCGGCGTGTCCGCTTCGGCCGGCCGCCAGCGAAGGTAGCCGTGACGGTCGATCACGTTCCAGTTTTCCTCCGGAGCGTAGCCGCTCTCGTTGCCCACCCAGCGGATGTCGCCCCATGCCAGGAAGCTCACGTCCGCAAAAATCAGCGTGTTCGGCTGGTGGACGCGCAACCGTTCGATGTACCGCTCGAAATCGTACACATGACCCGCGCTGCCTGCCCCATCGAGCCAGAATTCCACCAGCGGGCCGTAGCCCTTGGCCAGCTCCCGCACCTGGTTCACGTAGTACTCGTCGTAGGCTTTGTTGTCCTGGTAGGACGGCTCGTGCCGGTCCCAGGGCGAAAGATAGACGCCGAACTTCAGCCCGTGCTTGCGGCAGGCGTCGGAAACCTCCTTCACCAGGTCGCCCTTTCCATTGCGCCAGGGACTCGATTTGACGCTGTAGTCGGTATAGCGGCTGGGCCACAGACAGAAGCCGTCGTGGTGCTTGGCGACCATCACCAGGTACCGGGCGCCGGCGGCTTTGGCGGCCGTAACCCACTGTTCCGCATCGAGTGCCGTGGGATTGAAGACCTTCGGGTCGGCTGTCCCGTCGCCCCATTGCCGGTTCGTGAACGTGTTCGGACCGAAGTGGATCAAAACGCCGATTTCCAGGTCTTGCCAGGCAACCTGCTGCGGGCTGGGCTTGATATCCGTGAAGTTCGTCCCCGTCAGGCTGGCGGCGGCGAGCATAATCGATGACAACCAGCGCAACAACATCGGATTCCTCCTGAAGGCTCCAGAATACACGAGCCCGGCGCGGTGGCACTACCGCTCCGGCGCTCATCCCCGGACGGGAACCCGCGACTCGAACCAGGGCCGAGGTTCACCCGCCCGCGTAAAACAAGCGGATCAGCTCGCAAATATAGGCGACATCGTCCTCGGGAAGATGGGCGTGGACGGGAAGCGCCAGAACCTCCCGGGCGGCCTGTTCGCTGGCCGGGAACTCACCCTCCCGGTAGCCCAGAAAGCCGTAGCATGGCTGGAGGTGGAGCGGAATCGGATAGTAGATCTGCGTCCCTACGCCCTGTTCGCCGAGATAAGCTTTCAGGCGGTCCCGGTCCCGGCAGCGAATCACGAACTGGTTGTGGACGTGCCGCGTCTGGTAAGGAGCAGGAGCAGGGAGCTTAACCGGGATACCAGCGCCGCCGAGCAGCTCCCGGTAACGGGCCGCGTTGCGCTGGCGCGCCTGCGTCCAGGCATCCAGGTGCCGCAGCTTCACTCGCAACACGGCGGCCTGGATCGTGTCGAGGCGCGAATTCGTGCCGATCCACTCGTGACGGTACGGCTCCCGGCTGCCATGCACGCGGAGCGCCGCGACCCGGGCTGCGATCTCCTCGCGGTTCGTGGTCACCATTCCCCCCTCGCCGACCCCGCCGAGGTTCTTGCTCGGGAAGAAGCTCAGGCACCCGGCGTCTCCAAGCCCCAACGCCCGGCGGCCCTTGTACTCGGCCCCGATCGCCTGCGCCCCGTCTTCAATCACCGCGCAGCCGCGCTCCCGCGCCAGAGCGAGGATCGGGTCCATGTCGGCGCATCCGCCGAACAGGTGAACCGGGATCACCGCCTTTGCTTCAGGATGAGCCGCCAGCGCCGCCGCCAGCCGGTCCGGGTCCATGTTGAACGTGGCGGGGTCGATATCCGCGAACACGGGCCGGGCGCCGGCGCGGCTGATCGAGCCGGCCGTCGCGAAGAACGTGAACGGGGTGGTGATGACCGCGTCCCCGGGACCGACGCCCAGCGCCTGCAGAGCCAACAGCAAGGCATCGGAACCGGAACCGCACCCCACCGCGTGCGCGGCGCCGCAGTAGGCGGCGATCTCCCGTTCCAGCAACCGCACGTCCTCGCCCAGGATGACCTGGCCGGAATCAACTACCCGCATCACCGCGCCGAGAATCTCTTCCCGGATCGCGCTATGCTGGGCGTTCAGATCGAGTAGCGGAATACGTCGTTGCGGTTTGCTCATGCGGTCACTCACCCAGCATACCGGGATCGGGGAAGGTGCCGCCGCGCTGGCCGGGCTGAAGCTGCCGGGGACCTATGCCCTGGTCCTTTCCTGCACCACCGTCGGCGAGATTCAGGTGGGCCGCCTGGGCCGGCTGCGGCTGCGGCCGGGATTCTACGTCTACGCCGGCAGCGCCCTCGGTCCCGGCGGCCTCGCCGGGCGCCTTGCTCACCATCTGCGGGCGGCGGCCCGGCCCCGGTGGCATATTGATTACCTTCGGGCGCGCACCACCCCCGTCCGCCTCTGGTACTCGATCGGCCCGGTACGCCACGAACATGATTGGGCCGGAGCATTGGCGGCGATGCGCGGCGCCTCGGTTCCCCTGACCGGCTTCGGCTCCTCGGACTGCCGTTGCCCGGCGCACCTGTTCCATTTCACACGATTGCCTTCGCCGAGGGAATGGAGGAAGACGCTGGGCTGGCGCGGCGGCCGAGCGGTCACTTCGCTGGACTTGTCCGGATGGCGACATCGAGAATCCGGAACAGCCCCGGCTTCACGTTGACCGGCACCACGTTCCCTTGGTAGGGCGCCGCGGCGCCGCTTACCCGGTCGGTGACCTCCGCGATCCGCCCCGGCCCCTGGTAGCGGAGCCTCGTGCTTACCCCGCGCTGGTCGATGTGCCCCGGATCCACCAGGCAGATGCGGTAGCGGCCGCCGGAAAACTGCTGAATTCCGGTGAAAGCGCCATCGGCACGGAACAGCATCGGCTCACGAGCCATGGCCCGCTCAACGGCCGCCGGTCCGCCGTCAACCGAATACAGATCCGTTGCGAATACCCGCCGGATTCCGGGCACCCGGCGCGCGTCTAGGTAGAAGGGAAGAATGCCGTAGATGCCGTGTGGTGTCGGTGGAACCATCTTGCTCGAGCCAATTCCGGGCCCGTAAAACATCGTCGAGGCGTTCCCCGGAGCGGTCTGTTGGAAATGAATGGTCTTCATCAAGATGCCGGGTTTCCGAGAGCCATAGGTGCGATCCGGAAGCCGGTTCACGGTGAACAGGATGGGCGCCAAACTCTGGACCTGCCCGGGAGCGACAGGCTCCATCATGCGCTTCTCGACCAGTTGCTCAATCACTTTCATGTGCGCCAGTTGCGGAGAAAGCTCGTGAACTCGCTGGATCTTGCCTTCGGTGTCCCGGTCCACGCCGATGATCGGCGGGTAGTAAAGGATGTAGCGCGCCCCCAGCCCCAGCGCCGCGATGTCGACGGCTCCCATGTGCGAGGCCATCTTGAAGGCGTTCATGCGGAAGATGTTGGTGAAGGTCCAGTGATCGATGGAAGTGTAACCCCACTCGTCGATGTAACCCGCTTTCCACAACGCCAGCACCGCGCCGATTTCCTGTTCGGCCCACTGCGAGTTGTTCGTCTTGATGAACGGCACCAGCAGCTTCCCGTCTTCCCGAATGAGACGGCCCAGCCCGTCGGGATCCACCGCCGGCGCCTGGCTCCAGAAAGGCCCGGTCGTATGCATGAAGATCTTTTGGCCGGCGGCGGCGAACCGGGGTGCGATCCTGCGGAGGACGCCGAGGAACTGCCGGTAAGCGGGCGTTGTCAGTCCGCCGCTTTCCACCTGCATCACACCACGGAAAGCCGTGGGAGCGCGCTCCGAGAAGCCGATCATGGTCTCCGGCGACAGGGTCACGGCGGTGCCGTGCGACAGCCAGAGGATGACTGGAATCTTGTGCTTTTCGACGAACTCGGCGAGCTGGAACGCCTGCTGGCGCGTCACCAGCCCCACTTGCGTGTCGGTCCGCCCGTGCGGAATCTCCTGCAGGTTGACCCGGAAGATGTACTCGACGTTGCGAAGGCCGCGCCCGTTGAAGAAGCGGTTCATCGCCAGCAGGTTGTGCTTCAGCGCTTCGAAGCCGAAGAAGTACATGTCGAAGGAGGCGTGGTCGTACAGCACGACGATCGACACCTTCCGCTCGGGCGCTTCCGGGGTCTTGGCAAGCCGGGGGCGCTGGCTGAGCTGGACGCCGGCATCGAGCCAGTTCCGCACCGGGGGCGTGATGTCGTTGATTCGCTGCTTCGGCAACCCTTCGGCCAGGCGGCCCAGCCGGGTCCTGTAAAGGTCCGCGCAGGTGACGCGGTTCACCAGCCACAGCTCGTCGGGGCGGGCCGGGTCCACGGCGAGCCGGAACCAGGTCGCATCACGGATGTCCCGCTGCAGGATGCGCCCCCTGGCATCCAGGATGAAAATGTCGGTGGCGCCGAAATGCGTCGAGGTGTTCAGGATATCTTCCCGGGGCTGGAGGGCGACGATCCATTTCTTGCCGTCCGGGCGCCCGGCGATCTCGAAGATGGGGTGGCTCTTGGCCACCGAGTCCTTGTAAACGCCGCGCTGGTCCATGTGCACGTAGCCCATCATGTGATGGACCACGTCATAGTTGAGGATCTTGTTCCAGAGCAGGCGGCCGGAGTTGGACAAGGCCATCAACTGGGAGCGGAAGAAGCCGGCCAGCACTTCCGGCCGGCCGTCATTGTCCAGGTCCGCGATCCGAAGGTTGCGGGCGAAGTTGCCGCCGCGCTGCAGCTCGATGATGAACTCCTTGCCGTTGATGCGCACCGGTTCGGGCACCACGACGCCGAAACGCTCCCACCCTTTGCTCGTATCGGAGCTGGCGGCGTACCAGAGCTGGGTTCCGCCGGCGCGGAAAGCGGTGACGCCACCGCGATAGTGAGAGGTCACGATGTCATCCTCGCCGTCGCCGTCAAGGTCCCCCAGCGCCACGGTGGTCGGCTCGGAGATACGCCGCGGCCCTGCGGGCGTCGAGACGCTCCGGATGGTCCGCACGCGCTTTCCGCTGGAGTCGTACAGGTCCACGCCGCCGAAGAAATCCACTGCGGCGATTACCGGCTTGCCCCGGGCTGTGCCAGCGGCCGCGTCCACGTAACAACCCTCTGCCTTCGCCTTCCAGATAAGGGTTCCGTCCAGCCCGAAGGCGTAGAGATGGGAGGGGTAATCGGCGGCGGCCACCACGATTTCTTCCGTCCCATCCCCGTTGAGGTCCGCGCCGAGCACGCGGAGCGGCGGGCCACCCACCTTGGCGATGGCCACCGGTTCTCTACCAGAGAGCTTGTAGATGCGATGGTCCATGCCACCGAGCACCAACGTGGCCGGGCCGTCGCCGCCGGGACGGACGAAGCCCACGGACCAGACGCCGCTCGGCAAGGAGGCAATGCGCTCAAAGCTGGTTGTCGGTGCGGCTTCCGCCCCCAGGGTGAATCGCCAGAGAAGGCACGCAAGAACCAGCAGGAGCGGGTGAGGAACACGCATGGTACTGAGGGAATTGTACAGTACGGCGCAGCTCCGGAGACTCCGGTCGCCGCGGCTCGCTGGCGAGAGCGCGGCGGCCGGTCAAAGCCGTAAACAGGCCCGCGGGCTATTT
>CAZXVW010000174.1:0-9277 GCA_964644025.1 uncultured Solibacteraceae bacterium | reverse complement strand
AACGAGGCACTGAAAACAGGACAGTTACCGGACCCGCCTTTCCGCCAACCGGATCAGTGTCCGGGAAACTCGCGCTCCGGGTCGGAGCCCCCCCGCCGCTTCCGCCGCCTCTGGGCCCCATACGGACGGATTACGGGCTGGACCGCTTTGACAACCGGTCACCGCCTTCGATAGCGTTACATAGGGTTTTGTACATCCGCAGAAGGAAAGAGTGAAGCAATGCGTCACCTGAGAATGCTTTTCTGTATTGTTGCTCTGGCGGGGGCGATTCCGGCCCTCTGCCATGCCGCACCGCCCAACATCCTCATCGTCATTGGCGACGACGCCACCTACAGCGACCTGCCGCTGTACGGCGGACAGAACCTAAAAATGCCGCAGCTCGACCGGCTGGCCTCGCAAGGTATGCGGTTCAACTCCGCCTACGTAGCCATGTCGATGTGCACGCCTTGCCGCACGGAACTCTACACCGGCCTGTACCCGCTCGACAGCGGCGCCTGCTGGAACCACTCAGACGCGAAGCCGGGGACCCAATCGATCGTGCACTACTTGAAAAAGCTCGGCTACCGGGTGGGAATCGCGGGCAAGGTTGATGTGAGGCCCAGGGCGGTATTCCCGTTTGAGATGGTCGGCGGCTTCGAACGCGGTTGCGTCAAAGAGACGGCGGATTGGGATGTGACAGAGATGAAACGGTTCCTTCGCCGCGACCCGTCGCAGCCTTTCTGCCTCGTAATCGGACTCGTGGTTCCCCACGTACCCTGGACAGTCGGTGATCCGAGCCACTTCGACCCGATGCGGCTGAAACTGCCCCCATACCTGGCCGACACGCCCGAAACCCGCGAGGACTTCACCCGCTATCTGGCCGAGCTGGAAGTTCTTGATCAGCAATTGGGCGATATCCTGGCCGCGCTCGATGAAACCGGGCAAGCCGGCAACACGCTGGTGATTTTCACCTCAGAACAGGGCGCCCAGTTCCCCGGCTGCAAGTGGACCAATTGGGAACAGGGCGTGCATACCGGCTTCGTCGTGCGTTGGCCGGGCAAGGTCAAGCCGGCGAGCGAGACGAACGCGCTGATCCAGTACGCCGACGTGCTGCCGACCCTCATCGAGGCCGCCGGCGGCGACCCCTCCGCGGGGCATTTCGACGGCCGCAGCTTCCTGGGTGTCCTGCTGGGGCGGAAATCCGAACACCGGAAGTACGTTTACAACATGCACAACAACGTCCCCGAGGGACCCAGCTACCCTATCCGCGCCATTCGAACCCGCCAGTTCCACTACATCCGCAACCTCACGCCGGAGTCCCTTTACATCGAAAAGCACCTGATGCAACACTCGTCGCATAACAAGTACTGGCCATCCTGGATGTGGGACTCCGCCAGCAGTCCGCGCACGCTGCGGCTGGTGACGCGCTACATGCTCCGGCCAACGGAGGAGTTGTACCGGGTATCCGACGGTGCCTTGGAAACCATAAACCTGGCCGGGGATCCCCGGTTCACCGAGGTCAAAGAGCGGTTGCGCGCGGAACTGGATCGCTGGATGCGAGGGCAGAAGGACTCCGGTGCCGCCCTGGACACGCAGGAAGCCTTCCAGGAAAACAAGAAAGCAAACAGAGCGAAGGCCAAGTAAAGCAACTCGCCGGGCTTCGTCCGAGAGAGCCGGCGGGGACCCGGATCAATGGAAGATGATCCGCTGGGCTTGTTCGCCCGGCTCCCTTTCGGGAGCGGCCGGCTTGATCGCGCCCACCGCAGAGAGGATTCTGCGGAGCCACTGAGTCAGAAACCCGGCTCCGACGACTGCAGGGGATGATCCCGGTGCCCCGCGCTCCGGTGCGCACTCCTTCACCCGGGCGGTTGCCAGGGAACCCGTCCGGCCCGCTGAATATGGAGCATCAGGGCGCGTACGAGTTGCTCCAGGATTTTCGGCTCCCGCCGGGCAAGGTCGTTTTCCTCGCGGGGATCCGCGCGCAGATTGTAGAGCTCATACGGGGCGAACGGCGAGTTCTGCACGAGCTTCCAGTCACCGCGGCGGAGGGCGTAATAATCCCGCCCGCGGTAGCGCATGTTCCCTTCCCGCCGCATCCATACCAGGTCGCGTTGCTCTGGCGGCGGGTTCTTGCCCAGCAGCAAGGGCAGCAGGGAAACTCCGTCCAATCCGGAGGGCGGCCGGATGCCGGCAGCTTCGCACACGGTGGGGTAAAGATCCATAGTGAGCGCGACGCGGCTGGTACCGGAGCCCGGCTCGATATGCCCCGGCCAGACGGCGCACATGGGCACCCGGATGCCACCTTCATACATGTCCTGTTTGCCGCCGCGCAGAGGCCCGTTGTTGGCGCCGGCACTCAATTGGCCGCCGTTATCGCTGGTGAAGATGATCAGGGTGTGCTCGTATTGCCCGTTGGCCTTGAGCGCTTCGATCACCTGGCCGACGCCGGCATCCATATGTTCGATGAGGGCCACCAACCTGGCGCGCCGTTCACTGATGCCGGGCTCTCGTCGCCGGACCCGGGCCAGCCACTCGGCCGGTGGCTGGATGGGAGCGTGCGGCGCATTGTAAGCAAGGTAAAGGAAGAACCTCTTGCCATCCTGCCGCCGGGCCTTCAAATAGTCGATCGCCCACCGGGTAAACAGGTCGGTGGCATGGCCTTCCGGGTCGATCGCCGCCTCATCCAGCCGCATGTAGTTGATCCCGTGACGCCGGTGAGTGTAGTAGTCGTCCATCATGTCGCCGAGGAAACCGTGGAAGTGATCAAAGCCCCGCCTGGTCGGGATGTTTGGGGGCTCCAGGCCGAGATGCCATTTCCCGACGATGGCTGAATCGTAACCGGCCCGCTTCAACGTCTGCGGTAACAGGACGGCGCTTTGGGACAGGTATCCCCAGCTATCGCTCGGGTGTGTGCGGATTACGCCGGGCACACCGGCGCGATCCGGATACTTGCCCGTAAGCAACGCGGCCCGGTCTGGAGAGCAGACCGGGCAATTCGCGTAGAAATTGTCAAACCGCATACCGGCGGCGACCAGCGCGTCGATATGCGGGGACCTGAGGTCCCGGGCGCCGTAGCTGGACAGGTCGCCGTAGCCAAGGTCGTCGGCGAGGATGATGACGACGTTCGGCGGTGACAGGGCGGCACCCGCGGCGGCCGGTGCGGCGGCCAGCGGGCGGCAGAAGAAAATAATGAATGAAATTACGAGTGTGAGAAACGAGTAATTGCGCATGATATTGTATCTTCCCACACAGTGTCAGCCCTGCGCCGGTCAGTGAGAGACGACCCGCTCACCGCCGTAGATCTTGCCCCTGTTGGGGTTGCGCAGAATCACTTTCACCGGATGCGGCCTTTTCTCCGCTCCCGAGGAAGCCGGGTAGTAACCTGCGACGTACTGGTCCTGCACCTGCTTGACAATGGCGCGCAGTATCTTCCGGATCATCATGTTGTTGACCGTAATGGGGTCGAAGCTGCGCCCGCCGGTGGCATCGCCAATAGCAGCGAAGCGGGCCATGCGCAGCTCGAGTTGATGGGCCCGGGACTGGCGCTCGTTCTGGATTCGCGCGCGCCCGGTGGAAACGCCGGCGCCGGGGAGCAGCCGGCGGCCCCACGGGCTCCGGCTTCGGATATTGATCCGGCCGCGCATCGGCGTCTGGGAACGGCCTTTTGCGGCCCGCTGCACGATGGCCGCGTGGCCGAGCACCACCGGGTAGAGCGTCATGCCGAAGTAACGGGCGGCGGCGATCGCCTCATCCGGCGGAGTCTTGGCGGTGGAAAAGCCGTCCGAGAGAATCACCATGAGCCGGTTTCGTCCGGCGCTGAACCGCGCGCTGTCCTCGCAGGCGCGGACGACGGCCTCGTAAAGCCGCGTGCCGCCGTGCGCCGATTCGTAGGCGCGGGTCAGGGCGGTTTCCAGTTTTTTCAGGTCGTGCGTTGGGGCGGTGAAGCGCCGCAGCTTGTTGGCGAACGCGTAGACCGAGACCCGGACATTGTCGCCCAGCCCGTCGAAAAGGGTGTCGCGGACGGAAAAGCCGTCCAGCAGGCTCTTGTTCATCACGCTGAGGCTGACATCGAGCAGCAGCGTCACGTCGATGGGTATGGTGCGGCCAGCCGTGCCGGGGCCTTCGAAGATGGCGATCTTCTGTGGAACATTGTCCTCGAGGACCTGGATCTCTTCCTTCCCCAGGTCCTCGACATACTTCTTCTTATGAACGACGTAGAAGGGAACCAGGACGAGCTGCGTCTCGGTGCGAATGACGAATCCCGGCTCTTGCGCACCGGCGGGGCCCGCGGCGGGCGCCGCTTCCGGTGGCTCGGAGAACGCAAGCAGAGAGGTTGCGGCTAGCAGCAGAGCAAGCAGCCGCGCCGGGCTTCTCCTCACACGCTCCATTCGCAGCCCCCAGCCATGACAGTAAATATCTCTTGTTCCCGGCAAGGCTGTCAACGGCTGGTTGCGCCTGCCGGGGGGGACACCGGATCGGATCCAGGGCGCGGGCGAAGCCGGATTCACGCACCCGCGGCGGAATGGAGGGGTGTCTTTGCCGTCGAAGCCGATTTCCTGGGCACGGTCTTCTTTTGGGACGCGGGAGCGCGGGAGCTTGCGGGCCGCAGGCGCCGGGAGTAGCTCACGGGAATCACGAGCAGGTCGCCGGCTTCCGGCGCCGTCAGCGCGCCGCCGTTAGCCAAAGCGATTCGCTCGGCGGTGGTCCGGTACAAGCGGGCGATTTCGGTGAGCGTTTCCCCGTCGCTGACGCGGTGCACGCGCCAGGAGGCGCGGCGGCTGGCCGGCACGGTTTCCAGCGCGGCCATCACGAAGCGCACTGTCCCCTTGGGAACGTGGACCGTATAGCCGGCGGGCGCCACGTCGTGGAGGATGGCGGGATTCAGTTCGCGGATCTCGGAGAGCGGCCGGCCCAGGACGTCGGCGATCAGACCGAGATGAGTGCTCGCGGTCACTTCGATGGTGTTGTATTCGAGTGGGGGATCCGTAACCACGTTCTCCAGACCGTACTTGGCGGGATTCTTCGCCATGACCGCGATGGCCAAAATGATGGGGACATATTTGCGGGTCTCCCGCGGCAGCACGCCGCGCCGGGACAGTTCCCAGAAATCCGCGTAGCCGGTGCGCCGGACGGCCTGGTTGATCTTCGAGGGTCCGCAATTGTAAGCGGCGATGGCCAGGTACCAGTCGCCGAGCTGCTCGTAGAGGTCGCGGAGGTGGCGGGCCGCGGCCCGGGTCGCCTTCTCCGGGTCGAGGCGGTCGTCGTAGGAGCGGGTGCGCTTGAGACCGTACTCCCGCGCCCGCAGCGACATGAACTGCCACATGCCGGTGGCGTGCTTTCGCGAAACCGCCCGCGGTTTGAAGCCGGACTCGGCCTGAGCCAGGTAGACCAACTCCTGGGGAACTCCCTCCTCGTCGAGAATGCGCCGAATCATGGCCCGGTAGCGCCCGGCGCGCCGCAGCCCGTCCAGGAGAACCTTGCGGCCCGGCGGCGACGAGAAGTAGTTGATGTAACGCAAGACCTCGCCGTTCACCTCCAGCGGCAGCTCCGAGACCGGCAGCTTCAGCTCCTCGGTAACGTCGAGTTCGATGTTCGGATCCACCGGGAACGTCACGGCCATGACGTCGTCCAGCGGGGAGGTATCGAAGCCCAGCTCGCGTTCCGGGGCCGTGAGACCTTCGATGTCGTACCGGTAGATCGCCTCGGCCAGCTCCTGGCACTTCACCCTGACCCTATCCCGGTCCAGCGCATCCCGGGGCGCCTCGAGCAGGGCCTCGATCGAGCGGTCAAACTGCGCGCGGGCGTTCTCCAGATCGCCCTGCTGGAAAAAAGATACGCCCGCCCGGAAGCGCTCCTCCGCCTCCTGGATGACCGCGTCGATCTCCGGACTGTGCGCCGCGCTTTCCACGGCGGTTTGGACGAAGCCGGGCAGGCGCACCGGCTCCGCTTCGGCAGGGATGGCCGGCGGTTCGGGTATTCTGGGCGCTGGCGGGGGAGCGGGAGCGATCGCGGCGGCGGACGGGCGCCAGGGGAACGGCGCGCAGCCCGTGCTGGCGCTCAGCAATGCTGCCAGGAAAACCAACAGCACCAGCGATGGCCGGGGTGTCCTCATCTTCGCGTCCAGACCGGGGAGTGACCGGCGCGCCGCCGGCGGCCGGCTACGATTCCAACACTCTACACGAAACCGGCGCCCGCGGCAAGCGTGGCCGAAACAAAACCGAGGGAAAATGTTTCGACCACCCGCCGCCGGCCATCATTCTTCTTCCTCGGCTTCGCCCGCTTTGGCCGCCTTGGCGGCGGCGATGATCTTCTCGGCCAGGTTCTGGGGGACGAAGTCGTAGTGATCGAATTCCATGCTGAAGGAAGCGCGTCCCTGGGTCATAGAGGTCAGGTCGTTCTGGTAGCTCAGCATCTCGGCCATCGGCGCCAGGGCGCGGATGATCTGCTTGTTGCCCTTGACCTCCATGCCGGAGATACGCCCGCGACGGCCGTTCAGATCGCCCATCAGGTCACCGGCATACTCGACCGGGGCCTGCACCTCAACCCTCATGATCGGCTCCAGCAGCGCGGGCCTGGCCTGTTCCATGGCCAGGCGAAACGCCTTCCGGCCGGCGAGCTTGAAGGAAAGCTCATTGGAATCGACCTCGTGGTAGCTGCCGTCGTAAAGAACCACCTTGAAGTCGACCACCGGGTAGCCGGCCAGGTATCCCTGTTCGGCGGCTTCGAGGATGCCCTTTTCGACCGCCGGGATGAACTGCTTCGGAATCGCGCCGCCGAAGATTTCGTTGACGAATTCGAACTTCTGGCCCCGCTCGAGCGGGGAGACCCGGATCTTGCAATCCCCGAATTGCCCGTGACCGCCGGTTTGCTTCTTGTGGCGCCCGTGCACATCGGCGGTGCCGCGAATGGTTTCGCGATAGGGGATCTTGGGAGCGCGCAGCTCGACGTTGACGCCGTAGCGCTTGTTCAGCCGGCTGACGGCGACCTCCACCTGTTGCTGGCCGCTGCCGGCGAGCAGAAACTCCTTGGTTTGCGGGTCGCGGTAGAAGCGGAGCGACGGGTCCTCTTCCAGGATTCGCTGGATCGCCTGGCCCATCCGGTCCTCGTCATTCCGGGACTTGGCCTGCACGGCGAAGGCGATCGAAGGCTCCGGCAACCGGACCGGCGGGTAAGCGATGGGAGCCGCCTTGTCGTAAAGCGTGTCCCCGGTGAGCGTATCCTTGAGCTTGGCCACCGCGCCGATATCGCCGGCGTGGAGTTCGGTGACGGGCTGAATTTCCTTGCCCTTCAGGCAGCCGAGGTGCGCCAGCCGCTCGGTGGTGCCGGTGCGGGAGTTCATCAGGGGGGCGTCGTTCTTGATGACCCCGGATATGACCTTGAAGTAAGAAAGCCGGCCGGCGAACGGATCGGCTACGGTCTTGAACACAAAAGCGGAGGCGGGCTCCTCGTCGCTGACGCGGCGCTCGATCTCCTCTTCGCCGGAGACGCCCCTGACCGGCTCGGTTTCCACGGGTGCCGGGAAACTGTCGACGATGAAATCCAGGATCCGGTCGGTGCCGATGTTGCGCAGCGCCGAGGCGCAGAGGATCGGGTAAAGGCGGCGTTCGCGAACCGCATCGCGCAAGCCTTCGATGATCCGTTCGGCCGAGAGCGTGCCCTTTTCGAAGAACTCCTCCATGAGCTCGTCCTTGCCCTCGGCAATCATCTCCACCAGTTGCTCGTGCGCCTTTTCGGCGGCCTCGTTGTTCTCGGCGGGGATCTCGATCTCCGCTCCCCGCCCGTCCCCGTCCGGCGTATAGGTGTACGCCTTCATCGTGATGAGGTCGATGACGCCGCGGTAAGCCTGCTCGGAACCGATCGGGAGCTGCAGCGGGATGGCCGTGCGGCCGAAGGCCTCGCGGATGCTTTCCAGGGCCCGGTCGAAGCTGCCGCGCTCGCGGTCCAGCTTGTTGACCACCAGGAGGCGGGGCAGCGAGAACTCATCGGCGAAGCTCCACACCTTTTCCGTCTGGACCTCGACGCCGGCGACGCCGTCGACCATGATGATGGAGGAATCGGCGGCCGCCAGCGACGCCTTGGTGTCATTGAGAAAGATGTTGAAACCGGGGGTGTCCAGCAGATTGATCTTGTGCTTTTTCCACTCGGCGAAGGCGATCGCCGTGGAGATGGTGATTTTCCGGTTGATTTCTTCCTCGTCGAAATCGGTAAGCGTGTTGCCCTCGTCGGCGCGGGTGAGGCGCGTGGTGACGCCGGCGGCGTACAGGATGCCGGCCACCAGGGACGTCTTTCCCGAATTGCCGTGGCCGGTCACAGCGACGTTGCGGATATCGGTGCCTGCGTAAACTTTCACTGGACTTACTCCTCAGCGGGGCCGGAAGGCGGGCGTATGCCGCCCTAAACTGTGGATGGTAGCACAGTCGGCCGGCCGGATTCAGCGCCCGGGAGGCGCCGCCGCCCGCCACGCGCGCGGACCCGGCGGCGGCGCGGACAATTCAGTTCCGCCGGTTGAGCAGGAATACGGAACGCTTACTGACTGAAATACTTCTTGACGATCCAGTCGGGCTGCCACTTATCGGGTTCACGCTTCCGCCCGGTGAGGTCAATCTCCTTCGGCTGCGGTTTATCGACGCTCAGCGGTTGCGAATCGCCAACCTTCTGCTGCCACTGCTTCAGCAGTTCGGTCAGTTGCTGGATCCGGCCGGCCTGGGCCGGCTCGTCAGCCAGGTTGCGCATCTCGTGAGGATCGTTCTGCAGATCGAACAACTGCACGTAGTTGATCTGGGGGTAGCGGATCAGCTTGTAGCGTTCATCGCGAACCGATCTCATCCAGTTGGTGAAGGCCAGAAAGACGGAGTCCCGGACCTTCTGCTTCTCTCCTCGCCAGATGGGAGACAGATCGTGGCCGTCGAGGCCGGCAGGCGGGGTGACCCCGGCCAGGGAAGCCACTGTCGGAAATACGTCCAGCAAGTAAGTAAAGGCGCGCGAGGACTGCCCTTTCGGGATGCCCGGTCCGGCGAAAATGAGCGGGCATCGCTGCGCGCACTCGTAGATGCTTTGTTTGCCGAGCAGGCCATGGCTGCCGACCGCCAACCCGTGATCAGCCGCGTAAATGATGATGGTGTTGTCGGCGTGGCCGGATTCCTCCAGCGCCTGCAGCACTCGTCCGATCTGGCCATCCAGGTGAGTGATCATGCCATAATATTCGGCCAACTGGTCGCTGACCACTTCCTTGGTCCGGGGCCAGGCGGCGAGTCTTTCGTCGCGGCCGGTCATGTTGGGACCGAGGTTGAACGGGTGC
>CAZXVW010000173.1:0-9315 GCA_964644025.1 uncultured Solibacteraceae bacterium | reverse complement strand
CCGATCAGGGCCGTTCTTCCGGCGCCCAGGTGGCGCTGGTCACCAAGAGCGGCACTAACAATTTCCATGGGTCCCTTTATGAGTACCACCGGAACACGAAGACCGCCGCCAACGATTTCTTCAATAACTCGACGGGCATTCCGCGGCAGAAGCTCATCCGGAACGTCTTTGGCGGCGCCCTGGGCGGCCCGATCAAGAAGAACCGGCTGTTCTTCTTCTTTAACTACGAGGGACGCCGGGACCGCAGCGAGGACAGCGTGGTTCGCGTGGTTCCCACCGAGTCGTTCCGGAACGGCATCTTCAAATACATCAAGGAAGACGGCTCGATCGGCGCGGTGAATCCGCAGGAGATCGCCACCGTTTACGACCCGCTCGGTCTCGGCCCGAACCAGAACGCGCTGGCCTACTTCCAGAAGTTCCCCTTGCCGAACGACGATACGCAAGGTGACGGACTGAACCGCCGCGGCTATCGCTTCAAGGCGCCGATCAAACTGGACCTGAACACGTACATCACGCGCTGGGATTATTACCTGGACAAGGCATCCAAACATCAACTTTTCTTCCGCGGCAACTACCAGGATGATTCCAGCACGGATCTTCCCCAGTTCCCGGGGACGACGCCAAGGTACAGTTACCTGACCAACAGCAAGGGATTGGCGCTCGGCTATAACAGCACCCTTTCATCGACTTTGTTCAGTGCCTTCCGGTACGGTTTCACTCGCCAGTCCGTCAACCGGGCCGGCGCCAGCCAGGTGCATCAGGTCAGTTTCCGCCGCTTCGATGATCTGTACGCGGAGACGCGCAGCCTGATCCGGATTCTGCCGGTGCACACGTTCCGGGAAGATGTGAGCTGGATCAAAGGCCCGCACCAGTTCAAGTTCGGCGCCGTGGTGCGCCTCATCAGCAACGAGCGAACCAATTACCAGAATTCCTTCCACGACGCGGTGACGAACTCCTCGTGGATGCAGGGAGCCAGCTCGATTATCCCGCCCGATACGGCGGGCTACTTCGAGCGGAACGCCAAGGACGCCATGACGGCTCTGCTCGGACTGGTCACCCAGATCGACGCCCATTACAACTACTTGATCGACGGCACGGCCATGCCCGAGGGTGCGCCGGTGCTCCGGAACTTTAAGCAGGAAAACTACGAGTTCTATTTCATGGACACCTGGCGGCTCGCTCGCGGGCTGAACTTGACCGCCGGTGTGCGGTGGCAACTCCACCCGCCCGTTCATGAGGCGAATGGTTATCAGACCTCCTCGGTGCCGATGCTCGGCCAGTGGTTCAACCAACGGGGCGTGCTGGCGGCCCAGGGAAAGTCCCAGATGGACGCCGGCCTGGTTTCCTACGTGCTGAAAAGTGATCCCAAGGGCCGGGACATCTATCCTTACCACAAGAAGACCTTCGCTCCGCGGGTGGCGCTGGCTTATTCCCCGCAGGTGGCCGACGGCTTCCTGGGTAAGCTGTTCGGCGGCCCGGGCAAGACCTCGATTCGCGCGGGATTCGGGATGTTCTACGACAACTTCGGCCAGAGCCTGATGCGCACATATGACAGTTCCGCTCTCGGTCTCTCCAGTGAACTGACGAATCCTTCGGGAACCCTGAATCCGTCTACGGCGCCCCGGTTTACCGGTGTCAATGACATTCCGATGGACGTGCTGCCGGCCGCGCCGCCGGGCGGTTTTCCGCAGGAGGCGCCGCAGGCGTTTGCCATCACGAACTCCATCGATGGCAATATCGAACCTCCTTACAGCATGGCGTTGAATTTCTCCATCGGACGGCAGTTGCCCCGGAACTTTTTCGTGGAAGCTTCCTACGTCGGCCGGCTTTCGCGGCGGTCACTGGTAACGCGCGACCTGGCGATGCCGACCAACCTGGTGGACCCGGCCTCCGGGCAGGACTACTGGAGTGCCGCGAACGCGCTGTTCGACCAGCGGGACGCCGGCGTGACCGCGGCCAATGCCACGCCCATTCCGTGGTTCGAGAACATGCTGCCGGACGTGGCGAATTATTTCATCGAGGGCTCCCCGACCCAGAACATGTTGTACTACGCGAACAACGTCTTCATGCCCTGGGGCATCGGGTTCGGCCCTTACGACTACATCAGCATGCTGGCTGACATGGACATGGGCTGGGTGCTCCCGGCGAACACCGCGGGCCGCTTCTCCATGTTCAGCCCGCAATACTCCGCGCTGGCGGCCTGGAGTTCCATCGGCAGCGGCAGCTATCACGCCCTCCAGTTAACGGTCCGGAAGCGCTTCAGTGATGGCGTCCAGTTCGATCTCAACTACACCTTCTCCAAGTCGCTCGACCTCAGCTCCGCCGCCGAGCGGGTTTACGAGTACACGGACCTGATGGTGAACTCGTGGAACACCCGGCAAATGAGGTCCTACTCAGACTACGATATGCGGCACCAGGTGAACGCGAACTGGATCGTGGAGCTGCCCTTCGGCCATGGTAAGAAGTGGGGCGGCAACTGGAACAGCTTCCTCAACGGCGTGCTGGGCGGCTGGCAGATCTCCGGCCTTTGGCGGATGACCTCGGGGTTGCCGACCTCGGTCTGGAACGGCGGCCAGTGGCCCACGAACTGGAATGTGCCGGGCTATGCAACCCAGACCGGCCCGACCCCGGATCAGGGTGTTTATAAGAACGCCGTGGCGCCGGATGGCACTTCCGGCCCGAACATCTTCCGGGATCCTGTTTCCGCCGTCAAGGCGTGGAGCCACAGCCGGGCCGGCGAGACCGGCCAGCGCAACGGTGTCCGGGGAGATGGTTACTTCACCATCGACCTAGGCGTCGCCAAGCGTTTCGCCCTGCCGTGGGAAGGCCATAGCATCCAGTTCCGCTGGGAAAGCTTCAACCTGACCAATACGCCAAGCTTCGATGTCTCCGGCAGTTACTGGTCTCTTGGCCAGGGCGCCAGCTTCGGCAAGTATTCCTACATGCTGACCCAGCCGCGTGTGATGCAGTTCGCGCTGCGGTACGAATTCTAGCTCTTTACTGACAGATTCGACCCGAGCCAGGGGCTGCTCCGTCAGGGGCAGCCCCCTTTCTTGGCGGGGCGGCCGTACCCGGCCGCGCCGGGCCTGTTGGTCCGGCCAACTCAAGCCAGCCAATAGGCTGGCTGCGGGTGAACAGACCCGCCCCACGAACGGGCGTGTTCTCGTGCTTGTTTCGGGAGGAGCCACTGGCGGGAGGACGTCAGCCGCATCCCTTGGTCAGTACTGGTTGACCAGTCCCGCGCTATCAGCCGGGATCCAGCAGCGCCGGCCGTCGGGTAGTTCGATGTGGCACCAGTCGCCCCGCGCCTCAGCCAGGACGAACTCCGTGCCGGCGTGCAGCGGTTCTTTGAAGCTGGGCTCGTAGGAGATGCCGTCGCCCTTGCGGGCAATCACTTGCTCGGCCAGGATGACCCCGGGTTGGCGCCGGCCGGTGCCGGTGGCTGCGGCCACCAGGGACCCCAGGAACAGGAGAGCGACCACGCCGGTCGCCGCCAGCAGCGGGCGGGGCGCCCAGGAGCGCCGCAGCAGCCGGATGGCCGCGGCAACCCAGAACAGGCCCCAGGCGATCACCAGGATCAGGCTCCGCAGGCGCGGTGAGAGGTCATAGTGCCAGAACAGTAGCGTTTTCAGAACCTGCGTCTCCTGCTTCTCCTGGAAGGCGTCCGCCCGGGAACTCCGGGCGTAGCTCAGATTTTGCGCCAGGTTGGCGTCGTCGGGAATGTAAAGCTGAGCGCGGCGGTAGTTAAGGATGGCGCGGCCGATGTCGCCGGCCCGGAAGTAGGCGTTGCCGATGTTGTAGAACAGTTTCCCGTTGTGAATGCCGCCTTCTTGCACAATTCGCTCGTAGCGCAGGGCGGCGCGCCGGTAGAGATCCCGCGCGGCGGCTGGGTCGCGCAGGGAAGCATCGTTGGCCTGGCGGAACAGCGTGTTTGCTTCGCCGAGCAGGTTGCTCAGCTCCGCGCGAGACAGGGAGGCCGCGGCGGCACCGGCGGCGGTGAGCAGGCTGAGCAGGAGAATCCACTTGCGAAGCCGGCGTCTCATGACAGCATCTGCTCCAGGTTCTTGATGGTTTCTTTCGCCGCCTCGGCCAGCTCGGCTGGCGTTTGCCCGGAGAGGGCGGGGCCTGCGTAACGGCCGGCTTCGCACCGCTCGAACAGGCGGCCCACGGCGTCGATACTCTGAGCGGAAACTCCTCGTTGCTCGAGCAAGGGCCTGACATCAGCGAAAGTCAGCGCACCGGGGGGCAGGCCGAACTTATCGCCCAGGTAGCGGCGCAGCGCCTCCAACAGGGCGGCGTAGTATTCATCGGTGTCGGCGGCCCTGAGTGAGGACACCGCCTTTGCGTAGGTCCGGTAGGCCCGCCGGGCGCGGCGGCCCTGTGGATCCCTTTCCCGCCAGCGCGTGAACCCGATGAAGCCCAGCACCGTAAAGTAGACCAGCGGGGGCAGCCCCAGCGCCGCGATCCAGCCGGGCGAGGCGAGCCAGGCCGAAAGCCCGAACGCCTGGTTCACCAGCACGTCCGGCCCGCCGTAGTTGTACGCGATGCCTCCCTTGTTGCTTTCAATGCTGGAGGGCTTCCGCGCTGCTTCGCCGCGGCCCTCGGCGTCACTGGCCCTCAGCACGCGCGTCCCTTTCACGGTGAGCGGAATGGGCTTGGTCCGCGCGATTTGATAGGAGCCGGTTTTCGGATCAAAATAGCTCAGCGCGATCGGCGGAATCTCCCGGACGCCGGCGTGGCGGGCCCGGATCGTCTGGGTGAATTTCTTCGCATTGCCTTCGATGACCCCGGCGGCGCGCTCGGCGGGGATCTTGAAGTCCTGCGCCAGCGCCGGTTGGTCAGCTAGCGGCGGCAGATCCACGTTGCCCAGGTAGGCCGGACCGGAGACCCGCAGTGTGAGGGTGATTGGGTCGCCCACCGTCACCTTCGTCGGTGTCGCGCTGGCCGTGATCCGGAAGCGGCCCACCAGACCGCTGAAACCGGGGGGGCGCCCGGCGGCGGGCAACTCCAGCACGCGCAATGCCGGCCGGTTGGAGGGGACGACAAAGCTCTCATACACCGGCTGCCGGCCGAAGCCGAACAAGTCGTTGTTAAAGAAGTTGTCCCGGAAGAACTGGTCGTTGAAGAAATTGTCGTCGAAGAAATCGTCGAAGAGACTGCGGCGCTGGCCGCGCCGGTAGCCTTCTAAAGCCTTGCCGGCAACCGTGGCCCGGGGCAGGGTGAACGACCCCGCCTGTTTCGGAATCAGGACCTTCCGGAACCGCACCGTCAGGTATTGTCTGCCGTCCAACTCCTCGTGTCCTTTCCTGGCGACCACCTGGGCGTTGCCAATCGGGATGCGAAGATCCTGGTTGGGATCGAATCGAGCCGGCAGGTCGGCCACCTGGAAACGCCGGTCGGTCAGCACGGGCACGGTGAAGGAGAAGTCCCGGACGTTCTTACCGATGTACCAGGTTACGGTCATCAACACTGGCTGGCCCACGTAGGCCTTTTGTTCGGACAACGATACCCGCAACTTGAAATCCTTTGTCTCGGCGGGCGCGGTCACCTGGATCGTCAGCGGCTGTGTCAGCGCGGTCCGCCCGCCCGCGCTCACGGCAATCGCCGGGATTTTCAGCAGGCCGGTCTTCTTCGCCGTGAGCCGGTAAGAGAAGATGTAGCCGTGCTGGATGACGCGGTTGACCCGGCCGTTGATGATGGTGACCGACTGGCTACTGTTCTGCTGGCCGCCCAGGTCCTCCACGGTGAAATCAGACAGGCCGCCGAGGTCCGGCTTGGCGGGCGAATCACTGCCGTCCACACGGATCTGCAGCAGAAACGGCTCACCGAGAAAGACCCGGTTTTTCTCGACCAGCGCCCGGGCGGTGAGCGGCCCCTGCCCTGCGGCCCGGGCCGGCGCGCCGGCCAGCAAAGACAGAACGAGCCAGGCGGCGAGCGATACGTTCCTGAACCTGTTTCCCAGCATGATTACCAGTCCTTGTCCACCGGCTTGATGGCCACCGCAGCGTGGAGCTGGCGGAGCCGGCGATTCTCCCGCTCCTGCCGCAGAACGTCTTCCGGCTTTTCGCCGGGTTGCGGCTTTGCCTTCTGCTGGCCGCGGCGCGCCTGCTCTTGCTGCCGCTGTTGCTGCTGGTTGTTCCCGGCCGGCTGCTGGCGCTCGGAACCGGAAGGCTCCTGCTGGCCGGCCTGTTTCTGCTGTTGCTGACTCTTGCTCTGAGGTTTTTGTTTGTTATTCTGCTGGTTCTGCCGCGGTTGCTGCTTCATCTGCCGGCGGAGACGCTCGATCACGTGGCGGGCCACCTCGATGTTATGCCGGGCGTCGTTGAGTCCGGGGTCCAGCTTAAGGGCGTCCTGATAAAACCGGACGCTGTTCTCCACCGAGGCCAGCGCCTGGGCGGGATTGGCCTGGGCCATCTGGACGCCCTGGCGAAACGATGCGTTCCCTTGATTGAATTTGCTCCGGGCCTCGAGTGAGCGGTCCCGGCTGCGAATGGCGGCTTGCTCGAACGCGTCGATGGCCTCGGAAAACTTGCCCTGCCGGTACAGTGCGTCGCCCTGGTTGAACCAGATCCTGGCTTCCTCCGGCGCCGCCTTCGATGCCTGCCGGTACGCGTTCAGCGCTTCCTCGTACCGGCGTTCGGCGTAAGCTTTGTTCCCTTTCGCCACCAGTGACGGGGCTGATTCGGCGCGCGCCCCGCCGCCGGCCGCGCCCCACAGGGCCAGCCAGGCCAGCGTCGCGAAACGGAAAGTGCTGTTCCTCATTTCTCTGCCTTACGCGCCCGGCTTGCGCTCGGGCATCGCCAGCTCGATCAACAGCAGGAAAAACGCCAGCGTCAGGAAGATCTGGTATTTCTCCTCGTACCGTCTCATCCGGGCCGATCCCAATTCGCCCTTTTCCGCGCGCCCGATCAGGTTGGCGTAAACGTCGCCGAAATCGATGGCGCCCGTGGCCACGTTCAAGTACCGCCCCCCCGGTGTCTCATTCACCATTTTACGAAGCGTGTCGGCGTCCAGTTTCGACCAGACTTCGCGTCCGTGGTACTGGAGGAAGACGCGCCGCCCGCCGGGCCCGGTGATCGGAATGCGCCGGCCCTGTTTTTCGTCCCCCAGCCCGATGGCGATGAGACGCACGCCGAGCGCTCCCAGTTTCTTGGCCGCCTCCAGGGGGTAGCTTTCGTGGTCCTCGCCGTCGGTGATCAGGATGACGTCGCGGTGACTGCGGGCCTGCTGGTCGAACACCTGCCCGATAACCGTGCGGATGGCGTCGCCGATCAGCGTGCCCCCGCGCGAGACGCTGCCGGTCGAGACATCTTCGAGCGCCATCCGGAAAAAGCCGTAGTCGCGGGTCAGCGGGCACTTGATGACGGCCGTTCCGGCAAAGACCACCAGCGCCACGCGGTCGCCTTGGACGCGGTCAAGCGCGTCGAGGATAATCAATTTGGCTCTCTCCAGGCGGTTTGGCGCCAGGTCCTCGGCCAGCATGCTCTTGGAGACGTCGAGCAGGAAGACCACGTCGCGCCCCCGGCGCTGGACAGTCTGCTCGACCGGATTCCAGGCCGGCCGGGCCAGCGCCAGCACGGCGAACGCAACCCCGGCGAGCAGGAGCGCCGCCTTCCACCGGCGGCGGGCGCTGCTGAGGCTGGTGTTGATCTGGCGCAATAAGGCCGGTTCGGCGAACCGCTCGAGGGCTTGTCTGCGCCGGTGGGCGGCATACAGCAGCACCAGCAGGAGAACCGGAACGCTCCAGAGCAGGTACAGCATTCTGATGTCGAGCAGCCGCATATCGCCTATGGAATCCTCCGCAGCAGCGTGCATTCGAGCAGCACCGCCGCCGCCAGCAGCGCCAGACCGGCCAGCGCGAAGGGAGTGAAGCGCTCGTGGTAGTCCAGGTAGCGCGTGGTTTCGATCTCGCTCTTCTCGAGCTGGTCGATTCGGCCATAGATGGCGCGCAGCGCGCCGGCGTCTTCAGCCACCCGGTACATCCCGCCGGTGGTCTCCGCCAAGGTTTTCAGCGCCTCCTCGTCCACGCCCTCGCCTACCGGGATCGTGTAGATGCCGAACGGGGTCTGAATCGTGGAGGCGGTCCGCCCCCCGATACCGATGGCGTAAATCTTGACGCCCCAGGAGGCGGCCAGCTCCGCGGCCTGCTTCACCGTGCGCCGGCCGGCATTGTTCTGTCCGTCGGTCAGCAGGATGATCACCTTGCTTTTGATCTGGTAGTCCCGGCGCGTCCCGCTTTGGCGGGCAAGCGTCTCCTCAACCGTTTTCAGCCGCGCCGCCGCCAGCGCCACGGCGTCGCCGATCGCCGTGCCGTCCTCGCTCTGCTGCTGGACGATCTTGATGGTGGGCAGGAAGCCGACCACCGCGTCGTGGGCCAGCGTCAGCGGGCAGATCGTGTCCGCGTACCGGGCGAAGGTGATCAGCCCGATCAGGTCCGCGGGCCGTCCCTTCAACTCGCCGCTCCCGCCCAGGACGAACTCGCGGAACAGCTCCAGCGCCACCTCCAGCCGGTTAACCTTCCGGCCCCGGTAGCGGAACTGGGCCGACATGCTGGAGGAGCGGTCCACCACCATCTCGATGGCGATGCCGCGGCTGGTGTCGTGCACGCGCTCGGTGCCCTGCTGGGGTCGGGCCAGGGCGATGACCAGCAGGACCAGCGCCGCTATCCGAAGCCAGCGCGGCGCGCCGAGCAGCCCCTGGCGGAGTGAGCGGCCCGCCTCGCGCGCCTCCGCGGTCGAGGAAAAACGCACCGCGGGCCGGGCCTTCCCGCGGCGGCTCCAGTACCAGGCGGCCGGGATCAGCCCCAGCAGCAGGAACATCCATGGAGACGCGAAGCGAAACATGGTTAGCCTTTCTCCCCGTTTCCCGTCAGCGCCGGGGCCGCGCCTCCCGCCGGCGATCCCGCTGCTTTCGGCTCGGTGGCTCGCGTTTCCGCGATGAACTGTGCGCAGGTGTTCACCGTGTTGTTCACCTCCTCGCGCCGCGGCTGATAGTTGGCAAACTTGACCAAGTCGCAGTGCTCCAGGAACTGTTTCAGCAGCTCCTTCTGGCGCGGATTCAGAGCCCGGTCGCCGCGCAGGTCGCGCAGGAATTCCTCGGTGGTTCTCTCCGGCGCCCGCAGGCCGAAGCGCTCTTCGATGTAGTGCCGCAGGATGGCCGAGACCCGCAGGTAGAACAGTTTCGCCTCGCCCTTGCTGATCAGGTCCTCTTCCATGAGTTTCCGGAGCTCACGCAACGCCCGCTCATGCGGCGGCGCCGGGGCGGCTGGCTTCTCGTGCTGCTTCCGGCGCCAACGCCAGAACCAGAATCCGGCCG
>CAZXVW010000172.1:0-9411 GCA_964644025.1 uncultured Solibacteraceae bacterium | reverse complement strand
GACCGGCCACGTCCGGGACTGTCCCCTGTGTCCCGAAGCGCAGCGGAGTGGACACAGGCGGACTGTCCCTCTTCGAATCAAACCACCCCCCGACCACCGACCAGCGGCCCGGTTTCCGATTCATCATTCATCACTCATCATTGGTAGTTCACCGCCGACCACCGCCCAGGCTCCGCCCCTAGCAACGGGCGGCCGTTACGCCGGCTTCCTCGATGGGACGCCATTCCTCGTCGTGCAACCCCAGCAGGTGCCGCCAGAGACTCGCTGGGCTATTGTAATAGATCTCGTCCGCTCGTCCCGGCCCCACCAACACCGTCGGGCAAGGCATGCTTTCGGCGAAGCTTTCAATCGGCCGCCCGCCGAAGCTACACCCATAATCCTCGTAGGGCAGCACCAGGACGTCGTAGTCCGCCTTTATGAGACACCTTCGCAACTCCGGATCTTCATCGCCCTCGCACAATCTGAACCCGGCATTCTCGTAGTCGCCAAGCCGCTCGTCGTAGTAAAGGCGGATCTTGCGCTCCAGGTCGATTTTCTCCTGCTCGCTCAACAGAGCTCTCTCTCCGTGACGGCCCCGCGGTACATGAGTGTTGCACGGTGGCGATGGGAAGAAGAATATATTGAGGCGGACATTATGCCGGCGGGCCAGCGCCAAGGCGAAGTGGAAAGCCCAATCACCGGCCGTGCTGATCCGGCCGCAATAACCGATACCATTTAAGCGTCTGACGGTCATTGATCACCCTCCTTCCAGAACCATTAGGTGGGCGACGGGCGATTTCGGCCCCGGCATCACTGAGCCCCGCGCCCCGGAGTTATTCGCTGCCATAACAACCATGGTTCCCATGGTCTGGGAGCTTGTGGTACCGGGCCTTGACGTGTTTCTTTGTTCTGCGGATCAATCGCAGGGCCGCAAGCAAAGCCTGCCACACCCTCCGGAACAGGTTTCTCATGCCTATCACCCCTCCATCGGTACATGAGGCATGGTCTCCGGGAAACCCGCCTTCCCCAGACAATAGATTCCCCGGCGGACTTGCCCGCTAAGGCAGATGCACTCCAGCCGGGAAAGTGACAAGACCGGTGCGATAAAAACCGGGGATAGAGCACTTGCTTCCCGATTTTTCGAGCCCCCTGTGGGGCGGACTTTCAGTCGCGCGGCACCCTCACTGCCGCCATCTTGCCAGACCACACCTCCAGCGCAGAGCACGGCTCCGCCCCACTATAAGGCCCGGTTTGCACGTGCAACCCTCCGACCAAGGACCAGTGACCAGCGACCGGCCACGTCCGGGACTGTCCCCTGTGTCCCGAAGCGCAGCGGAGTGGACACAGGCGGACTGTCCCTGTTCGACTCAAACCGACCCCCGACCAGGGACCAGCGACCAGGCCAAGTGTCCCCCATGTGCTTCGACGAATCTGTTACCTATGTCTCGGGTCGTTCAGATGGATGGTTTTGCTCAGCCCCTATCCTACGAGACCGGAAACGCCGTTATTGTTTTGGTTGCGCCTATGCCGCGCTGTGACGCCGTCGGCGGCTCACTCCGGCGATACGCCGCGCCGAGGCTGTGCTATCCTTTCTGCGAATGAGCTTTGACATTTTTGTACCGAAGGATTGGGTCGACGCCCTCCGGGGCCAGTCTTGGGACAGCACCACATTTCATGTCTTCCTGGTCGTGCTGGGCACCGGGATTGTGGATTTCATCGCCCGCCGTTTCGTGCGCCGCCTGCGGACCGGGATCGCCGCCCGCACCGAAAACCCCTGGGATGACGCGCTGCTGGATGCGTTGCCAGCGCCACTGTCGGTACTGATCTGGGCGATCGGGCTTCGTATCGCTACCCTGGTCATCGGGGGGCCGGTTTTCACCGATCCGCGGGTAACGAGCACCTTCACCGTCATCTTCATTCTGACGGCCGTCTGGTTCTTTGTGCGGTGGATCTCCCGCATCGAGTACGCCCTCATCGAAATCCACAAAGACAAGGAGGAGGAAGAACGGCTCGACGCCACCACCGTCCACGCCATCGGCAAGTTGCTCCGCCTCGCCGTCGTCATCACCGGCATCCTGATCTGCCTGCAGACCTGGCATATCGACGTGAGTGCCGTGCTCGCCTTCGGGGGCATTGGCGGCCTCGCCATCGGCTTCGCCGCCAGAGATCTGCTGGCCAATTTCTTCGGCGCCATCACTATTTACCTGGACAAGCCCTTCCGGGTCGGTGACTGGATCCGGTCGCCGGACCGAAATATCGAGGGCACGGTGGAATACATCGGCTGGCGCCAGACGCGCATCCGGACCTTCGACAAGCGCCCGCTGTACGTTCCCAACGCAGTCTTTTCCACCATCGCCATCGAGAACCCGCAGCGCATGCTCAGGCGCCGGATCTACGAAACCATCGGTATCCGGTACGACGACATCTCCAAGATGGATGTCATCACCCGGGACGTGGAACAGATGTTGCGCACCCACCCGGAGATCGACACCGACCAACTCCTGATGGTCTATTTCAACGCCTTCGCGGCTTCCTCCTGCGACTTCTTCATCTACACGTTCACCAAGACGACCGACTGGGCCAAGTACCATGCCGTCAAGCACGACGTTCTTCTGAAGATCGCCCGGATCATCGAGGGACACGGCGCCGAAATCGCCTTTCCGACCTCGACGCTTCACATCGCCAGTATCCCCCGCGAGCAACCCGCCACTGTTCCCTCCCGGGTGGCCGCGAATCCATCGAAACATTAGGAGCCGGCAGCGCAAGAGGGCTCTCGACGCGGTTTCTCCGGTTTGATAGCATCGGTAGCGGAAACGCCACCGAGCAGGAGATCCGACCATGAAGAAACACTCAGCCGGCACTTCAAAGGGGATTCCCCGGCGGGAGTTCGGGCGCGCGATCACCACCGGAGCCTTGTTCGCGGCGCAGGCTGCTGGCCAATCAGCGAGCCGCTCACCGGCTAGCAAGCCGCAATCCATGGGCCGGGTGGCCGCCGCGTTCACTTACCCGCCCACCGAGAAGCTGCGCCGCGAGGGCTACTACAGTTGGCCGGGTTCAAGCTTCGACGCCGAAGGCCGCCAGAAGCAATACACCGCTGAGCTCGAGCGGTTCGCCCGGCTGCACGGCCTCCAGCTCGACATCACGCCCGGGCCGCTGGATTCGCCAGCGGACACCGAGCGCTTCCTTGCCTCCCTCAAGCAAACCCCGCCCGACGGCCTCCTGCTGATTCCATTCAAGAAGAGCCACGTGGATAACGTAATGCGCATCCTCGATGGAACTCGACTCCCGACGGTGGTCTTCGCGACGATGGGGATTCTGCTGAACCGGCATGTTGAACAGCTCCACCGGCGCCCCGGCGTCTACCTGGTCAATTCGCTCGATAATTTCGAGGCCGCCGGCATGGGCCTGAAAATGATCCAGACCGCGCGGCGCATGAAGGAGTCCACGATCGTCAACATCAACGGCACGCAGCGCCGCCGGAGCGTGGCGCCGGACCTGGGGACAACGGTGCTCACTGTGCCGCACCAGGAGTTCTACGACGTGTACGCCGGCATCGGAGACACGGCCGAGGTGCGCTCTCTTGCCCGGACTTACCTCGCCCAGGCGATCAAGCGAGTCGAGCCGGACGAGCAAGACGTGTTCAACGCCGCCAAGGCTTACTTTGCCCTGAAGAAGATCATCGAACGCGAGCAGGCCGACGCCCTGATGATGAACTGCCTGCCGGGGCTGAAGCGGCCCCATAAGCACGTCCCACCCTGCATGGGCTACATGAACCTGCGCGACGAAGGCATCCCGGCCGGCTGCGAATCCGACCTGGATGCGACGCTGACGATGATGCTCATCCAGTACCTGTTCGGAAAGCCCGCCTTCCAGCACAACCCATCGGTGGACACCGAGAAGAACCTGTACTTCGGCGCCCATTGCACCTGCGCCTCGAAAATGAACGGTCCGGACGAGGCCGCCGAGCCGTACATCCTCCGCAGCCACGCCGAGGCGGGCTGGGGATGCGTCCCGCAGGTTCTGTTCCCTGCCGGGCGCGAGGTGACGTTCACCAAGTATCTCTCGCAGGAAGACCCGCCCCGGATGCTCATCTACGAAGGCACGGTCACTGGTTGCCCTTCCAATCCGCCGTGCGGCGGCTGCCGGACCAACGTCGAAGTCCAGCTCAGCGGACTCGCGGACGCAACAGAAGTCAAAGGCCATCACCTCTGCTTGTTCTATGGCCGGCACGCCCGGCACCTGAAGGCGTTCTGCCAGCTTTACGGCATCACGGCCACTGCCTGAGCGGGCGGCGGCTCGCGCCGGAGAAGAGGATCATGTGATATCACGCTTTTTCACCACGGCCGTTCTGTTCACTCTGACCACCTCCGCCGCCTGGGGCGGCTGGGTGGTGACGTACCAGGGTCTCAGTTCCGGAAAGACAGAGCAGTTGTTGATCCAGAACGGCAAGCTCGCCCGGCAGGACACGATCATCAAGCAAGGAACCGTCATCCTGATCGACCACGCCTCGAAAAGTTACTGGCAAGGCACCGCGGACGCGATCTGCTCCTGGACGAAGCAGATGGTGGCCCAGATGTCAGCGCAAATGCCCGCATCAATGAAGCAGCAAGTAGCAAAGGCCCGCGCTGGGGCAATCACCCGCGAAGATCTTGGCAGCACAACGATCGCCGGATACCAGGCCAGCGGATATCGTTTCTTGATGGATGGCCGGCCGGCTTCCGAGGTACGGGTCTCCAAAGACCCGAAGCTGGCCGGTCTGGTGAGTGAAACGCAACAGGCAATGGCCTGCGCCAACCAGGTCAGCGGCTGCATGAGCTCTCCTCTGGCGCAGCTCGGCGTCGACCTGAGGGGGACAAAAGCCTACCAGGAGGTGATCAGCGGAGCCTTCATCATGAAGGAACCCACCGGCGTGCACATGAGCATGAGCACCACCGGCAAAGGCGGCGTGGAATTCCGCTTCAACACGGTGGCTTCGATTGAGCAGAAAGATATTGCGGACAGTGCCTTCGAAGTTCCGGCTGGTTACCAGGCAGTGGCGGACTTCGGCGCCTTGATGGAACGGATGGGCGCGCGGTAAACCAGGAAATCGCACCGGTGGTGCGGGGTCGTCACCCCGCCCGGATACGGTCCGGCCGCGTGTCCCGGGGGATGCTTGCGCACCTCTACCATCAAGTGACACACTCTTTACCATGACAACCCGACGCCAGTTTCTCTCCGTTTCCGTGGCACCGTTCATCGCGAGCTGCAGCCGGACGGCGCCGGCTCGCAAGATGAACGTGCTGTTCATCGCCGTGGACGACCTGCGCCCGCAGCTCGGCTGTTACGGGCAACAGCAGATTCACTCCCCGAACATCGACGCGCTGGCCGCCCGCGGGCTCCGCTTTGACCGCGCCTACTGCCAGCAGGCCGTCTGCGCTCCCTCGCGCATCAGCCTGCTGACCGGCGCTCGCCCGGACACCACCAAGGTCTACGATCTGCAGACGCCCATCAGTTCCGTGTGGCCTGACGTGGTGAGTCTTCCGCACCACTTTAAGAACAACGGTTACGAGACGGTGACGCTCAGCAAGATTTACCACCATAAGGGCGACGATCCCCAGGCGTGGAGCGCCCCCGATTGGCGCCCGCAAAGCGACTGGGGTGGAGGCTGGCGCGCCTACCGGGATCCGGCATCTATTGAGACAGTGCGGCGACATGACGCGGAAGTCACGGCGGCCTATGAAAAAGCTCTCCAGCAAGGCAAGAAACCGCGAAAGCCCAAACTCGGCGCCGGCCCCCCGTTCGAAGGGCCCGACGTGGCGGACAATGCTTACCCGGACGGGATGACGGCCGACAAGGCCATCGCCGAGCTGCAACGTCTCAAGGACCGCCCATTCTTCCTCGCCACCGGGTTTCTGAAGCCGCATCTTCCTTTCAACGCTCCGAAGAAGTACTGGGACCTGTACGATCCGGCCGATATCCGCCTGCCGGCCGTCCGCTCCTGGCCGGAGAACGCTCCGCAGGTCGCCCTGACCAACTGGGGCGAGCTCCGAAGCTACGCGGGGATGCCGCGCCAGGGCCCGGTGGACGATGACACAGCCCGCAAGCTCATCCACGGCTATTACGCCTGCGTCAGCTACACCGACGCCCAGATCGGGCGCGTGCTGGCCGAGCTGGACCGGCTCGGTCTCCGCGACAATACGATCGTCATTCTCTGGGGCGACCACGGCTGGAAGCTCAACGATTACGGCGCTTGGTGCAAGCACACCAACTTCGAGATCGACACCCACGTGCCGATGATTCTGTCGGCGCCGGGGCAGAAGACGGCCGGGCAGAGTACGCGGGCGCTGGTGGAATACGTTGATATCTACCCGACCCTCGCCGAGCTTTGCGGCCTGGACATCCCCGCCCACTGCGAGGGGACGAGCATGGCGCCGCTGGTGGCCGATCCGAATCGAGAGTGGAAGAAGGCGGCCTTCAGCCAGTACCCGCGAGCCGGCAACATGATGGGATACTCGCTCCACACCGGCGACTGGCGTTACACGGAATGGATCCACCGGCCCACCGGCGAGATCCGCGCCCGCGAGCTGTATGATCATTCGCGCGGGCCGATCGCTACGGAAAACCTGGCCGGCAAGCCAAAGTACGCGGAGACGGTGAAGCGCCTTTCCGCTTTGCTCGACAAGGGACAAGGGTGGCGGAAGGTGAGAGCGGAGCTGGGCTGAAGTCGCGCCGTCCTGGTCCGCCGAGGCGGCCGGGAGCACCCGGAATTCCGGCCAGGGAAGCGGCAGGGCGCCACGGGCTGCGGCCGCAGTGGGAGGCTAGCCAGCAGGAGGCGGCGCGCCCCCGGTCTGCGCGTGGTCGATCTGGTAAAGCGTAAGGAAACGTCCCTGGTACCGCGGGTCCAGGCAGGGCGGGACGGGTCCGCCGAGATCCGATGGGTTGGCGACCAGAAGGTAGTCGTAGGGCGCCAGGGCGCCAATATAGAACGGGTTCCGCGGATTGCCGGCATCCGGGACAAGCGGATGGGCCGGATCCGGGCGGTGGATCTCCAGCGCCGGGTACCTTCTGGCGATTTCCTCGTAAGGACTCCGAAAGGCCACCGTCCACTGGGCGCGCTGGTGGGAGAGCCGTGGGCACCACGCGGACTTCTTAATAATCGCCAACGTAACAAAATAGGCGTGCGGCGGGTTGGTGAACCAGCCTCGCGAAGTGTTCAGAAAGTAGCTGTTGAGTTTTGCTCCCCGCGGTAACAGGGCAATGGCATCCCGGTACTCGGGCCAGACGGCACGCTCCGCCCATGCCCAGTTACACGCAACAATACCCGTTCTAACAATGAACAGGCAGGCGACGGCAGCGAACACAGATATCGCCATCCGGTGGTTTTTCACCGTGAACCTCGTCGTTCCCACAGCCAGCAGTGCCAGGGGCAGAATGGTGCGGACATCAGCATTGGCGCTTGACATCAGGTACTGCGGCATGGCGAAGTGCAGCGCCACCACCACCGCAAACACCCCGTAGAAAATCCGATGGATTCGCAGCCACCCTTTATACAAGCCGAACAGAAAAAACCCTCCAATGAGCGCCAGCGTCCCAGCATCAAATATGAGGTTGTAATTGTTTACCAGCCCCATTGGAATGTCGATGAACTTCCGGCTGAAATCACCAAAGGCTACACGCCCCGCGTGGCTGGCCGTCGGGCTGTTGAGAAAGAACACGAACGGCAGCACAAATTGCGCCCCCAGGATCAGCGCCAACCGGACGATACGGCGAGGCCCACAGCGCTCATTACCGAAGAGCTGAAAAAGCTCGTAAGTGGTGATCACCACGGCGTAAAAACCAACGGCAAACAGGTGGCTGAAATATAAGGCGACCGCCATGAACGCGGGAACCACCAGCCGGACTGCTGTTCTGCTTTGACGCAAGTAGATCCACAAGCCGATCGCCCAGAGCGAAAGCCCCGCGCCAAAAGTGTAGCTGACCATTCCCCAAAGAAAATGGCGGCTGTAAAGCAGCAAGCAGGCTCCGAGCGGCCAGTAGGACCATCGCTGGAACAGCGCGTAGTGGAGGAATACGGGGCCGGTCAGCATCACCGCGAACAGCAGAATGATGAACAGTTTCCCCGCCAGGAGCAGGCCGAAAACCCGCGCGGTGCCGAAAACGAAGATATCGAAAGCCATGTTCGGTATCAGGCCCCAGGCGGCCTTGTAGTACTGTGCCAGCAAGGGGTCATGGCCCACGTTGAGCAGAATATGCAGCCTCGCCAAGTGCTTTGGGAAATCCGCCGTCGGCGGAATTGAAACCAACCAAACGGGGATAGTGGCGATTCCCAGTGCCAGCGCTGCGACAATGAGCACCTTCCATTTCTTTGCCGCATCAGGATTATCCATCTCTGCCAGTTTACCAGCGGCCTGCTCCTGTGGCCGCACTGCTCCCGATTGATGACACCAAGACCGCGGCAGTGATCCCAATTTGGCCGGGCCCGCCCCCATCGCTGTGATAACCTGAATAGTGCTGACACGCTGCCGGCTCTGGCTCGCGGCGCCATCCAGAAGATCAGCACGATCACCGTAGTTCCTATGCAAGTAACCGACATTTTTCGAGCGCTCGGCGAAGAAGGCTTCCGCCAGGTCCTCGGCGGCATCTCCATCGGAAAGCTGAAGACCTACAAGCTCTATGAGCCGCTGAAGACGTGGGCGCATCTGCCGAAGCTCAACGTTCAGGGCCTGCGCAAGGCAACCCCGCGGTTTTGGGAACGGATCCAGGGTGGGGACCAGGACCTGGCCGCCGATCTCGCCCAGGCCATTCTGGTCTGCAATCTCGACATGATCATCGATATCCTCGACTTCCTCGGCATCCAGCATCACGACGGTTTCTTCGACAAGGACCTGGACGCCAGCGAGATTCTCAAGGACGACTGGCGGGAGAAGGCTTACGAGCACTTCAAGGGGAAGTATCCCGAGGCGCTGCTGCTGTTTTACTTGAACCACCTGGCCTGGGAGGTAGCCAAGGCCGAGGAACTGTTCACGCCGGCGGGAGCGGACTGATGCTGGAATCCGCGCTCAATGAGATCGCCGCCAGCGCGATGGAGCGCATCCACGGGGCGGCCGACGCCGAACAACTGGAACAGGTCCGGGTGGAGTTTCTCGGCCGCAAGGGGGAGCTGGCGCGAATCAGCAAGCAGATGGGCCGGCTCGCCCCGGAGCAGCGGGTCCGCGTCGGCAAACTGCTGAACGACGTCAAACGGTCCCTGGAAGCCGCGCTGGAAGCGCGCAAGAAAGAGTTCGCCGAAGCCGCCCTGCGCACCCGTCTGGACGCCGAGTGGGTTGACCTGACGCTGCCCGCTCCCGGGCCGCGTCCCGGCAGCCTTCACCCGGTGACGCAGATCCAGGCCGAGATCGAGGACCTGTTCGTTTCCCTCGGCTTCACGATCCAGAGCGGCCCGGAGGTGGAGAC
>CAZXVW010000171.1:0-9413 GCA_964644025.1 uncultured Solibacteraceae bacterium | reverse complement strand
CGGCGATCGTCTCGGTTGCAAAGCCATCACCAAGACCTTTGCAATTTTGCACCCACTCGGTGCGACTTCGCTTGCTCCACCAAATCCCCTCCCGCCCCCTCTCTCCGCTGCCTCCCGCTCCCCTCCCTCACTAGCCCCCTCACCCTTACCGAAGGATTACGGTTGGCCGGATAAATTTGGATGTTGCGCGGCGGACACGCCGCGTTACAATTGATGCTGCGATAACATTGTTACTGCGAACAGGCCGCGACGCTTCGGCCGGGGCGGCCGTGGCCGCCGCAGGCGACGAACAAGGAGGAACAGTGAGGATACTGGCAACCATCGTGCTCGCGCTTTCCCTGGCGGCGCTTCCTTTGACCGCTCAACAGAAGAAACGCGTCGCCGTGCTGGATTTTGACTACGCCACGGTGCACGGCTACGTGGCTTCCATCTTCGGAACCGATACGGATATCGGCCGCGGAATCGCCGACCTATTGGTGGACAAGCTGGTCACCGACGGGACCTACTCGGTGATTGAGCGCAAGGCGCTGGACAAGGTGCTGGCCGAGCAGAATTTTTCCAACAGCGATCGGGCGGATTCCTCTACGGCCGCAAAGATCGGCAAGATTCTGGGTGTGGATGCCATCATCATCGGCAGCATCACGCAGTTCGGCAGGGATGACAAGTCGACCAATATCGGCGGGCTCGGCTCGGTAGCCGGGCGCTTCGGGCTGGGCGGCATTGGCAGGAAGAAATCCAAGGCGGTGGTGGGAATCTCGGCCCGCATGGTGGATACCAGCACCGCCGAAATCCTGGCGGTAGCCCAGGGAAAGGGCGAATCGGTCCGCTCCGGAACCAAGCTGCTGGGGGCGGGGGGCAGTTCCGGCGGCATGGGCGCCGGCGGCTACGACATGTCGAGCAGCAATTTCGCCGGAACCATCCTGGGTGAGGCCACCTTCGCGGCGGTCGATGAGGTGGCCAAGCAACTCGACAGCCAGGCGGCGAAACTTCCCACGCGCAAGGTTCATATCGAAGGCCTGGTGGCCGACGCCACCGGCGGGGTTCTGATTCTGAACGTGGGAACCAAGGCCGGCGTCAAGGTCGGCGACAAACTGGAGGTCCGCCGGCAGATTCGCGTGGTCAAGGACCCGGCGACTGGCAAGATCCTCCGGAAGATCACCCAGAAGGTTGGCGAGGTGGTGATTACCGAGGCTGACGAGGTTTCCTCGGTGGGCAACTTCACCGGCGCGAGCCCGGCGAAGGTCGGTGATATGGTCACCAGCCCGTCCTGAGAAGGGCGCCCCGCCCGCCGGTGGGAAGCCGCGGTCGGGGGGAGCCAGCGGCGGAGCCCGGCCGGTAAGGGGCCGGCGCTGTTGGCGGAAGGAGCTATCAATGAGCTTCAAAGCCGGCGATGTGGTCGGCGATTATGAAATCCTTGGTGTTCTTGGCTCCGGGGGGATGGGCCAGGTTTACAAGGTACGCAACCGGCTCACCGGCCGGGTGGAGGCGATGAAGGTCCTCCTGCCGAACCTGGAGGGTGATCCGGAGCTGGCCGACCGTTTCCTGCGGGAGATCCGTGTCCACGCGGCTCTCGAGCATCCCAACATCGCTGCCCTCCGCACCGCCCAGCGCCTTGGCAAACAGCTCGTCATGATCATGGAGTTTGTCGAGGGGACGACGCTGGAGGAGCTGTTGGACCAGGGCCGGATTGCCGTGCGGGACGGCGTGAATTACGTTTGCCAGGTGCTCGCGGCCCTATCCTACGCGCATGCGCGGGGCATCATCCACCGGGATATCAAACCGGCGAACATGATGCTCACCGGTGGTGGCGTTGTCAAACTCATGGATTTCGGAATCGCCAAGATGGCCGCGGACCAGAGACTGACGCAGACGGGCCAGACAGTGGGGTCGCTCTATTACATGTCACCTGAGCAGATCCAGGGTGCGACGGAGCTGGATGCGCGGAGCGATTTGTACTCACTCGGCGTCTCCCTGTATGAAATCGTCACCGGGAAGCGGCCCTTTGAAGGCGACAGCCAGTACTCAATCATGGCGGCCCACCTGGAGGAGACGCCCGCGCCGCCGCTGGAGGTGGACCCGGACCTTCCGCCGGCGTTGAACGACATTATCCTGATGGCGATCAACAAGGAACCGGCGAAGCGCTTCCAGTCGGCGGATGCGTTCCGGCACGCGCTGGAAAGCGCGGTGTTGGGCGCGCAGCCGGCGGCCGGGGCGGCCGCGGGAGCGCCGCCGGCCGCCACGGTCACGGCTGCCGCCCCGGCGGCGCCGCAACGAAAACCCGGCCGGCGGTTGCTGTACATGGTGGCGGGGTCGCTGGCCACCGTGGCCGTAATCATCGTCGCCGCCACCCAGATCCCCCGCTGGCGGCGAACCGGCGCGGTTGAGGCGCCGGCGGCCGGCGTTACAGCGCCGGTGGTCGCGGTGCCGGAATCCGGGGAAACACCGCCACCCGCCGCGAGTGAAACGCCACCCTCATCCCCGGCGGAGAACCCCGCGCCGCCACCCGCCGCGGAGAAACCGGCCGCATCCGAACGCCGGTCCGAACCGGTCAGCGCGCGCCCGTCCGCCTCCCGGACTCCCGCTTTAGCAACACCCAAGCCGCCGCAGCAGCCAGCCGGCACCGCTCGCCAGCAGCCTCGCCCGCCGGCGGCATCGCCCGCCGGTGGCGCCGGGGCGCCTGTCCCCCGGGCGGCACAACTCCCGGCGCCTTCACCCGCTCCCGCTGCCAAGCCCGCAGCCGCCAGGGCGGTGCCGGAAACCGGCCGCACCGCTGAGTCCAGCCCGGCGCCTGTCCGAGCGGCCTCCAATGAGGGGGCGCTTCGGAAGGTGCGCGAGCGAATGATGCTGATGGCCGTGAGGGTCGGCGCGGCGCGGAGCAGCCTGGATAACCTCCGCCGGGCGCAGAACGCTTCTGGCCTCGGGTTGCGCGCGGACATGGCGGCCGCGGAGAAGCGGATGGAGTTTTTCCTGGATGAGGCCGAGTCGTCCTTGAAAAGCGGCGATGCGGGGGCGGCGGACAAGAGGCTGGACGCCGCCGAACAGGAACTGGAGAAGCTGGAGCGCTTCCTGGGAATCTAACCCGAAGTTGCAACGCCGAACGCGTGTTGTCTGACTGACCCTACGGGGAAAAGCTGGAAAGGAGTTTCTCGTTTCTGGCTACAGACCGAGCGGGCGGAAGGCTTCGGCCTGGAGGGGGGTGAGTTCGGCCAGCAGGTGGAAGCTCGCGCCGGAGCGGCCGGTGTTGGTGCCGCAGATGTTGCGGCGGCGTGCGCCCAGATCGGCCGGCAACGGGTTGTAGCGGGCCACCACCAGATCTCGCTTCCGGCGGCGTTTCGCACCGATCAGTGTCTCCAGGCCCAACTGGCGAATCATTCCCAGCATGGCCTGGACATGGCCTGGGGCAGGCCGCGCTCGATGGTGAACGCCTGGCTCGCCGGGACGAAGCTTTCCCTGGCCAGTTCTGGATGGCATACCCAAGAAATATGCCGTGATGCCAAACAACTTCAAGAGAAAACCTTTCCAGCGAGCGGCTACATCTGGAAATGCGAAACGCGATTGAATCATTGACCTGGAAGCACTACCTCAGAATTGGGTCAGGAACTTCGGATTAGAAGCCTTCCAGTAGATGCCCCATGCGGAGCTTCTTGGTGCGGAGGTATTCTTCGGCCGTGGCGGCGCAGGCCACCTGGCAGGGGACGCGCTCGGCCACGGTGATGCCGGCGTGTTCGAGGGCGCGGATCTTGTCCGGGTTGTTGGAGATGAGCCGGACGGCGTGGACGGCGAAGTGCCGAAGGACCTGGGCGGGTAATTCGTAGTCACGGAGATCGGCATCGAAGCCGAGCAGTTCATTCGCCTCGACGGTGTCAGCGCCGTGGTCCTGCAACTCGTAAGCGCGGAGCTTGTTGAGGAGCCCGATCCCGCGTCCTTCCTGGTGCTCGTAGATGAGCAGCCCGCGGCCCTCCTCGGAAATCATGGCCAGGGAAAGCTCAAGCTGCGCGCGGCAATCGCACCGGAGGCTGTGAAAGACGTCCCCGGTGAGGCACTGGGAATGGATGCGGACCAGGGGCGGGGGCTCGCCGGTAACGTCCCCCATGCGCAGCACCACGGCTTCCTCGGTACGGGCACCGTTCCGGGCTTCGAATCCGAAGATCCGGAAATGGCCGAACCGGCTGGGGAAATTGGCCTCGGCTACTTTTTGCAACATCATCGGGGGACTGACCGCCATCGCTCGTCATGCAGGGACGCAAATCCTTAGGGAAAGGCGTTGCTTAACACTTCATTATAATGGCTTCAGACCGGCATGGTGGAACAACACACCGTCGTCCTGCTGGTGAAGCTCGCGGTGGCGACCTCGCTGGCGAGCATCATGGTGCGTTTTGGCGCCTTCCGATGGATCCTGATGCGGGAGGAGCGGACGCTGGATCAGCGCCTCAAACTCGCACTTGGAATCTCGGCGGTGTTTGCCGCCGGCGTGGGGACGCGGGTGCTCACGAAAACCTACCGGGCGGTGGATCTGGGCTTCGAGGGGAGCCTGTTGGCCGGAGTGGTAGGAGGTTACGTCACCGGCCTGGTGTCCGGCATTCTGATTTCGTTGCCGGCGATGTTCGCCGGGGAATATCTTTCGATGCCGCTGTTCGCTGGGGTGGGCGTGCTCGGCGGGCTGCTGCGGGACTGCGCGCCGGACACGGAAGAGGTCTGGAAGTTTTCGCCGTTTCTTGACTTGAGTCTCTACCGGCTGTTCCGGCAGTGGTCGGATCACCGGCGGACGGCCTTTCATACGTTTTTCCTGCTGGCCATCCTGTTCGCCGAGTTTGTCCGTTTCAGCCTGGGCCGCATCTTTGGCCGCCACGCGATTTTTTCGGTGCATCCAGACTGGGCGAATCCGCACCCGGCCTCGGTGGTGGCGGTATACCTGACGACGGTCTTTTGTATCACGCTGCCGCTGAAAATCTGGAACGCGACCCGCACCGAGCAGAAACTCAAGGAACAGCAACGGTTGCTGAGCGAGGCACGGCTGGAGGCGCTGTCGAGCCGGATCAACCCGCACTTCCTGTTTAACACCCTGAACTCGGTCTCCTCGCTGATCCGGATCAACCCCGAACAGGCGCGAGTGGTGGTGTTCAAGCTAGCGACGATACTGCGACGCTTGCTGCACAAGCACGAAAGCTTTAATCCGCTGCGGGAGGAACTCGCCTTGATTGACGACTACCTGTCCATCGAGATGGTTCGTTTCGGCGACAGCCTGCGCTTCGTCAAGGAGGTGGCCCCGGAATCGTTGGAGTGCCTGGTGCCGAGCATGTTGTTGCAGCCACTGGTGGAGAACAGCTTGCGGCACGGTTTGAGCAGCAAGGTGAATGGTGGTACCATTCGAATTCGTAGTCGTGTCGAGAACGGGCGGCTCCACCTGTTGGTGGAAGACGACGGCGTCGGGATTCCCGAATCGGTGATGGCGAAACTTTTCGAGCAGGGGATTGGTATCAGCAACGTGAACGAACGCCTGCGGGTAGTCTTTGGAAATGACTACCGGATGTGGATCGACAGCAAGCCCGGTGAGGGCACCCGTACGCAAATCGAGATCCCGGACTTGAAGTCCGAGGTTGCCCAGGCCCCGTGACGCTTCCCTGATCCTAAGGAGACCCAGTTGAGTAATCTTGATCTGTCCCTGGCCGGCTACCTGGCTGGCTCTGCACCCAGCACCCGGCTGCAACGGATCCGCCGCGCTTACGACCGTGCGGCGGTGATCTATCCGGCCTCGGCGATGCTGTTTCATGCCAAGGCCCACCGGGCGGCGCTCGCCGATTCCGGCATTCAGGATGGCATGAGAGTGCTGGAAGTAGCCACCGGGTCGGGCGAAATGTTCCGGCGCCTGGTGCGCACCAACCCGAACGGCGCGACGCTGGGGCTGGACCTTTCCCCCAATATGGCGAGGCGCACGGCGAAGAGGGTGCGCCGCAAGTTCCCGACGAGCAGGGCCCTGTGCCAGGCTGCCGACGCCCGGCGCATGCCGTTCCCCGGGGAGACCTTCGACGCCGCGGTGTGCTGCTACTTGCTCGGGCTGCTTTCGAGCGAGGATATCGTTAGCACGATCGGAGAATTTCACCGCGTGCTCCGTCCTGGTGGCCGGCTGGCGCTGGTGATGATCGCCGAAAACCTGAGATTATTTAACTGGAATTTCAAGTTGCTGGGCCGCCTGATGCCCGCATTTTGCGGCGGGCAGGTGGCCGAACAAGTTCCGGAGCTGATTCGGGCGCGAGGGTTCCAGATCGTTAGTGACCGGCACGTGCGGCAAACCGGCTATCCTTCGCGGGTACTGGTGGCGCGGAAATAGCATGACGCCGGGGGTGCGCCGGGAAAGTAGTGGGATGCACGCGGGCAGACCCCGGAAGTCAGCTCGTCATTCCCCAAAATCTTAGACTTTTCCGTTGAAGTCGGCGCAACGCGCGGCGATGATTGCGGGCGGTGTTTGCTCCCTGCGGAGGAACCTGCTATACAATACGGAGCGGATCCACGACGGAAGGAGAATTCATATGAAAACGAATCGCAGAAGGTTCCTGGCCTCGGTGGCCACCGCTCCGGTGTTCGTCCCGCGTTCAGCCTGGGGCGCCAATGACCGCCTGACTTACGGGGTGGTGGCGACGGGAGGACGCGGGCGTTACCTGAACCGTAAATTCCAGAATCTGGGGGCGCAGTGCGTGGCGCTGTGCGATGTCTACGACCGGCACCTGGAGTTGGCCAAGAAGGACTCGCCCGGGGCGAAGACTTTCCTGGACTACCATGAGCTGCTCGCCGAACCGGGCATTGACGCGGTGGTGCTGGCCGGGCCGGACCACCATCACTGCCCGATGCTGCTGGCGGCGCTGGAAGCGAAAAAGGACGTCTACACCGAGAAGCCGTTCTCCTGGTCGCTCGCGCAAAGCGAGCAGATGATCCGGGCCACGCGGAAGACGGACCGGATCGTCCAGGTGGGAATGCAGCGCCGGAGCTCGCCCGCGGTTCTCCGGGCCAGGAGACTGGTTGAGGAAGGAATTCTCGGCCGGATCACGATGGCGAAAGCGCAATGGAACTGGAATATTGCCGGGCCGCTGGACAATTCGCCGCTGCCCGGGCACCTGGATTGGGACCGTTTCCTGGGACCGGCGCCCAAGCGGCCGCTCGAGCCGATGCGTTACCGGAAGTGGCGCTACTTCCGCGACTACGCCGGCGGCAACGTGACCGATCAGGGAACCCACCTGATGGATGTGGTGCAATGGTTTACCAAATCCGGGCCGCCGGTTTCGGCCGTTTGCCAGGGCTACGTGGCCAAGATGAAGGGCGCCGAGCATCCGGATGTGTTCTCCGCCGTATTCGAGTACAAGAACCTGATTGCCACCTGGTCGCTCAACTATTGCAATGACTACGAGGACAGTTGGACGATCGAGTTCATGGGCGACGAAGGTACGATGATCCTGAACAGCAAGGGTTTCACTGTCTACGCCGAGCCGTGGAAGAAGAACCGCGAGCCGATCTTCCTGAGCCGCGCGCTGCTGCCGGTGGAACCGCACATCCAGAATTTCATGGATTGCGTCCGCTCGCGGAAACAGCCCAACTGCCCGGTGGAGATCGCCGCCGAAGGGGTTTCCGGGCCGCATCTGGCGAACCTGGCGATGTTCGGCAACAGGAAAATCACGATGGCGGAGGCGACCGGCGCCGCCTGAAAGGCGGCGTGCCGAGGCCGTGCTCGCGGCCGGGTCACCAATGCTGTTAGGGTGGCGCCGCGAGGGGTGGGAAACCATGTCGAATCAGCCTGTAGCCGTGATTACCGGGGCCAGCCGGGGCATCGGGCGTGGCATCGCGCAAGAGCTGGCGCGCACTCACCAGGTGGTGGGTACGTACCGCGGCCGCCGCGACGCCGCCGAGTCCCTGCGGGCTGAGACCGGGGTGGAAATCTTTCAGTGCGACGTCTCCTCGGCGGCTGACCGCGGCGCACTCATCGAATTCACCCGCCAACGTTTCGGCCGGCTGGACCTGCTGGTAAACAACGCCGGGATCGCCCCGCGCGAGCGGCGGGATGTCCTGGAGGCCACCGAAGAAAGTTTTGACGAGGTGCTCGCCACGAATTTGAAGGGGCCGCATTTCCTGACGCAACTGGCTGGCCGCTGGATGGCGGAGCAGGGCGCCGGACGGATCGTTTTCATCACCTCGATTTCCGCCTACACCGCGTCGGTGAACCGTGCCGAGTACTGCATTTCCAAAGCCGGCTTGAGCATGAGCGCGGCCGTTTACGCCGCGCGGCTGGGGCCGGCGGGCGTGCTGGTGTTCGAGATCCGGCCCGGCATCATCCGGACGGATATGATCGCCAAGGTGCAACACACCTACGAGCAGAAGATTGCTGACGGGTTGCTGCCGCAGCGGCGCATCGGGGAGCCGGGCGACGTCGCCGCCGCCGTGCGCGCCATCGCCGACGGCCTGCTCGACTACTGCGCGGGCCAGGTGCTGGACGTGGACGGCGGCTTCCACTTGCGAACGCTCTGACGGATGGCTCCGGCCACGCGCCACGCGGCTCTGGCGCCGGGCCTCTAGAAGTGGACCAGCATCGAGCCCATGTCCACCACCAGTTTGTGCGCCGTCTCGAACGTGTCGTGACCGTGCCGTTCCCGCTCCTTATCGAACTCGGCTGCGACCGCCTCCATTTCGGCGGCGGTGAGCTCCTCGCTCGCCATAGGGTAGAGGACATGGTCCTCGATGTGGATATGGCGCCGCAGCAGCGAAACGTAAGCGGCGGTGCTTTCCAGCAACTCCGCAATCTTGATCTCGTTGCCGGCGGCATAGCCGTCCAGGGCCGCGGCCATCGTCTTCACCAGCTCGCGGCCCCGCTCATGCTGAAAGCGGAGCGTTTCAATGCGGCCGTCGATTTCGCCCTTGTGTTTTTGCGCCAGATGCATAAACAGCACGTGCTCTTCCTTGAAGTGATGGAAGCGGTCGGCGAAGAGGCGGGCGAACTCCACCCCTCTCTCGAAAAACTCTCGCGGCGGATATTGGCCGGCCTCGATTTTCTCGGCCGCCACGGCGAGATTGTCGAGGAAGCGGCGTATCAGTCCGTGTTCGTTTTTCAGTGTCTCAATTGGATTCATCTCGGTCTCCTCTCTGTCCCCGGAAAACGACCGGGGCTTGTCCTGCGCCCGTTGCCTTGGCCGGGCGGGAAACAACGCCGCCGCCGAGGCCGGGAGTTGCCGGCCCGCCTGGAATCCACGAAAAGCGTCCAAGGTGCCGAACCAGGAGTTGCGGGGCGCTTTTCGACCAGGCCGCGATGGTACTGTCTATATGGAAGCTTAACCCGGGGCGCCGATTGCGGGTAGGACCAATGTCACAGAAAAGCCGGGCCCGTGGAACAGGATGTTCCGGGTGGCATATCATTAAGTCTGGAGTAATTCCAT
>CAZXVW010000170.1:0-9441 GCA_964644025.1 uncultured Solibacteraceae bacterium | reverse complement strand
CCTGGATGGCGTCCTTCCACCTGCCGGCGGCTTTGATTTTGAGGAAGTCCGCGCGGCGCGCCTCGGAGAGCTTCCGTCCCTCGGCGGGCACGTCGTCCAGGTCATTCTCGCGCACCGGGGGAAGCTTGACTTCATTCAACGGATACAGCTCGAAGTACCGGCGCGGGACGTACCACGGTAGATGGGGCCGGTAAATGCCGCAGGCAAGGAAGAACGGCTTCGCGTGCCGGCGGCGCAGGAACCGGATCGCGTAGTCCACGGTGTGCGCGTCGTCGTACTCATCTTCTTTGATGGAGAGTGATCCCCAGTCGTTCTCGCCCAAGAGCCCCGCCAAGCCGCAGAAGGGAAATCCGGGCGGCGGCGGGCCGGATTTCGACCACGGGTAGTTCAGCTTCGAGCCGCGGAACCACGGGTCGTTCTCGAAAGTCAGCCGGTGGTAGTCGTCCCACTGGTACGGCGGATTGTTGCCGGCGGTGTGATGGAAGATCTTGCCGGCGCCGGCGGCCTCATAGCCGTGTTTTCGGAACTGGACGGGGATGGTAATCACTTCGGGCAGGTGCGGCTTCCACCATTGCCCGTTGTTGTAAATGCCGCTCGTCGACGGCATGAGGCCGGTCAGGATAGCCGTCCGGCTCGGGCAGCAGACGGGCGCCGCCGTGTGGGCGTTGGTGAATGCCACGCCGCGGGCGGCCAGGCGATCGATGTTCGGCGTGTGCACCCGGCCGCGATAACCGCCCAGGTAGCCGGTCCAGTCTCTCATGTCGTCGACGGCGACGAACAACACGTTCGGCCGGCGGGCGGGAGAGCGGCGCGCCGGCCTAGTGCGTCGGCTGGCCCGCTCTTGCTCGCCTTGCGGGTTGTCCTTTCCGTCCGTCAGCCAGGCCAGCGAGAATCGCGCGAACTTCAATTCTTCATATGGGCTGTTCTTGCCACCCTCGTACAGCAGGCCGATCAATCCGTCCGGCAGGCGCGCCAGCGAGGAGTAAGCCGACGGACCCGGATGAATCCGCTTCGCCACCGGCCACGTTTTCCCTTCGTCGTAGCTGAGGCGGACGGTGAGGTCGACCCGCTGCCCGCGCTCCCGGCGTATTGGCGGGCTGGGATTCGAGAACAGGAGGCGATTCCGGCCTTCCTCGGAGGCAAGGCTGTAGCGGATGAGGCTCGCCTGCACCTGCGGGTCGCCGAGGTGCCTGTCGAACTCCGGAGCGCTCCAGGTAGCACCGCCGTCCCGGCTGAACGCAATCGCCCGGTAGCCCGTCCGTTCTTCGTTCGTGAAGGATTGGGAACGCATGTTCATCATCAGCCGGCCATCGGCCAGTTCCACCACCTGGCTCTCATTGCAGGCCGGCTTGATGGAATTGCTGCGGCGCCACGTGCGGCCGCCATCATCGGAGTAGATGGCATGGGCCGCGAAACCGTCCGCCTTGGACGTGTGGTTGCAAGGCGCCACCAGCCGCCCGGCGTGCGGACCCCGGCGAAGCTGGATCGAGACGCCCGGGCCGGTGGCGTACCACCACCAGTCCGGCGCTTTGGCCGCGGCGGTGACTTCGCGCGGCCGGGACCAGCTCCGGCCGTCATCGTCCGAGGTCAGTACGAAGACCCGCCGCGTTCCTTTCGCGGTGCCGCGGTGCAAATCCCTTCCCTGGTCCCCGCCGCGGTTCCAGGTTGCCAGCAGCACGATCCGGCCGGAGCGCTCATCCACCACCGGGCACGGATTTCCGCAGGTGTTGGCGCCATCATCCCAAACCACTTGTTGCGCCGACCACGTCCGGCCCCCGTCCTCGGAGCGTTTCACCAGCAGGTCAATGTTTCCGCTGTCGCCGCGGCCTTCCTTGCGCCCCTCGCAAAATGCGAGCACCGTGCCGGCCCTGGTGGTGATCAGGGACGGGATGCGGTAGGTGTGGTAACCGCCGGCGCCTGAACGAAACACGGTGGACTCGGTGAACACGTCTGCGGCCGCAGCCGCAGCGGAGAGAGCGAGCAGCAGGGTGATGATCCTGTACGTCCTTATCATTCAATCCTCCTACGATTCAGTGGCCGGGGGGAACACCGAAGGCTGACGCGCCGCACGGCACAGGCCCCGGCCGGCCGAATTCCACGAGTCGAGGAGGTCTGCTCGATGGGGGGACTTCCGCGGCTCTCTCCTGAACTGATCTTGTTGTTGCTCGTCACTTTTTCAACCGCCAGGTGTAGGTCTTCTCATCAAAGATAAAGGCGGACTTCTTGCGCGCCTTCGGGGCGTTTGTCTTGGGAAGCCATTTAGCAAGTTGCCGTTTCACCGGCTCAAACTCCGCCTGGCCGGCGAGATTGTTCCATTCGTTGGGGTCGCGCCGGTGGTCATAGAGTTCCTCGGCGCCGTCGGCGTAGCGGATGTAGCGCCACCGCTCGGAGCGCACCGCGTGATTGCCGCGCTGGAAGGTCATGACCGCGGGACGGTCCCAGCGCCGCGCCGGCTCCTGCAGCAGGGGCTTGAGACTCACGCCTTCCAGATCGTGCTTCGGCGGCAGGCCGCACAGCTCGATCAGCGTGGGGTAGATGTCGATCAGGCTTACCGGCCGGCTTGACCGCGTGCCGCGGCGGGTCACGCCCGGCACCACCCAGATGAAGGGCACGTGGGAGGAGCGTTCCCAGAGCGTGTTTTTGGCAAAGTGGTGCTTCTCACCGAAGTGGTAGCCGTGGTCGGACCAGAAAACGATGATGGTATGATCGGCGCAGCCGGCCGCCTCCAATGCGTCCATGAGTACGCCCACGAGTGAGTCAGCGTGGGAGATGCAGGCGAGATAGGACTGCACGATGTGGGGCATTCCGTGGTGCTTCTGAATCAGTTCGAGGTCGTCGGTGCGGAAACGCGCCATCTTGCGGCCGGCCGCCGGAACATCATCGAGATCTCCGGGCTTGTCCAGCGGCACCCGCACGCTGCCGAGCGGATAGCGCGCGAAGTAGTGCCGCGGCGCGTAGAAGGGAAGGTGCGGCTGAAACAGGCCCACGGCGAGGAAGAAGGGCCGGGAGTGCTTCCGTTTCAGGAACTCGACGGCCCAGCGGACCGTGTGACCGTCTCCCATCTCGAAATCGTCCTTGTCCACCGGCCCCCAGTCGAAGCTCGTCCGGTGGCGCGGCTGCCGGAAGGGTATCAGAAAGCCGCTGGATCTCAGGTCCGTGACGAGCTGGAAGTACTCGTTCCAGGATTCGGGCGGATTGAAACCTGGCATGTGGTGAAACACCTTTCCGCCGCCGGCAACGTAGTAGCCGTGCTCTTTGAAGTAGCGCGGCAGAGTGACCATCTCCGGGTAGTTGGGCTTCCACCATTCGCTGTTGTCGTAGATACCGGTGGTGGCGGGCCCCAAGCCGGAGAGGATGGCCGTGCGGGAGGGATTGCATTTCGGTGACGGAGCGTGGGCGTTGGTAAACAGCAACCCTTTCCGGGCGAGCCGGTCGATGTTGGGGGTTTCGACGCCCGGGTAGCCCAGCGCGCCGACCCAGTCGTTCATGTCGTCCACGCTGATGAACAGTACGTTGGGCCGGTCTGCTCCAGCAACGGCGAACGAGCCAACGAGGGCTATCCACAGGGCGATGGTGAAATGGAGTCGTCTCATCACGGAATCTTTCTGGCCTTTATTTTCAGGTCCGGCACGTCCGGCGCGTTCTGCTTCGGGAGCCACGCGCGAAGCTCTTTCATCACTTTTTCGCGGCCCGGCTCGCCGGCCAGGTTATGCCATTCGTTGGGGTCGGCCTCCTCATCGTAAAGTTCCTCGGTGCCGTCGGCGTAGCGGATGTAGCGCCATCGCTCGCTCCGCACGGCGTGGTTGCCGCGCAAGTAGGTCATCACCGCCGGCCGGTCCCATTTCGTGTCAGGGTTCTTGAGCAACGGCGCCAGACTGACCCCGTCGAGGTCTTGCCTGGCAGGAAGCCCGGCCAGCTCAACCAGCGTGGGGTACAGGTCCAGCAGGCTCACCGGCCTGGTCGAGTGTGAGCCCGGCCTGGTGAGGCCCGGCACGACAAACAGCAGCGGCACGTGCGTGGTCTTCTCCCACAGGGCGAACTTCTCCCAATGCTTCTTTTCCCCGAGGTGATAACCGTGATCGGACCACAGCACGATGATGGTGTTCGCCCGGTACGGCGACATCGCCAGCGCATCCAGCAGCCGGCCGAGCTGGTGGTCGGCGAAGGTGCAGGAAGCCTGGTAAGCCCGCACCGCCGCTTTCCAGGTGCCGGGGTTCTTGCTGTCCTCCTTGCTCAGGGTATCGAAGAAATGCCGGGTCTTCTTCCAAAGCGTCATGCCGCCCGCCGGGATGTCGTCGAGGTCATTGTCGAGCACGTTCGGCATCACGACCTGGTCTTTCGGGTACCAGGAGAAATACTTCGGCGGAGCAAAGAACGGCATGTGCGGCCGGAAGATCCCAATGGCCAGGAAGAACGGGTCCCGGTGATCACGGCGCAAGAAGTCGATGCCGAAGTTCACGGTGCGCACGTCCGGTGCTTCGGCTTCGTTCATGGGCCACGGTCCCCAGTCGAAGTTCGGGCTGTTGACACCGTAGTAGATCCCGTTGAGCTTCCTGTCGGGCATCACGTCGAGCTGCATCTTCTGGAACCGGTGGAAAGCGGCCGGGTCATGGAAGGCGCTGTTGAGGTGGTGATGGAAAATTTTCCCGGCGCCTTCCACCCGGTAGCCGTGGAGGAGGAAATAATGCGGCAGCGTGACCGCGTTCGGATAGGCCCCGCGCCAGTCTGACTTGTTCCCGTAAATACCGGTCGATGAGGGTGCCCGGCCGAGCAGCAGCGAGCAGCGCGACGGGTTGCAGGCCGCCGAAGCCGCGTAGGCGTGGGTGAACAGCAGGCCCTGGCGCGCCAGGCGGTCCAGGTTCGGCATGTGGAGCGGCGAGTCCGGCTCCAGCCACCAGTCGTTGAGATCATCGAAAGCGATAAACAAAATGTTCGGCTTGTCCTGGCGGCGGGTGGATTTTTCGCGCTGCGGCGCAGGCGCGGGAAGCGGTTTCGCGGCCACTGCCGGCCAGCGCCCGGCGAGTGGATTGCCCGGCGCCACGCCGGGAACCATGCTGGTGGGTTCGTGACGCGCATACTTTGCCCGGGCATCCAGTTCCTCGAGTTTGAAGCGGACACTGACAATGAAGGGCTGCTCTCCCTCGACCCAGTGCCCGTAAGTGGTGGCGACAAACGTGCCATCCGGCAGCAGCTCCAGCCCTGGATAAGTGGTATCGGCGCCCTTGCGGTTATCGAGCAGCCGGACCCGGTAGGCGCCTTCGCGGCCGCGGACGATATCGTCGTAGCTGCCGACCCAGGCCACCCAATCGCCCCAGGTGGGACTTTCGCGGGTGCGGTCGCGGAACGTGACCACCAGCCGGCCGTCAGGGGCGTAGCGGGCCGTATGGCGGTCGCCGGTGAGCGCGGCGGGCAGCTCGCGCGGCCGGGTCCAGGTCTTGCCTTCGTCGTCCGAGAAGATCACGAACGAGTTCAGCTTGCGGCTGTTTTCCCGCAGCAGCACCGCAATCTGCCTGCCGTCGGGCGAGCGCACCGCGCCCGGTTCGCAAAGGTGGGCCGTCGGGTGCTCGGCGATCACCTCCGGCTGCGACCACGTCAGCCCGCCGTCCCGGGAAACGGTCTTGTATACCTTGAAATGCTTCCCTTCGGGATGCTCCGGCGGGCTGCGCAGCCAGCGGCCGTCGTCGTGGAAGAGGGCCATGTAGGAGCCGTCCTTCAGGTGAACCATGCTGGCCATGGCGACGACGCCGCCAAAGCTCGGCCCATCGGTGCGGATCGGCTGGAGCGGCGTCCACGTCTCGCCATCGTCCTCCGAGTACGCCACGCGGATGCCGCCCGCCTTGCCCGAGAACAGCAGGATGCGCGGCACGCCTTGGGGATCGATCAGCCGGAACAGGGTCGGCACCTCTTGCGAGGTGGCCCAGTTCGCGGGCGTCGGCAGCCGCTCGGTCCAGGTAAGACCGCCGTCGAAGCTTTTCTTGTAGACAATGGCGCCCCTGCCGTGCCCCTTCGGATAGGCGATCAGGATGGTTTTGTCATCCGGCAGAAGCAGCGTGGAGACATGGCCGAGGTACTGGCCCGGTTCCCGGTCGACCACCACCTGGCGGTAGGCTTCCTGCGCCAGGTCGACGGTCGGTATCGTGTAGCCGGCCGGCATCGTGCTCTGGCCCATCGCGGGCAAAGCCACCGCGGCCACGGCGGCGAAGGAAATCCGGCTCAACTGCCTTCGGAGCGGCTTGACAAGAAACATGAGAATTACTCCTTGGTTTTTCGCGGCGCCGCATCGCCCGCCCAAGGCGGCCGGGCCGGCGCCAGGTATTCCGGATAGTTCCACCCCTGCGGCTTCTCATACTTGCCGTTCTTGAAGGTGGCGTCGATCTCGGCTTTCAGCCGGGCCACGTTCGCCGGATCGAGGAACGGGTCCTGGGTGCGCCGGCGCCAGGCTTCGAGTGCGTCTTTCAGTTTCCGCAGGATTTTCCGGTGAGCCGGATCGTCGGCCAGGTTACGGAACTCGAAAGGATCTTCCTTCAGATCGTAAAGTTCGAACTCCGGGGGTTTTCGCATCAACGCGTAGGCCGCGCGCACCTGCGCCGGCGCCTGGGTCAATGCCTCTTTCATCTCTTTCTGGCTGTAGAACTTGTCGATGGTGAAGGCGTAGCCGGGGTTCACCTGGCCGGGCATCAGGTTACGGATGAGCTTATATCGCCGGTTGCGAACCGCGCGCTGCGGGAAGTAGTTGTGATTCGAGTGAAGGTGGTATTCAGTGAACAGATACTGGCGCCAGGCGACAGTCTTGCCGGCCAGCAGGGGCGCCAGCGACCGGCCGGGCAGCCCGCGGATCGGCGCAGCGCCGGCCGCCTTCAGGAACGTCGGCGCCAGGTCGATTGTCGAGACAAGCTCCTGGCGCACCTGGCCCGCTTGCTGGTGGCCGGGCCACCGGATGATCAGCGGGATGCGCACGCCGCCCTCATAGCAGGTTCGCTTGCCGCGCAGCAGGTCGGCGCCGTGGTCGCCGAGATAGACGACCAAGGTGTTGCCGGCCTTGCCGGATTCCCGGAGCACGCCGAGCAGGTCGCCGATCAGACTGTCCAGGCGGCTGAGCGAATTGTAATAGTTCGCCGTGTCCCGGCGCAGCACAGGGGAATCCAGCCCCAGGTAGCGCAGTGGCGTCACCGCAGCGGGCGTGAGCGGATGCGCGGGCAGCCCGTCCACCTGGACCAGGAAGGGCCGGTGGGCGTCCGGGTAGTTCACCGACAGAAAGAAGGGCTTCTCGGACTGGCGGATGAACTCGCCGGCCGCCGCCGCGTAGGCGGCAAGATCTTTCCGGTGAAAGTTCGCGTTATGAATGCGGACGAAGTCAAACGGGAAATCCGCCTCGGGGTTGACGTGGAGCTTGCCGATGATGCCGGTGCGGTAGCCGGCTTGCTTCAGGCTGCGGACAACGTTCGGTGTATCGTCGCGGTACATCTGGAACCGCCAGGTCGCCAGACCAATTTGGCCGTTTTGGTGGGGATAAAAACCGGTGAGGAAGGCGGCGCGGGACTGGCTGCAGCCCGCCTGGGGAACGTAAGCGTACTCGAAGCGCACGCCGGCGCCGGCGAGCGCGTCCAGGTGGGGCGTGCTGACATGCGGCTCACCGTAGCAGCCAAGCTCAGGCCCGTTGTCTTCCGAGACGATCAGCAGAATATTCGGGCGAGGATTCGGCGCCGCGCGCGCCGGCGAACAAAGCAATGCGGCGGACAGGACCGCCGACACGATCATCGTGGTTTTCATCAATCACCTTTCCCCGGCCTCGGGTGTCGGCGAGGCCAGCTCATGGCTGCGGTGGCAGCGCGGCTCGCCAGCCCGCCCGCAGCATGCGGCTCAGCTTCTCGAGCACGCCCTGGCGGGCCGGTTCGGCAGCCAGGTTCTTCGATTCCAGCGGATCGTACTCGTGATCGTACAGCTCCCGGGCCACCACCTTCCCGCTTGTCCACTCCCGCCATTCTACGTAACGGTAGCGAGTGGTGCGGACGGCGTAACCCATGAAGTCTCCGTGGCCATGATGACGGTTGCTGGTGCGGTCCCGCGGGTACTCGCTGAACGCCGCTTTCTTCCAGGGGCGGCCGGGGTTCTCCAGCAGCGGTTTCATGCTGATGCCTTCCACTCCGGGCGGCGCCGGCAGCCCGCAGATGTCGGCCAGCGTCGGGTAAATGTCCACGAATTCCACCAGGGCGTCGCAGCGCCCGCCGGCATTCGGTTGGCCGGGCACGGAAAGAATCAGCGGCGCGCGGGTGGCGAGCTCATAGTTGTTCGCCTTGGTCCATAGCCCCTGTTCGCCAATCTGGTAGCCGTGGTCGCCCCAGAGAATGACGACGGTTCGGTTGGTGAGCTGCAGGCGGTCCAGTTCGTCGAGCAGGCGGCCCACCTGGGCATCGGTGAAACTGACGCAGGCGTAATATCCGTGCCGCAACCGCCGGATTTGCTTCTCGGAGAACCGTCCGTCATCGGGAATGTCGCGGTAACCTTCCACTTCCTTCCAGCTCCGCACAGCCAGCTCCGGCGCACCCTCGGGATGGTGGGCCGGCACGGGCAGCGGAATCTTCGCCGGATCGTACAGGTCCCAGTATTTCTTCGGCGCGCAAAACGGCAGGTGCGGTTTGCGAAAACCCACCGCCAGGAAGAACGGCTTGCCCTTCCGCTTCAACGCGCGCAATGCCTGGATCGCTTCGTCGCCGACGATGCCGTCGATGTAGTGGTTGTCCGGCACGTCGGCCGCCTCGGTGGCGTCGCGCTTCAGCCCTTTGCCCTCAAGGTTGTGCGGAGTGGCGTAGCGGACCTCAGCGTCCAGGCGCACGTCCTCGAGCGGCGGCTCGGACCACGAGGGCGGGTCCTTCGCCGGGCGCCCGTTGCCGTGATACACTTTGCCGATGCTACGCGTCCAGTAGCCGTGGTTCTTGAAGTACTGCGGGAGGGTGACGATGTCCGGAATGGCGTCCCGGAAGTGGGTTTTCAGATCCCATACCTTGATGGTGTCCGGGCGCCGTCCCGTCATCAGCGAGGCGCGCGACGGGTTGCAAACAGCCTGCTGGCAATAGGCGCGCCGGAAGACCATGCCGCGCTCGGCCAGCCGGTCAATGTGGGGCGTCACCGCCACCGGGTCGCCGTAGCATCCCAATGCGCACCGCAGATCATCGACGGCGATGAACAAGACGTTCGGGCGCGGCGCGGCCGCCGCGGCCACGCCCGCCAACAGCGCGGCTCCAGCGGCCGCGGCTTGAATGCATCGGATCATGCGCATCATCGTAATCTTTCCTTTCCTTGCGCGGCGCACCGGCCGGGCCGGCCCCAGCCGAGCCTGCTCACCGCGTAATGCTCCAGTCCTTCGGTGGCTTCCAGCCCTTGGGTTCATAGAGCGGAATCGGCCGCGCCTCGGCCGGCTTGAGCCGCCGGAAGCGGACGCTC
>CAZXVW010000169.1:0-9453 GCA_964644025.1 uncultured Solibacteraceae bacterium | reverse complement strand
AATGGCGACCCCGACGGGATTCACCACAACACCCTGCTGGGGATCGACGCGCTGTGGAAGACCTCTACGTTCCGGGGGGGACAAGAACTTCTCCATGGGGGCCTGGGTAGCCGGAACCGGCGGCGATGTTCCCGAAGGCCGGCGCACGGGCTGGGGCCTGAACCTTGCCTACCCGAATGACCGCTGGGAAGGCTCGTTCACTTACAAGGAATTCGGTGACGCCCTGGATCCGGCTCTCGGTTTCCTGCCCCGCCCGGGAACCCGCTGGTTCGAACTTCGCAGCGGCTTCCGGCCGAGGCCGAGTGGCCCCGTCTTCGGCTGGGTCAGGACCTTCCACTTCCAGTGCTACTTCACTCACGTCGCGGACTTGAATGGCCAAACCCAATCCTGGCGGCTGTTCACCGCGCCGTTCAACGCCCATGCCGAGTCGGGAGAACATATCGAGACGAACATCGTCCCCCAGTTCGAGCACCTGGATTTCCCTTTCGAGGTGGCCAGAGGAGTGATCATCCCTCCCGGCGACTACCACTTCGTGCGCTTCCGGAGCGAGGCCCAAAGTTCGGAGCATCGGCCGTGGCGGATCGGCTCCACGGTCTGGTACGGCGGTTTCTATAACGGCTGGCTCACCGAGTGGTCCAGCTTCGCTGGCTGGACGGGACCCGGTGGGCACTTGCAGCTTCGGGTGGAAACCGAGTACGATTCGGCTTCCCTGCCTGAAGGGGATTTCATTCAGCGTCTGTGGCAGTTCCGAACTGTTTATGCTTTCACCCCCAACCTTGTGCTCTCCAGCTACAGCCAATACGATTCCAAGTCTCGCAACCTGGGCATGAATAACCGCTTGCGCTGGACCATCAAACCGGGCAATGACCTTTACATCGTCTGGAATCACGGCTGGCAGCATCCGATCGGCAGCATGGACCGCTTCAGCCTCCGGCCCATCGATGACCGTCTGGTAGTGAAGCTCCGCTGGACCTTCCGCCAGTGAGAAATCCAGGCGCGCAAGAGTCGCTTGCCAGGCTCCCGCTTGTCGAGCGAGGACCGGAATCATGAAGGAACCCGGCGGGAGAGGATGTCCCGGCGTGCTCCCGCGAGAGTGCCTTCCTCCCGCAAACCGCATCGAGAGCCGCTTCGGCCGCGGAATGTCAATTCCACCCTTCGCTGTGCTAAATTGATGGGAGAACAATCAGGAGTGAAGCTTTCATGTTAAGAATCAGTCGTTTCCGTCTCTTGCTGCTTTCCGCGTGTGGACTGGCATACGTTTCGCTGGCTGCCGCCCAGACCAAGGTTGCTGTGATCAACTCTCAGCAGGCGATCCTGGCGACCGCTGAGATTCAGAAAGCCCAGACGGAGATGGAGAACGAGTTCAAGCCCCGTCAGGAGGAAATTCAGAAGCTCCAGCGAGAGCTCCAGGACATCCAGAACCAGTTGCAAAAAATGCAGGGGAAGCTCACGCCGGAGGCCGAGCGCGACCTCCAGGTCCAGGGCCAGCGTAAGCAGCGGGACCTGCAACGAAAGACCGAGGATCTGCAAACTGACGTAGAAAACCGGCGGCAAGACGTCCTGGCGCGGGTGGGTCGCCGGATGCAGCAGATCATCCAGAAGCTGGCCGAGGAAAAGGGACTCGACATCGTGATCGACGTCGCTAACACCCTTTATTACAAACCCGCACTGGATCTTACCAAGGAAGCTACAGCGGCTTACGACAAGGCGTATCCGGTGCAGGCCGCGCAGGCACAAAGCTCAACGCAAGGACAGTAAGCGCTCATGTCTGGCTACCTGGCCGAATACGGAGTCAAGGAAGCCCGGCGCGAGAGAATCATCAAGCGGGCGCTTCTGGTTGTCACCCTGGCGGCCGTGGTGGGTGGCGCTCTATATCTTCAGTTCCGGAACTACCGCGAAAAGCGCCAGGTGAAAACATTTCTCACTGCGCTGGAACAGCACGACTACAGGCGCGCCTACGCGCTTTGGGGCTGCACCGATCAGAAGCCTTGTCCGGATTACTCCTATCAGAAGTTCCTCGATGATTGGGGACCGGAAAGCGACCACGCCGACATCAAGAAGGTTCGCATCACCAAGACGCATTCCTGCGAGGGCGGCATCATTCAGATTCTCAGCTTCGGCGGAGATGAGGAGGTCTGGCTCTGGGTCGACCGTAGTGACAAGACGATCGGCTACTCCCCCTGGCCTATGTGTAATCCCCGCGTACCCGTATCCTCCCTGAAAGGGCAATAGGGCCCCGGCGCTCTCAGCCCGAGGCCGGCAGCGGAACGCTTCTCCATTACGCCGGGATCAGGAACCCGCACCGGCGGCCCGGGACCGCGACTCACGGCCGAGCATGGCCCGGAGCTTCCGCCTCAGATCGGCCTTGATCGCCGCGTAGCGATCATCGCCTGCAAGGTTCGTCCACTCGTTGGGATCCCGGCCGTGGTCGTACAACTCCTCGGCGCCGTTTTCATAAAGCGTATACCGCCAGCGGCGGCTCCGGACGGAGAAATTGTGATAAGTTCCCTGTTGGCCGGCCTTCCGGGCTCCATACACCCCGATCAGCGCCACGTCGGGACCATCCCACGCCCCGTTTTGCGGATCTTCAAGGAACGGCCGCAGGCTGTGCCCGTCGAGCGGATGGCCGCTGCGGCCCTCGTTCGGATTCGCCGGCAGGCCGCACAGATCCACCAGGGTGCGGTAGATATCCACGTGGGAGACGGGGTGCTCACAACTGCCTCCCTTTCGGCTCAGACCCGGGGCGGCTACCACCAGCGGGACCCGCGTGGCCTCTTCCCAGTTGGTGAGCTTGAAGTTGTAATGCTTTTCGCCCATATGGAAGCCATGATCGCCGGTGAGAATCACGATGGTGTTACCGGCGTAGCGGCTCTCCTCAAGCGCGTCGAGCAGCCGGCCGATCTGCTCGTCGGCGAAAGCCACGGCGGCCAGGTAAGCCTGAATGAAACGCTTCCAGAGATGCGTCTGCTGGTACAGGCGGTGCCGCTGGAATCCGTACTGGAAAATCAACCCCAAAAAGTTGCGGCAGTCATCCAGGTCGTCTTCCTTGTACGGGGGCAGTTGGATCTCATCGAGCGGGAACAGGTCGAAGTACTTCTTCGGTACGTAGAGCGGGGTGTGCGGGCGAACAAAGCCGACGCCGAGCAGGAATGGTTCCGCGTGAGGCTGTTGAAGAATCTGGCTCGCCCATCGCGCCGAGAGTTCGTCGGGCATCAGGTCGCGGTCCGTTTCGTCGTGGTACCGGAACGGCTTGTCATAATAGCGCCAGCCGGGGTATTTAGGCGGCGCCGGCACGTCTGAGAGCGGCGCGAAGCAGTGTTCGCCTCGCGCCTTCCACATTTTCGAATCGTGATCCTTGATCAACCGTTCGATGAAGCTCATCGACGGGTGAACCACGCTCATGTCAGCCTTCTTGCCGTTGTCCGGAAAGGGACCGTACTCGGTCCGGTACCCGAAGCTCGAGCCGCCCCCCGGGTTGTCCCAGATGCCCCGATAGTCCCGCCAGTAATGGTACAGTTTCCCGGTTCCCCAGATCTCGTACCCGTGGCTGCGAAAGTGCTCGAACAGGAAGACGGAGTTTCGCAGCAGCGGGCTCGACAGCATGGGCTTGAATTCGATGATGCCGGAATGGTGCGGGTAGATCCCGCTGAACAGGCAGGCGCGAGCCGGAGCGCAGATGGGAGCGTTCGAGTGGGCGTTGGTAAAGCGAACGCCCATCCGCATCAGGCGATTGATGTTCGGCGTGCGGGCCTGCGGATGACCTCCCATGCCGGTGATCGAATCGTTCAGGTCGTCGCACACAATCAGCAGCACGTTCGGACGGGCCGGCCTGGTCCGCGAGCAGGACAGAATGGCTGGAGCCAGCGCCGTGAGCCCGCCGGCGCCGAGAAACCGTCGGCGGGTCAATGGCTTCCCTTCAGATGGAAGGCATGGATGACGGTGTTTGCCTAGCTGATCTATTTGCATCGCTGCTGGCGTTGCCCCGCGGCGGACTCAAACGGCGGCCAAATGCTGGCCTGGCGACGGCCTTCAGAAGGAACACGGCCGGCCGAAGCCAGGATGCCCTCATCGTGAGCCTTTCGCCTTGGGACCGATGGTGCTGTCGAAGAACGCCTTCCGGGCCGCCACGGTCATCGGCGCCCCGGCGGTGAAGGCGCCGTGCCCCTCGCCGTCGACGATAAACAGCGTCACCTGCTTGGCGCCGGCCTCACGCAGCGCCTTCACGAACCGGGTCGACTGGCTGAGGGGCACGGTCCGGTCGGCGTTTCCGTGGAACAACAGAAACGGCGGAGCGTCGGCGCGCACGTAAGTGATCGGCGAAGCCCTCCTGGCGCGCTCCAGGAACGTATCCTCTGGGCCGGCCAGCAGCCCGCCACTGGTGCCTGGCCGCGGGCGCATCGGCTGGTCATCCCGCCAGTGGAGGAAATCTGTCGGGGTGGCCGACGGGCAAACCGCGTTCAGAAGACTTGACTGCTCCTGGTAAGGGCCGTCCCCTTCCAGGCCCGCCTCCTTGCCAACCAGTCCCAGCATCGCCACCAGGTGTGCCCCGGCCGAATTGCCGTAGCCGCCGATCCGCTGCGGATCGACGTTGTACTTGGAGGCATTGGCCCGGAACCAGCGCACGGCGCACTTGACATCCTCCACGCAGGCCGGAAACGGCGCTTCCCCACTAAGCCGGTAGTTCACGCTGATCGCCACGTACCCGCTGCTGGCATATTCGATGCCGCCGTTCAAGAACAGCACCGAGCGCTTATCGCCCCCACGCCAGCCGCCACCGTGCACAAAAACCAGCCCGGGCCGCGGCTTTGCGCCTCGTTCGGCCGGCAGGTACAGATCAAGCCGCCAGGCCTTGTTTCCTTCGCGGTAGGCGATGTCCGGCACGAATTTCACCCCCGGCGGCAGCCGTTTCTGAACCTGCTCGGCGGTAGGCACGGGGCGGGCGGGCCGCTGCCGCGGCGCCGTACGCCGCTGCTGGGCCGCACCGGTGCCCAGCATCCCGGCAAGCAAAATTATCGAAAACAGGGTGGCCGGACCCATTGCCGGCCGCCATCGCATCCTGGCTTGGTTGTTCATGAGGCTGACTCCTGGTACAGTCTACACTAACCTGGATCGTTCGCACACCCCTCCCTGCCGCGGGTTTTCCCGCGTCCGCGGTATTGCTATGCTGGATTAGGTAGATTACCCAAGGAGCGTTCTATACATGTCCCAAGACTTTACCCGGCGATCTTTTGTGAGAAGTTCGGCGGCGGCCGCGCTGGCCTCGGCGCCCGCCGTGCTTTCGGCCTGGGCGCCCAGTGACCGGCTCAGCTTCGGTTGGATCGGGTCCGGCGGCCGTGGCTATTACCTGATGGAACGGTTCTATGTCGGCAAGAACAAGAACGCGCAAATCGACTACGTGTGCGACGCTTTTGACGGCCGGCTGGCGCGCGGAAAGGACCGCGTCCAGACCATGGGCGGAAACGTTCCCAAGACGACCAAGGACTACCACGATATATTGGCCGATCCCTCCATTGACGCGGTGGTCATCGCCACCCCAGAGCACCTGCACCATCAAATGGTGCTGGAGGCCCTGAAGGCCAACAAGCACATCTACGTGGAAAAACCGCTCTCCCACACCATCGAAGAAGGCGAGGAGATCCTGAGGGCGGCGAAGGCCTCGGACCGCGTAATCCAGGTCGGCACTCAGAACCGCAGTAATTCGCTTTACCACATGGCCAAGGACATGCTGGACCAGGGCATGATCGGCGAAATCCATTACGTCCGCGCCTTCTGGTACCGCAACTCGCTGCCCGGCAACGGGCCCTGGCGCTATGAAATCCCCGAGGACGCCAACCCCAGCAACACGGACTGGGAGGCTTTCCTGGGACCGGCGCCGAAGCGTCCGTTCGACAAGCGCCGCTTCTATCAATGGCGGTGTTACTGGGATTATTCCGGCGGGATCTCCACGGACCTGCTGGTCCACCAGACCGACATCACCAATTTCGTGTGCAGCAAGAGGGTCCCGCTTTCCTGCATGGCCTCCGGTGGAATCTACCAGTGGCCCGACGGCCGCGAGGTCCCCGATTGCCTCAGCGCTATTTATGAATACCCCGGCAAGTTCCACATTAACTACAGTTGCTACTTCGGCAACGCCCATTTCGGCTACGGGGAACAATTCATGGGAAGCGAGGGCACCATCGAGGTCCTGAACCGCCAGTACCTTAACTTCTACCCCGAGACGTTCCGAGGCAAGGCGCCGCCTCACGTGGCCGCCCGCAAGGAGGTGAAGCTATACCTTCCGAAGAATGACAACCTGGCGGTCGAAGCTCACATCCGGAACTGGATTCAGGCGATCCGGGGTCAGGCCAAGCTCGTGGCGCCGGTCGAGACCGGCGAGGAAGCGGCGATTTCCGGCCACATGGCGACACTGTCTTACAAGAACAACAAGAAGATCTTGTGGGACAACAAGGCGAGGAAGTATAGCTTCGTTTAACCGGCTCCATTTTCTGATAACATTTGAGACCGCAGCCCGGTCCAGGGTTGCGGTCTGATTTTTTTCTGCATGGAGGAATCCTGATGATCATCATCGCCGCCATCCTGGCGATCTTCGTCTATGGAATGATCGCCGCGATGTTGGGAACCTTGCTGCCGTCGCTGTCGAGCGCGTTCAGCCTCACCCCGGCCCAGAACGGCTACATCGCCCTGGCGCAGGGGCTTGGGCTGGCGATCGCTTCGGTGTCGGTCGGGCCGCTGATCGACAACAAGGGGAAAAAGACCGGATTGCTACTCGGGCTCTCCCTGGTGGCGGTGTCATTGTTCGTGCTGCCGCATTCCACCGGTTACGTAATGATTGTGCTGCTGTTCTTCCTGCTCGGCGTGGGCGGCGGCATCATCGTCACCGGCGCGAACACCCTGGTCAGCGACGTCAGCGAGACCCGGCGCGCTACCCTCATGAATTTCCTCAACTTGTTCTTCGGACTGGGCGGGCTGGCCACACCGTTCATCGCGGCGAATTTGTTCGGCGGTAATACCTTGACGCTCTGCTATCTGACCGCTGTGCTCACCGCCGTCACCGTGGCCGTGCACGCGGTGGCGCCCATCCCTCCGCCTTCCGGAGAGCGGAGTTTCCGGCTCTCCGAGGCCGGACTCCTGCTGGGACGGCCGGCCCTGTACCTGCTCGCGCTTTTCCTGTTCCTGTATGTGGCCTGCGAGGTCGGCGTCTGGAACTGGCTGCCGCGCCATCTGCAGGCCCAGGGAGTAAGCCCGTCGCAGTCGCTCAACATTCTCTCGCTGGGCTTCGCGCTCGGGCTGTTGATCGGCCGTATGGTGGTGGCCCCCATTTTGATGAAGATCCGCCCGGAGACCGTCACGCTGGCGGCGGCCGCGCTGATGGTGCTCACCACTTTCGGGATGCTCCAAACCAGTGATCCCCGGATGGCCTGGATCGCGGTCTTCTGCGCCGGACTGGCGATGGCGCCCGTCTTTCCCACCACCCTGGCCATGGTGGGCAACGCGTTCCCCAAAATGACGGCCACCGCCATGGGCATCGTCATTACTTCCGGCTGGATCGGCCTCGTGGTCAGTTCCCCGATCATCGGGGGCATCGCGGGCGATGATCCCACCAGGCTTGGGACGGCCCTGCTGGTGCTGCCGGCCCTCTCGATAATCATGATCGTGGTGAACCTCATCCTCCGCCCGGCGCTGGCGAAACAGGAGGCCCTCGCCCCGCCACCGGCCTAAAGAGGAGTGGCGCCCGATGATGGATCCGGCGTTCGCCAGAAACAGCGTTCTCAGCGAGCAACTCCGGGGCCTCGTCGAAACCGGCGGCTCCGCGGCCGCCCGTCTGCCGGCGGCGGACGTCGAGTTCGAAGTCTTTACCGCGCCAGGGGCCAGCCGGGATCCGAACGCCGAGGTGGACGTCGTCATCACCACCAACGAGATCAACGGCAAGCACGGCACCGGCCCCCTGGTGAAAAGAATCCTGCGTGGCCGGTCCAACGTTTTCTCTATTCGGTCCAAGAACGACTGGGGCGATCACGATTTCGGCTCCTGGAGCGTCTGCATCCCGCAGCGGGGAAGGCCGCGCCCGGAGTGCTTCCGCCGCGTGCTGGCCGCCATCGGCAACCGGCGCGTCGGCCAGGCCCTGTGCGTACCCTTCCTGAACGATGAACTGCTCACCGCCATCGCCGTTAAGGAAGCCTACGGCGCCCGGCTGTGCGCATATCTCATGGACGATCAGAACGTGGCGGTTCCCGGCATTCCGGACCCACTGATGCGGGAATTCCTCCAGAAGTGTTCGCTCCGGCTCGCCACGCACCCGGAGTTGCGGGCCGCCTATGAGCACAAGTACGGACTGCGGTTCTACCTTCTGCCCGCCGTGGTCCCTGATGCGCTGGTGCCCGCTGAGCCGCTCCCGCCCTCCGCCGCGAGGGCCGCTGCCCGGCGCGGCGCTCTGATCGGAAGTTTCTGGGACCAGGTCTGGTTCGATAAGACCTGTGACGCGCTGGAAGCCTGCGACGGTACCGTGGACTGGTATGGCAACACCCAATCGCCGTGGCTGAAGTTCCCCCAGCGCGACCTGGAGCGCGCCGGTATCCGCCCGCTCGGCCTGCTCCCGGAGCCGGAACTGGCGCGGAGGCTGCGGGACTATCTTTACGTGCTCGTCCCGGTCAGCGCCTTCGATAAGAACGAGCGCAACACCGGCGTGGCCCGGCTGAGCTTGCCCGGACGGATTCTGTTCGCCCTGGCAACCGCGCAGATCCCCGTCTTGATTCTCGGTAGTGAGCAGACCTGCGGCGCACGTTTCGTGCAGCACTTCGGGGTCGGCGAAGTCGCTCCCTACTCGGGCAAGGCGGTCCGGCAGGCGATCGCGCGAATCTCGGAACCCGCCCGGCAGGATGAGATGCGGCGGAACGCGGCCGCCATCGGCCCGCGGTTTTCCGACCGCGGCGTTGTGCGCTGGCTCGCGGATTCGATCGAGCGGGGCCACCCTGCCGACAACCGCTTCGAGGAAATCTTTTCCCGCTACGACACCGGCCCGGTGCCGGAGGACGCAGGCAGCCGGCCGGCGGCGCGCCGCCCCGGCTGATTCTACGATGTTCCAATACGATCCCGCATTCGCCGCCAACGAGGACCTCGCCAGGCAACTGCTGGAGCTGGTGGAAACCGGCGCCTCGGAACCGGCCGCGGTTTGCACTCCCCCGTCCAGGCCCACCCAGCGGCCCGCCCCGGGCGAGGCCCTGCGTGGCGCCGACGCTATCGTGGCTCATATCGAAGTCAATGACCGCCATGGCGTCGGGGTCCTGCTCCAGCGCCTGTTCGGCAGCTCCCCGAACGTGATCTCCATCCGCTCGCAGAACCACTTCGGGGGCCGCCAGGAATTCGGCGCCTGGCATCTCTGCATCGCGCACCCCGAGCGCGGCCCGGACGCGGCCCGGCGCGCCGTCGAACGGGCGCTGGGGAAAAGCACTGTCG
>CAZXVW010000168.1:0-9526 GCA_964644025.1 uncultured Solibacteraceae bacterium | reverse complement strand
GCCTTTCCCTCGTAGTGTCAGTCAGATACTGCTTGGTCGACGCTGGAACTTCGGCCTAACCGGCGGCGGCTGACAGGGCACGAGAAGGCCCGGAAGAGCAGTATGCTACAATTCGCCCAGTGGTGGCTGCAGCGATAGGGGGAGCCGTTTGCGTGGCGGCGGGCGCAATGACCTATGCTGTGCGCGGCAAATCATCGACCTGGTTTGGACCGTCCGTGTGGAGGGGCCCAGCCGATCGGGCCGCCGTGGCGCTGACCTTCGATGACGGCCCCAGCGAGTCGACGCCGGACTTGCTGGAGCTGCTCGGCCGGTACCGGGTTCCGGCGACGTTCTTTCAGTGCGGGGCCAACGTCCGCCGCTTGCCAGGCATCGCGCGGGAGGTGGCAGCGGCGGGCCATGAGATCGGAAATCATTCGCACACCCACCCGCGGTTTTTCCTCCACGGGCCGGGGTTCATCCATGATGAGCTGGCCCGGGCTCAGGAGGTAATCCACGCCACCGCCGGGGTTCGCCCGTCCTATCTCCGTGTGCCGTATGGGGCCCGGTGGTTTGGCCTGCGCCGCGCTCAGCAACGCCTGGGGCTGGTGGGAGTGATGTGGACGGTGATCGGTCTGGACTGGAAGCTGCGCGGGGAGGCCGTCGCGTCCCGCCTCCTGCGCCGAGTGGGAAATGGCGCCATCATCTGCCTGCACGATGGGCGGGAACTAGAACCCCGGCCCGACATCGCCGAGACCATCGAAGCGGTCCGCCGCCTGGTACCAGCCCTTTCGGCGCGGGGCTTCCGATTTGAGACAATAAGCACATTGCTATGTCCCGTGACCTGACTCAACGCGTGATCAACTGCATCATCGAGGCGCAGCATCTGCCGCCCGAGAAAATCAACGTCGACAGTACGTTTGAGGAACTGGGAATTGATTCGCTGGATGGGATCAACATCCTGTTCGCCCTGGAGACGGAGTTCAACATCGACATCCCCGACGAGGCGGCCCGGAACATCCGCACGGTCCGCGAAATGGTGGAGGGGGTGGCGAAGTTGATCGCCGGCGGACCGACGGCTTCCGAGGCGGCCGGGTCCTGAGTCATGAGATCGCGGCGCGTTGCGATCACCGGCATGGGGGCTGTTTCCGCGCTCGGTCTGAACACGGCCTCTTTCGGCCGCGCGTTGCGCGAAGGCCGTTGCGGGATCGGGCCGATGGAGTTGGTGGATCGGAAGAAGCTGCGGTTTTCCAACGGCGCGGAGGTACCCGGCTACGATCCGGGGCAGCACTTCGACAACAAAGAAGTGGCGATGCTGGACCGCTTCGCCCAGTTTGCCGTGCTGGCCGCCCGCGAGGCCGTGGCCGAAGCCGGCCTGGAAGCGGGAGCCGCGATCTTCAACCGGGCAACCGTGATTACAGGCTCCTGCGTGGGCGGGCAGACGACCGAAGACGTCGCCTTCGTCGAACTGTATCGGAAAGGCAACAATCGCCTCAGTCCGCTGATCATTCCCCGGACGATGGCCAACGCCGGCGCCAGCCACATTTCGATGCAGTATGGGATCGCCGGGCCGGTGTATACGATCTCCACGGCCTGTTCGTCCTCCAATCACGCCGTCGGCCAGGCCTTCTGGTCGGTGCGGCAGGGGATGGCGGACCTGGCGATCACGGGCGGAAGCGAGGCGGTCTTCAGCATGGGGTTTCTGAAAGCCTGGGAAGCCATGCGGGTGATCTCGCCGGATACCTGCCGGCCGTTCTCGAAGGACCGCCGCGGTCTCATCCTGGGCGAGGGAGGGGCCATGCTGGTGCTGGAACCTCTGGAGGAAGCGCGCGCCCGCGGCGCCCGGATCCACGCTGAAATCGTGGGTTTCGGCATGTCTTCGGATGCCCACCACCTGACCCAGCCCTCGGTGGATGGCCCCGCCCTGGCGATGCGGGCCGCGCTGGAGGACGCCGGGCTGGCGCCGGAGCAGGTAGGCTACATCAATGCCCATGGAACCGGCACCCTGGCCAATGATCCGACCGAGTGCGCCGCCATTCGCCGGGTTTTCGGCCAGCATGCCGGAAAGCTGGTGGTCAGCTCGACCAAGTCCATGCACGGCCACACGCTGGGGGCGGCCGGCGCACTGGAAGCCGTGGCCACGGCCCTGGCGCTGCGCGACGGGTTCATTCCGCCGACGGTGAACTTCACCGAACCCGATCCGGCCTGTGACCTGGATGTGGCGCCCAACCAGGCTCGCCAGGCCGTGGTGGAGTATGCACTGTCGAACTCATTCGCATTCGGCGGCTTAAACGCGGTTCTAGTACTCAGAGCTCCCGGGGCTTGTTGACCGGGCAGGCACCGATCCGGATAAACTGGCGATGTCAACCGGAAACCGGATCCCGCCCGGCTACCAACCTGGCTGAAGGTGCTGGTATCCTTTCTTTTGGATTGCCTGGACCGGAACAGGGCGGCCGGTCGAGGCTGGGGCTGACGTTGCTGGTTGCCCCAGCATTCCGGATGCAAAGCAGGTGAGCTTGGGCGCGCCATCGATTACGGTGATCATCCCCGTTTACAACGCCGGGGAACAGCTTCGGGAGTGCCTGCGGGGATTACAGGCATCGTCGTACCGCCCGGCGGAATGTATCGTGGTGGATGACTGCTCTGCGGATGCCTCGGCCGGTGTCGCCCGGGAACTTGGCGCCACGGTGATCTCCACTGGCCGCCGCTCCGGCCCGGCGCGAGCGCGAAACCTGGGGGCGAAGCACGCCCGCGGGGAACTGCTGTTGTTTCTGGACGCCGACGTCCGGGTGCACCCCGACACGCTGGAGCGGGTAGCCCATGCTTTCGCCGCGGACCCCGAACTCGACGCCCTCATCGGCTCCTACGATGATTCACCGGATTCTCCGGATTTCATTTCTCAGTACAAGAACCTGATGCACAGCTTCGTCCACCAGACGGCCCGGCAACAGGCCGGCACGTTCTGGAGCGGTTGCGGCGCCATTCGAAAGTCCGTCTTCGAGGCTGCCGGGGGGTTCGACGAGAGCTTTGTGCGGCCGTCGATTGAAGACATCGAGCTGGGCTACCGGCTTCACGCAGCGGGGCGGAAGATCGTGCTGGATCGGACGGTCCAGGTAACGCACCTCAAGCACTGGAGCTTCTGGAGCTTACTCAAGACGGACATCCTCGACCGCGGAATCCCGTGGACGGAACTGATTTACCGCGACCGGCACATGCCGAACGACCTGAATCTCCATCTGAGCCAGCGGATCAGCGTGGCTCTGGTTTTCCTGCTTTTCGGGATGTCGTTGTTCGCCGCCATTTACTGGCGGGGGTTTTTTCTGACCCCGCTGTTCGCCATTCTCTTCCTGGTGCTGGGGCGGTACTGGGTGGAATTCACCGAGAGCCGGGAGAAGAGGACCGGCCTGATCTGGACCACGCTGATCGTCCTGGCGATCGTAGCCGGGGCGTGGGCCAACGACCATATCGTTTTGATCCCGCCCCTGCTGCTGGGTTACGGGCTGCTACTGGTCCGCCACCGTTACGAATACCGGTCCCCCCGCTGGTCCTACCTGATCTTCATCGTCATCGTATCGATGGCCGCCCTGGCGATGTTCAAGTTCTTCTACATTCCTTACCATCGCTTCGTGTTCAGCGTCATTGTGGTGCTGTTCGTGGTAGTGCTGCTGAACACGCAGTTCTATCTTTTCCTCGCCGAGAAACGGGGCCGGCTCTTCGCACTGGCGGCTATCCCGTTCCACCTGCTGTACCACTTCTACAACGGGGTATCGTTTCTCGCCGGTACGGCGCGCTATTTCTGGAGGACGGGAAGGCTACACGGGAAACGGACAGCCGGGCGGGCGACAGGCAGCGCGGCGCTGGAGCACGAGCCCGGACGCGCCAGCCCACCCGGCGAGTGACGGGAATCACTTTTCCAGGAAGAAATGCCCCACGAACATGGCGTCGATGCCGGAGGAATAGAAACTGCGCACGGCATCCCGGGGCGTGCAGACCAACGGGTCTCCGAACAGGTTGAACGACGTATTGTAAAGAATCGGCAGGCCCGTCTTCCGGCCGAAGGCATGCAGCAGGCTCCAGTAGAGCGGGTTGTCCTCGCGGCGGACAGCGTGAACGCGGATGCGGTCCTGGCCGAGTACGGCGCTGGCGAGCGTCTTCCGGTGCTCCGGCTTGACGCGGCCGACGGTGGCCAGGAAGCGGGCGTTCGGGCCAACGTGGAAGTACTCGGAAGCGAGTTCGGCCGGGACCGAGGCGGCGAACTTGCGGAACTTCTCGCGGTGCTTGATGTAGGTATTCAGGTTTTCGGTGGAATAAGGATTCAGCGGGGAAGCCAGGATGCTGCGGTTGCCCAGCGCCCGCGGGCCGAACTCCATGCGCCCGTGCATCCAGGCGATGATTCGATCGTTTTGGATCTGCTCGACGGCCTCGTCGATCAGCTCCCCGGTGGTCATCAGGTAGCGGAACCGGAGCTTGCAATTCTCCAGCACCTGCTTGGTTTCCTCGGGGGAAAAGCCCGGGCCGAGGCAGAGATCCTTGATGCCTGTCCGCGTGGTCCGGTGGAAAATATTGTGCCAGGCGTAGAAGCAGGCGCCGAGGGCAGTGCCGGCGTTGCCGGCCGCCGGCTGGACGAAAACGTTCTTCCACCGGGAGGACTCTTCCAGGGCGGCCACCAGCAGGGCATTGAACAGCAGGCCGCCGGCCAGACAGAGATTCTCGCCCTTGCCCGCCATTTCAATCACCGCGCGCTCGATGGCGTGCTGCAGTCCCGCGGCCACTGCCGGCCGCAGTCTTTCCGGGACCGGGGCCCCGTCGGCCAGGCCCAGGCGTTCGTAGAAGCGGGCGCTGAAGCCGCCGGCGCTGAGGCGGTCGCCGTCGAAGTAGGAGCGTTCGATCCGGGGCCAGTCACCCTCGCGGAATGAAAGGATGTCAAGAAACAGGTCCTGGAAGCGTTCGTCGCCCGAAGCTGAGAGCCATTGAACCTTATGCTCGTCGGCTCGAGGCTCGAAACCCAGCAACTCGGTGACGCGGCCGTAGAGGTCCCCGAGCGAGTCCGGGTAATACAATTCCTTCTCGATCTGCAGCCAGTTGCCGGAACCGATCCAACGGGCGCCACAGCGAACATCCCCCGTGCAGTCCAGCGTCAGGATGGTAGCTTCCTCGAAGGGCGACGCGTAGAAAGCCGAGGCGGCGTGGGCGGCCTGGTGTTCAACCAACACGACGCGACTGTTGGGAAACTCGGCCCGCAACTCCAGGTGCAGGCGCCCTTCCGGACCGGCGGCCAGCGGGCGTGCCAGCGCGACGCAATCCACTTGGCGGGGAGCAACGTCAGCCAGTTTCAGACAGGCGGCAATCGATTCCAGGGGCAACTGGCCCAGACGTCGGGAGCGAATGATCTTGCGTTGTTCGACGGCCGCGGCGAGATCGCCGTCCTTGAGAACCGCGCAGGCGGCGTCGTTCAAAATTCCACCGATTCCGAGAATAATCATGCGATCTGTGATCCGTGCTCAAAGGGCCGCGGTTTGCTTCGCCCGGTCCCGCTGAAGAAGCGCGGCGCAACCTCTCGGACTATCTTACGCACCTTTCTGTTTCCGGGCTTTCTCGATCTTCGCCCAGGTGTCCCGCAGCGGCACGGTCCGGTTAAAGACCAGCGCTTCCGGGGTTGAGTCCGGATCGACGCAGAAATAGCCCAACCTTTCAAACTGGTAACGGGCGCCAACGGCCGCTGTCCGCAAGCCGGGCTCCAGCTTGCAGCCGGTCAGTATTTCGAGCGAGTTCGGGTTGACATAGGCCGTGAAATCCAGACCCTCGCTCTCATCATTGGGATTCTTCCGCGTAAATAGGGTATCGTACAAGCGGACTTCGGCGTCGACGGCATGGGTGGCCGACACCCAATGCATGGTCGACTTCACTTTTCGCCCATCGGGAGCATCGCCTCCCCGGGTCGCCGGATCGTAGGTGCAGTGGAGTTCGACGATTTCACCGTTATCGTCCTTGACGACGCCGGTGCAGGTGATGAAATAGGCGTACCGCAGCCGGACCTCGCGCCCCGGGGCCAGCCGGTAATACTTCCGGGGCGGGTCCTCGCGAAAATCATCGCGTTCGATGTACAGCACCCGGGAAAAGGGGACCTTCCGGGTCCCCATGCTGGCGTCCTCCGGATTGTTGACCGCTTCCATTTCCTCGGTGAGGCCGTCGGGATAGTTGTCAATCACCACTCGGAGCGGCCGCAACACGGCCATGGCGCGGGGCGCCCGCTTGTTCAAATCTTCCCGCACGAAGTGCTCGAGCAGGGAAAGCTCGATCACGCCGTCAGTCCGGGCGACGCCGATACGGTCACAGAAATTGCGGATCGCCTCCGGAGTGTACCCGCGGCGGCGGAGCCCGCAGATCGTGGGCATGCGGGGGTCGTCCCAGCCGCGCACGTGCCCGTCTTGAACCAGCGTGAGAAGTTTCCGCTTGCTCAGAACGGTGTAGGTCAGGTTGAGCCGCGCGAACTCGTACTGCCGGGAGGGAAAGATACCCAACTGCTCGATGAACCAGTCGTACAGCGGGCGGTGGTCGGCAAATTCCAGGGTGCAGATGGAATGGGTGATCCGCTCGATCGAATCCGACTGGCCGTGGGCGAAGTCGTACATCGGGTAGATGCACCACTTGTCGCCGGTCCGGTGGTGGGTGGCGTGGAGGATGCGGTACATCACCGGGTCCCGCATGTTCAGGTTCGGCGAGGCCATGTCGATCTTGGCGCGGAGGGTACGGGAACCGTCGGGAAACTCGCCGGCCCGCATCCGTTGGAACAGATCCAGGTTCTCCTCGACCGAGCGGTTGCGCCAGGGACTCTCGACACCGGGTTCAGTCAAAGTGCCGCGGTATTGCCGGATTTGCTCAGGGGTCAGATCACAGACGTAAGCTTTGCCCGCCTTGATGAGTTGAACAGCCCACTGGTAAAGCTGCTCGAAGTAGTCCGAGGCGTAGTAAAGCCGGTCCTCCCAGTCGAAGCCGAGCCAGCGGACATCTTCCATGATGGAGTTGACGTACTCGGGCTCTTCCTTGCAGGGGTTCGTGTCGTCGAACCGCAAGTTGCAGGTGCCGCCGAACTCGGCCGCCAGGCCGAAGTTCAGACAAATGGACTTGGCGTGGCCGATGTGCAGGTAGCCGTTTGGCTCCGGGGGGAAGCGGGTCCGGATGTAGTCGTACTTGTTGGACGCCAGGTCCTGACGGATAATCTCACGGATAAAATTCGTGGGACCGCTCTTTGCGCCGGCGGGCGCGGTGGCATTTTCAGCGGCCGGCTGCCGCGCGCCGGGCGTTGCTTGAACCGGGCCGGGGCCGCCAGTCTGCTTCAGGGTTTCATCGGTCCGGTCAGGATTTGCCGGTTTCAAGTTCTCTCCCTCGGGGTCAGGCATTCAGTCAGGGAGGGGCATCCCGATTACCGCGAACACCGCAGGAATCCTCGCGGCGGGGCCCCGGGGGCCTCACGGCCCGCATCCGTTTTTTCTGGCGCGCCAGCCACGCGACGTGCGACCGGCACACCCTTCCTATTGTAACTGCCGGGACAGAAGAGCGATTCCCGGATGGCGACGGCCACGGGCCGGCGGGACCTTCACTGGTGACCCAGTACAGGGTGTGGCTGGTACGGTTCGGCGAGTGCCACCAGTTCCGCTTGATCGAGCTTGAGATCCAACGCGGCAACAGCATCTTCCAGATGCCTCATCTTACTGGCGCCGATGATGGGCGCGGTAATGCCCGGCTGGGCAAGCAGCCACGCCAGAGCTACCTGGGCGTTCGGCACTCCGCGGCGACGGGCGATCTCGGTCACGCGGTTGACGACGGCAAAATCGGAGTCGTGGTAATACATCTGGTGCGCGTACTTGTCGGTCTTCGCCCTGACGGTCTCGCCATGGTCTTCGCGGCGCCGGTTGCCGGCCAGGAACCCGCGAGCCAGGGGGCTCCATGGAATCACGCCGATGCCCTCGTGACGGCACAGAGGAATCATCTCGCGCTCTTCCTCGCGGTAGATGAGGTTGTAATGATTCTGCATTGTAACGAAGCGCGTCAGTCCCAGCTCGTCGGCCCGGTGAAGCATCGTGGCAAACTGCCAGGCGTACATCGAAGATGCTCCGATATACAGCGCCTTGCCCATTCGCACTACGTCGTGCAAAGCCGTGAGGGTCTCCTCGATCGGGGTCTCGTAATCGAAGCGGTGGATCTGGTACAGATCCACGTAATCGGTCCCGAGCCGCCGCAAGCTGTCATCGATCGAGTGGAGGATGTGCTTCCGTGACAGGCCCCGCTGGTTCGGATCCTCGCCCATGGGGTAGAACACCTTGGTAGCAATTACCACACGGTCACGCGGCTGGCCGAAATGCTTCAGGGCGCGGCCGAGGATCTGTTCGCTGACACCCAGGGAATACATATCCGCCGTGTCGAAGAAGTTGATGCCGAGTTCGAGCGCGCGCCCGATGAACGGACGGCCTTCTTCTTCCTCCAGCACCCACTCGCGCCATTGCCGCGAGCCGTAAGTCATCGTACCCAGGCAGATCCGGGAAACCTTCACGCCGGCGGTTCCGAGGTTTGTGTATTGCATGGTTCTTTATCTAATCCCCTTCCGACCGGTAAGGCAATTCCCTGAAGCGGGGCGACTCACAAAGCGTCTCCCAGTAGAGCCGCGCGCAGCGGCGCGCGTCGTGGGCGGCAGCAATGCAGGCTTGGGCGCGGCGGCCCAACTCGCGCCGCGCTTCGGGAAACCGCGCCAGCCAGAACATGTACTCGGCGAGCATTTCCTCTTCAGCCGGACCCGCCTCCACGCGCACACAGGCTGCTTCGGGAAATCGCGCAGTCGCGGCGCCCGCCGTCACGAGTACCGCTTTTCCGATGCCCATCATGCGGATGGCAATGCCGGAAGATTCCCCGGCCGCCGGGTAACGGAGGTTGATGCAAACATCCACTGCCGAGGCATAAAGCCACCAATCCGGCTCAGGCAAGTAGCCGGTCCGGATCACGCCCGGGGCCGCGAGCGGGGCGGCCAGGCTCCGTTCCAGCTCCGGGGAGACGAATTGACCCGCGACGAGCAGCCGCACACGAGGATCTGTCCGGAGCAGGCGGGAAAAGGCCCGGAGGATGGAGGGCAGGCGTTTCGATTCGCGCAGGTAGCCGAGGACGCCGAAAAGAGTAGCGCTGGGCCGGATGCCGAGGCGCGCCCGCAACCGGGTCACTTCGGCGGCGTCCGGCAGAGTGGGAGGCGCAAACAGGTGGGGAATCTCGATAACGCAGGCCCCGGGCGCGTGCGCCCGTACCATCGCCGCCGCGGCCGGGTTGTGCACAACCACAGCCCGTGCCGTCTCGGCGATCCGCCGCAACATCGGGTACCGGAAATACGGCTCCGCTTGCGCCGACCGCGAGCGCCCGGCCCAGAGCTCCCGGGCCAGCTCGCGGCTCCATTCCCCATAGTTGTAAACAAACTCCTCGATGTAGTCGGTCGCCGGGAAAGCGCCCAGAAAAAAGTGGTGCAAGACAGCGTCATGGAGCACGACCACGCCGGGCCGCTCCAGCGCCC
>CAZXVW010000167.1:0-9537 GCA_964644025.1 uncultured Solibacteraceae bacterium | reverse complement strand
GTTCGCCTCGCCGCCGGGCAGCGGCGCGTAACGGCCGGACCCTTTGCCCCGGCGCCGATCCGGAGATGCGTTCATCCGCCCGCGGCGGCCGCGCAACCGGAATGCCGCGGCCGCGGCCCGCTGGCGGATAATAGAAAGGATCATGGACGCACAACCGGAGTGTCCGGTCTGCGGGGGCACCGGCTGGAAAACGGTGGAGCGGAACGGGATCAGCGCGGTCGAGCGCTGCGAGTGCGCGCTGAACGAACGCGTGCGCCGCGTGGAAGAGCGGGCCAACATCCCGCCGTTGTACCGCCACGCCTCCTTCGACAATTTTTCCACCTTGCCCGATAATCCCGTGGCGAACCGGGTGCTGGCCACCGCCGTCACTACCGCCCGCTCTTACGCCCGCGAATTCCCCTACCACACGCCGAAGCAGGGGCTGCTGTTCATCGGCGATCCCGGCACCGGCAAGACTCACCTGGCGGTGGCCGTGTTGCGGGTGCTCATCTCCCGGGGCTTCGAGGGCGTCTTTTTCCTTTACCAGGACCTGCTGGATAAGATCCGCCAGAGCTACGACAAAACCTCCGGCGCCACTGACCGCGAGGCATACCGCGTCGCCCTGGAGTGCGAAATCCTGGTGCTCGATGACCTCGGCGCGCACCGCGTCTCCGATTGGGTCGAGGACACGATCACCTCGATCATCACCCAGCGCTGCAACCAGAACAAGCCCCTCATCGCCACGACCAACCTGCTGGATCCGGAAGCCGGCGACGGCCCCATGCCCGTCGGCATTGCGGCCGAGGTCGGCTCCCGCCGCTACCTGGCCGAGCGGATCGGGATGCGGGCGCGCTCCCGGCTGTTCGAGATGTGCCGCGTCATCTCCACCCGCGGCGCCGGCGATTACCGTCTCCGCCGAAACCGCTGACAAACGGCGCGTTGGCCGCACTGGCTCGCGGTGTTCCCCCGTCCCGCGGCGGCCTCGCTTCCCCGGGCGCATCCGAATGGTGCCAAAATAGGGACATGCCGGAAACTGTAATTGTTGTTGCCAATGGAGATCTGAGACTTTCCGCCAACCAAGTGTGCTGGCCGGCGCAAAAGGAAGCCGAAGCAGCGGTGATGGCCGCCATTCGAAACCAGGGCCGCGAAGTCAAGCGCGGGCACCCCGAGGATCCGGTCAAGAAGCACGGATTCATCGACAGCCAGAAATACGGAATGCAGGTGTTCCGCGATATCCCGTCCGACGCGCCCCTGGTGGTCGTCGAAGCGGTCTGGCAGTACACCCATCACCTGCTTCATGGCCTCTACAGTCATCGGGGGCCGATCCTCACCGTCGCCAATTGGAGCGGGCAGTGGCCCGGTCTGGTGGGCATGCTGAACCTCAACGGCTCGCTGACCAAGGCTGGTGTGAAGTACAACACCCTCTGGAGCAAGGACTTCACCGACGACTTCTTCCTGAACGGCTTGCGCCGCTGGCTCAACGGCCAGGACGTGGAATATGACCTGAGCCACGTGCACCCGCTCAAGGGGACCAGGCTGCCCGACCAGGCCGAGCAGGTGGCCGAGGAACTGGCCCGGCAGTTGCTTCGCGACAAGGCCATCATGGGTATCTTCGACGAGGGATGCATGGGAATGTACAACGCCATCATCCCCGATGAACTCCTCCATGATGTCGGCGTGTTCAAGGAGCGCTTGAGCCAGTCGGCGCTGTATGCCGCGATGCTTGCGGTCACCGATGCCGAAGCCCAGCAAGTTCGGGACTGGCTGGACGCCAAGGGAATGAAGTTCGTCACCGGCCCGAACCCGGAGACGGACCTGACCGACGAGCAGATCCTCGGCCAGTGCAAAATGTACATCGCCGCCATGCGGATCGCCGATGACTTCGGCTGCGACACCATCGGCATCCAGTACCAGCAGGGTCTGAAGGACCTCGCCCCGGCCTCCGACCTGGTCGAGGGAATGCTGAACAACGTGGACCGGCCGCCGGTCACCCACGCTGTCGACGGGCATATCCTCTACGAGGGCAATGCCCTGCCGCACTTCAATGAAGTAGACGAGTGCGCGGGCCTGGATGCGCTGATCACGAACCGCATCTGGAGAAAACTCGGCTTCGACCCCGAGACCACCCTGCACGATGTCCGCTACGGCGAGCCGTACCCGGTCAACGGAACCGAGGAATTCGTCTGGGTGTTCGAAATCTCCGGCGCGGTTCCCCCGCAGCACCTGATCGGCGGCTGGGCCGGCGCGGTGAGCGAACGGCAGCCCCCGATGTATTTCCCGGCCGGCGGCGGAACGGTGAAGGGTATCAGCAAGCCCGGCGAGATTGTCTGGAGCCGCATCTTCGTGGCGAACGGGAAGCTGAACGCGGATCTCGGCCGCGCCAAGGTGGTGGAGCTGCCTCCGGAGGAGAACGAGCGCCGCTGGAAGATCACCACCCCGCAGTGGCCCATGATGCACGCCGTCACCTACGGCGTCTCCCGGGACCAGTTCATGGCGAAGCACAAGGCCAACCATATCCAGGTGGCCTACGCGCCCGATGCCGCTTCAGCCAACCTGGCATTGGCCGCCAAGGCCGCCATGTTCCGCAATCTCGGCATGGAAGTGTCCATCTGCGGAACCAATCACGGGTTGCAGGTATAATCGAACCGGAACGGTTGGGGCGTCCGCGCCGCCGCCTGAACGGTGCGAAACGCCAACGTTATTTGTGTCTTTATCTTCGAAGGAGGATAGTCCATTGCGAGTCGGAATCATTGGAACCGGCGCGATTTCCAACAAGCACGCGCAGGCATACAAGAACATCGGCTACCAGGTCACCGTCTGCACCGACGTCGTCGAGGAGGCCGGCCGGCGGTTCGCCGAGCAATGGGGCGCCGAATTCGTCCCCACCTACGAAGAGGTTTGCCGGCACCCCAGGGTCGATTACGTTGATGTCTGCACCTTCCCGGATTTTCGGCTGCAGCCGCTGGAGGTCTGCGCCCAGGCCGGCAAGAGCATCCAGGTGCAGAAACCCATGGCGATCGACCTGGAAACGGCGCGCAAGATGATCGACACCGCGCGCCAGGCCGGCATTCAGCTCGGCGTCGTCAGCCAGCACCGCTTCGACGATGCAAGCCTGTTTGTCAAGAAAGCGATCGAGGCGGGCAAGCTGGGCAAGATCCTTGAGGCCGACGCTTACGTGAAGTGGTACCGGAGCCCCGAGTATTACTCGCGCCCGATCAAAGGAAGCTGGGCCGTCGAGGGCGGCGGCGCGCTGATCAACCAGGCGATCCACCAGGTCGATATCCTGCTCTGGCTGATCGGTCCGGTCAAGGAGCTGTTCGGCCTCTGGCAGCTTGGCGCGATGCACAAGATCGAATCCGAAGACGTCATCGGCGCGCTGATGCGGTATCGCAACGGCGCCCAGGGCGTCCTGCAGTCCTCGACGGCGTTCTGGCCGGGCTATACCGAACGGGTGGAAATCCACGGCACCAAGGGCACCGCCATCCTCTCCGGCGACAAGCTGACGGCCTGGGACGTCAGGGATTACGAGGGCGAAGCGCCGCCGTTGGTCACCGCGGTGGAATCGGGCTCGGCCGACCCGATGAACATCCCGCTCACGCCGTTCGAGCGCCAGTTCACCGACTTTGGCGAGGCGGTGAAAGCAGGCCGGCCTCCGTCTTGCTCCGGCGAGGACGGCTACCGCGCGCTCGAACTCGTGCTTTCTATCTACAGATCCTGCCGGGAGGGCCAGAAGGTCATCCTGAATGGGTAAGCCGGCCAGGGGGGACGCCTGGAAGCTTCGTGTCCCGGCCTCGAGCGCTAACCTGGGGCCCGGCTTCGACGCCCTGGGGCTGGCGCTCAACGTTTATCTGGACTGCCGGTTCCGCCGGAGCGAGCGGCTGCGCATTCAGGTCCGGGGCCGGGACGCCGGGATGATCCCTGCCGGGGAAGAGAATCTCATCTGGCGGACCGCCCTCGCCGTGGCCCGGGACACCGACTCCGAGCTGCCGCCGGTCGAACTGGATATCAACAATGACATCCCGGTCGGCAAGGGCCTGGGTTCCAGCGCCGCCGCTCTCACCGCCGGCGTGGTGATCGCCGACCAGTTGCTCGGCCTGGGATGGAAACCACTGCGGATCCTCGACGAAGCGGCGCGCATCGAGGGCCATCCCGATAATGTTTCGGCCTGCGTGCTGGGCTCCATCGTCGCCAGCGCGATCGACGCCGGCGGCACGACGCATTCGGTCCGGCTGGAACTGCCGGCCCGGTACGGCATCGCCGTCGTGGTGCCGGATTTCATCCTGCCCACCGAGCAGGCTCGCGCCGTCCTCCCCGATTCTTACTCCCGTGCCGACGCGGTCTTCAACATTCAGCGGGCCAGCCTGCTGATGGCCGCGCTGGCCACCGGGACCACCAGCGCCTTCCCCACCGCGCTCGACGACCGGATCCACCAGCCCTACCGCGCCCCCCTGGTCCCTGGCCTGGACGAGATTCTCAAGCTCCGGGCGCCCGGCCTGCTCGGCTGCTTCCTCAGCGGCGCCGGCCCCTCGGTTCTGGTATTCTACGAGCGCGGTAGTGAGACCGTATGCGACCTGATACGCCAGGTGTTCGCCTTCCATGGTCATCATGCCGACGTGCTCTGGGCGGGTATCGCCCGGCACGGCTACGAACTCAGCCAGGAGTAGTTGCCATGCAATCCATTCAAAAGGCCCTGGAGACCCTCGGGGTCCCCAGCCGCGATCCGGCCGACTGCCCGGCCTCCCCCAAACGTTTCCCTGACGGCGGCCAGTACCGCTTTGAAATCCCCAGCACGGAAGGACCGGCTGTGCCCTGCGCGCCGTGCTGGATGAAGCGAAGCAGCGCGGCGTCCGCGTGCACCGCATCAGCCAGGGCAGCGGCATCATGATGCTCCCCGACGATGAGATCCGCGAAATGTGCGCCCTGGGCCGGGAGGCCGGCATCGAGGTCAACCTCTTCGTGGGCCCTCGAGCCACCTTTGACACCGGCCACCAGGCTTACACCCCCGGCGGGAAAACCATCGGCCTGAGCCTGCGCGGGGCGGACCAGCTCCGCTACGCGCTCACGGATGTCCAGCGCGGCGTTGCACTGGGTCTGCGCAGCGTGCTCGTCTCCGACATCGGCTGCTTGCAAGCAATCGCTAAAATGCGCGCCGCCGGCGACCTGCCCCCGGAGCTGGTTATCAAGACTTCGGTGATGATGGCGCCGGGTAACCCGGCCAGCGCGCGCATTCTCGAGGATCTCGGCGCCGACACCATCAACATCGCCTCGGACCTGACCCTGCCCCAGGTAGCCGCCATCCGGGCGGCCATTGACGCGGTGATCGATTTCTACATCGAGGCGCCCGACAACATCGGCGGCTTCATTCGCTACTACGAACTGCCGGACCTGATCCGCGTCGCCGCGCCCATCTACGTCAAGTTCGGCCTGCGCAACTCCCCGGATGTCTACCCGAGCGGCACGCATCTGGACGCCACCGTGGCGCTCATGCAGCGGGAACGCGTCCGCCGCGCCGCCATCGTCGGCGACTTGCTCCGGCGTAACGCTCCCGAGCTGGTCATGTCGCCGTTGCCGGCTACCGGGCTCGGTGTTCCCGCCGCCGTCTGAGATAGCGGCCCCGGCGGTTCACTTTTGCGACGCTGCCAATGCCTGGTCCAGGTCCCAGAGAATGTCGTCGATGTCTTCCAGGCCGATTGAAAGGCGGATCATGTCCGGCTCCACCCCGGCCGCCTTCTGCTCGGCGGCGCTGAGCTGCTGGTGCGTGGTCGAGGCCGGGTGGATCACCAGGCTCCGGGCGTCGCCGATATTGGCCAGGTGCGAAAACAGCTTGACGCTCTCGATCAACTTGCGCCCGGCCTCATAACCGCCCTTGATGCCGAAGCTGAAAACGGCGCCGGCGCCCTTGGGAAGATACTTCGACGCTAATCCGTGGTACGGACTGGAAGGCAGCGACGGATAGGCCACCCAGTTCACCGCCGGGTGCTCCTCCAGAAACTTCGCCGCCGCCAGCGCGTTGGCCACGTGCCGCTCCATTCTGACACCCAGGGTCTCGATTCCTTGCAGAAACAGGAAGGCGTTGAATGGACTCATGCAGGGGCCCATGTCGCGCAGCGCCTCGACCCTGGTGCGGATGATGAAGGCGATCGCCCCGAAGGTTTCGTAGAAATTCAAGCCATGATACGAGCGGGCAGGCTCGGTGATCTGAGGGAAGTTGCCTTTCGCCCAGTCGAACTTCCCGCTGTCGACGATGATGCCGCCGATGGAGGTGCCGTGCCCGCCCATGAATTTGGTCAGCGATTGAACCACGATGTCGGCGCCATGCTCGATCGGCCGGCACAGGTAGGGCGAGGCGAAGGTGTTGTCGACCACCAGCGGCAGATTGTGCTCGTGGGCAATCCGGGCCACGGCCTCGATGTCGAGCACGTTGCCGCGGGGGTTGCTGATGGTTTCACCGTAAAGAAACTTCGTCTTCGGCGTGATCGCCTTGCGGAAATTTTCCGGCTCATCCGGATCGACAAACCGCACCTGGTAGCCCATCTTCCGGAGACTGACATCGAACTGCGTGTAGGTGCCTCCGTATAGCGTGCTGGCGGCCACCGCCTCGTCGCCGGACTCCATCAGGCTGTTGGCCGTGAGAAACTGCGCCGCCTGACCGCTGGCGGTCGCCAGCGCGGCGGCGCCGCCCTCCAGCGACGCCACCCGCTGCTCCAGCGCGTCGGTCGTGGGGTTCATGATGCGCGTGTAGATATTGCCGAACTCCTCCAGCGCGAACAGGCGCGCGGCGTGCGCGGAGTCCTTGAACACGAAGGAAGTGGATTGATAAATCGGCACCGCGCGGGCGCCCGTCGTCGGGTCCGGCTCGTAGCCGGCATGCAAGGCACGGGTGTTGAAACCGAAGGCGTGTTCCTCATTCTTCTCTGTCGTCATTGTCTTCACCTCAACCATTCATCAAGATGTTCCCGGACAAACGCATCGTCCCTCAGATGCGGATAGGCATCCCAGATCCGGTCGATTTCCTCCGCCTGTCCCGGCGAGAGATCTTCTTCCGGATCCAGGCACCAACGGCCGGCCAGCAGCCCTTGCCGGCGCAACACCTCCTGGATCCCGGCGATACAGCCACGGAAATCGTGCGCCGCGTCGAAGATGGCGGCGTTGGCATCGGTGATCTCCGCCGCCAACCGGAACCAGTCGGCCGGAACGGGTGCTCCCTCGCGGGTGATGGCATGGATCCGGTCGAGCAGTTCCACGGCACGGAGTGTCCAGACAGCCCACTGACCCAGCAGCCCCCCGCGAATGCGAAGCTGGCGCCCGCCCAGGTGAAACCAGCTTAACAGGTCCATCACGATGTTGTCATCGTTGCCCGTGTACAAGGCGATTTCCCCGGCCCGGCTGCTGTCAGCAACCGCCCGCACCACATCCAGTGTCTGATACCGGTTGAACGGGGCGACCTTGATCGCAACCACGTTGTCGATCTCAGCAACGGCCCGCCAGAAGGCGTACGGCAGAAACCTTCCTCCGACGGCCGGCTGTAGGTAGAAGCCGAACACCGGAAGCACCTCGGCCACCGCCCGCATATGCGCCAGCAGTTCGCTCACCGGGCTTTGCTGCAACGCGCCCAGGCTGACCAGCGCGACGTCGTAACCCAACCCGGCGGCCATCCCGGCCTCCCGAACCGCCTGCTCCGTGCCGCCACACACGCCTGCTACCTTGATCACCCCAGCCTCCCGCGCCTCCTCGGCGGCCAGCTCCAGCACCGGCCGCAGCAGGCCCGCCTTCGGATCGTGGATGGCGAACTGCGTCGTGTGTACGCCCACCGCGATGCCGCCGGCCCCCGCTGCCAGGTAGTACCGCGTCAAGGCGCGTTGCCGCCGCTCATCCAGCTTGCGCCCGGCCGTCAGCGCCAGCGGATGCGCCGGGATCACCACGCCCTCGAAAAGTCTTTCCCTCCAACTCACCATCGTGCTTTCCCTTCCGCCGGCGCGCCGTCAAAACCTGCCGTCGCGGGTCTCAAAGTGGGTCGGCTTGCCCCACCAGGTTCCCCCGGCCCGAATCCATTCGGCGGTCCAGTCGATCATCTGGTCCACCCCCACCGCCGGCCGGCCGAACCGCGCGTGGCACCGCGCCGCATTGCTCAGCAGCGCCGTGTCGGCTTCCCTGCCATCGAAGCGCGGCTCGACGCCGAGGCGCTTTCCAAACTCCGCGGCCATGTCGCGCACCGCCAGCGTCTCGGCCCCGGTGACGTTCAACACGGCGGGCGGCGACTGGCAAAGGGAAAACGACCGCAGGCAAACCGAGTTCGCCTCGCCTTGCCAGATGAGGTTCACGTACCCCATCGTCACGTCCACCGGCCGGCCCTCGTAGACCCTCCGGCCGATGTCGGCCGGCACGCCGTAGCGCAGCTCGACGGCGTAGTTCAGCCGCAGCAGCGTCACGGGCGTCCCGTAGCGCTCGGAAAAGTATTGAAACATCCGCTCCCGGGCCAACACCGACTGCGCATACTCGCCAACCGGCCCGGGCGGCGTATCCTCGGTGGCGCCCCCACTGGTCACCGGAACCAACGGGTAGACGTTCCCGCTGGAAAAGGCCACGATCCGCGAATTCCGGTACCGCTCGGCCACCCGCGCCGGCATCAGCGCGTTCATTGCCCAGGTGAGCGGTTCCTTACCCGCCGAGCCGAACTTGCGCCCGGCCATGAAGATCACGTTCTTCGCGTAGGGCAGGCCCCCGAGCTGCACCCGGTCCAGCAGGTCCGCGCGGATCGTTTCTACGCCGGCCGCCTCCAGCCGCTTGCGTACCGCCTCGTCGGAGAAACGCGACACCGCCGTCACCCGCAGCCGGCAACCCGCATCCCGCGCCGCGCGCACGGCCCGCACCGCCAGGCTCGGCCCCATCTTGCCGCCGGCGCCGAGCACCAGCAGCTCGCCGCCCAGCGCCTGGACCGCCGCCCGGTCCGCCTCGACGGGACGCGAGAGGACCTCCTCCAGCTCCTCCTCGGTGCGGATCTTCAACGCTTGTAGCCGATCTTCCGGAGGAATTCCTTGCGGACGGCCACGTCCTTGTCGCCCTCCACGCCCACCGGCGTCAACCCGTCGACCACGCCGAGGATTGCCCGGCCCAGTTCGGTCTCGGCGACGATCACCTCCACCGGGTTGGCCGTGGCGCAGAAGATCCGGCAGACTTCCGGCACGTCCTTGATCCGGTTCAGAATGTTGATCGGGTAACCCTCGCGCAGGGTGATGACGAACGCGTGCCCGGCGCCAATGGCCTGCGCGTTCCGAACGGCCATCGCCTTCAGCTCTTCGTCATTGCCGTCCACCCGGACCAGGCGGTCCTGCGAAGCCTCGTTGAACGCGATGCCGAACTTCATCTGCGGCACGGTGTTCACGATGGCCTCGTAGAGGTCTTCCACGCTCTTGATGAAATGCGTGTGCCCGACGATGATGTTGCCATCCGCGGGAATTTCCAGCCGAACGCTCGCTAGTTCCATAGGAAATATTCAGGATATCACCGGCCGGTCTCGGCCGAGGCGATCACTTCAACGGTCACGTTCAGGGTTCCGTT
>CAZXVW010000166.1:0-9547 GCA_964644025.1 uncultured Solibacteraceae bacterium | reverse complement strand
GCGAGTGATCCGTGTCCCAATCCGTCGCCAGCGCCAGTTTCTGGTTCCCGCCGAGCGCCGGCAGTTCGGCCGCCGGTTGGGCGATTTCCAGAAAATCAAAATAGAAATGCTCCCCCGCCGCACCGGAATGCGTCACGGTCACCGAGTGGGTTCCGGCGCCGAACACTCCCAGCGGAATGCGCCGGAGCACGTCCTCACCGGCGATCAGCAAGTTCTCGATCTGCGCGGGCTCCTCATCAACCGTGATCGTGATCTCCGCGCCGTTGAAGGTCGATCGCGTACCCAGGTACAGCGAATGCGCGCCGTTGGCCCGGTATTGGCAGCTCACCGCCGCCGAGGGGGTGTCGGTGAAATGGATCGTTCCGCCGGAGAAGTTCCCTTTCGACGCCGACCAGTCGCCGGAATAATGCACCTCCGGTGCGTTGTCCTCGATCCGCCGGCTCCCCGGCCCGGCGACCTGGTAGGCCCGGTTAGCGCCGGTAACGGTCCAGTTCGTAATCTCGACGGCGAACTCGCTGCGCTCGTATGCCCCGGCCTGCAGCGCCGCGGCGTAAGTCCACCGCATCTTCCGCACTGCATTCATCGGCACCGCGCGGCCGTCAATCGCCACCAGGGAGTCAAACGGCAGCGTCACGCGCCACCGGGAGGGCGAAACACCGCCGGAAAACCGCTGCCACCAGGGACTCCAGAACTCGCTGCCGGCTCCGGAGACAAACCCGTAAACACCCAACCGGTTGCCGTTCGCCCCTGTCGTACTCGTGCTCAACGACTGGCCCTCTCCGACGTAAGTGAGCCGGATTGTCGTTCCCTCCCGGCTGGCCACCATTTGGGTGGAAAACGTGTTTACGCTGTCCACCAGCGCCTGCACGGCGGTCTCCAGCGTGTCCACGGCATAAAGCTGGTAAGTGTGATTTTCTCCGAGAAATGAGAGCCCGACGTAATCGCCCGTGGTGGGCGTCCCCTGCAACTCCATCTCGGCCCAGGCCGGCGTGTAGTCGCCCGCCACCGGTTCGGCGTAGTCTTTCAGGCGAACCTGGTAGAACTCCTCCCCGTCGCCGGCATCAGCCCACACGCGCAGGTAGGGCCAGTCCACGGTCGGATAAAGGTCGGAGTCCATCGGGATGCAGTTGGTGCGCGTTTCTTCGTAGGAAAGCGTGAGGCCGCTGAGATCACCGTCGGGCAGGTAACGGAACATCGGGTGTTCAAAGACGTTGTCCCGGCTCCACTCGATCACCACCCAGTCGAACTGCTGGCGCCAGGCGCCGCTGACCTGGAAACCCGACGCCGTGGCGTGGTGCATGGCGGCGACCGCCGACGGCCGCTCGAAGTAGCATTGCAGGTCGCGGTCGGGTCTCAGTTTTTCGAGCGTCTCCGCCATCGCTCCTCTTTACAACCGGATCGTCACCGTTAAGTCGCTGCCGGGAGTCGTCTCCGCCGTCTGGCCCACTGAAACCACGTCCAGCGTCACCTCGGACTTCTCGCCCAGCGGCGGCAAGCCAAACCCGTCGACCACGTTGGACATGGTTTCCCCGGCGGGAATCGTGAGACTGCAGTATGGTTCCCCGTCCTGCCGGAGCTGCAGCTCGATGGGCGCCCCCGTTGGCGCTTGCTGCACCACGGCAAACACGTCCCGGACCGAGTGAGCGTCTTCAATCACCAGCGGCGGCGCCGCATCGGACTCAATCGCCAGATAGCCGTCCACTTGAATGGAAAGCTGGCCGCCGGAAAGCGTCCGCAACCCCTGGTCAACCGTGGCCGTGAAACTGTTCCGCGCCGTCTCGCTGTTGCCCCGCGCATTGGTGACGAACATCTCAGCCGCGGCAATCCGCACGTCCGGCAGGAAAATGGGGTAGCTGAAACTCCCGCTTGCCGGGCTGCCGAAGAAGTCCCGGACGAACGGAACCACAAAGACTTTCCGGTCCAGGTGATAGACGGGCGCGCCGGCCGCATGATCCGCCGGCGAGGTTCCGTGCGAGCCGCGCGTCACTTCATACCGGAGCCCGCCGTCGAGAACCTCCTCCACGACGACCACCTCTGCCTCGATCTGGAGCAGCGCACCCACGTATCCCGGACCGGGGCTGTCCAATTCCACGATGGTGTCGCCGGCGGCCAGCGCCACGCCCAACGACGCCTGCGTCGGGCCGTTCAGCTCGTTCCAGTAATGGACGGTAAGCGTTCCCGCCTGAACGCTGCGCGTGTTGGCCAGGTCGGTGAATCCGACCCCCACCAGCTCAACGGTTCCCTGTCCGGTCGGATACAATCCAAACACGGGTTGCCCGGGGACGTCCTCGTCCAGCGCGTTGCCCGAGGCGCCGCCGATCGTCCACCGCGTGAGCGGCGACAGCTCGTAGGCGCATTCCCGGCCCAGCACGTTCACTGACCGGCCGGAAACGTGCACCGTCATCCCCTGGCGGTTCGGCACTTCAAATTCGACCGGGCTGGTCACTCCGGCCGCCCCGTCGTGCCAGCTTGACTCGGCCACTACGAAATAGCTCGTCGTGTCCGGCTCCACGTCCCAGCCCGGCGTCACCGTCAAGCTGTTGGCGTCGTTGCTCAGCACGCTCCGCTCCTGCCCGGCCCCTTTGCCGCGGGTGATGCGCACCACCATCCCGGCGTGCTCGTTCGGAATCATCTGTAGGGAACTGCTGCCCACCGTGTTCGCCGAGTACGCGGTAGCCTGGTACTCTGGCACCAGCTCGAACCGCCAGCGGAACTTCGCATGGTCATAGTTTTCATCCGGCGGAGCGGCCAGCGTCGCCTCCAGCCCGGTGTCCTGAAACTCGGAAGCCACGGCTTCCTCCGACGCGATCCGGTAAAGCTGGGAAGGGTTCGCGCCCCGGTAAACGTGGAATCCGGCCGTGGCCTCCGAGAAGCTCAGCCCGGTCAGCGTGACCGCGTTCGTGTCCGCGCCGGCCGGGATCGTCGCCTTCACGACGAACGACAGCCCGCTCTCATTGCCGTCCGCGTCCACCGCGCTCACCGCGTAATAGAGCGTCTGACCGCCGGGAATCGACCCGCCACTGGTGTCCACCGCCGGAGCCAGACTTAGCAATGGGATTTCAGCACTCGAGTTCCCCGGCCTGGCCGGCGCGAGGAACCCCACCTCCAGTGTCACCATGGCGCTCCCGTCGGACTGCTCGCTCGCCTTTTCCGTAATGGCGAACTGCGCGTGGCCGTCCGCGTCGATTACCGCGCCCATCAGCGGGCGCGGCAGGCCTACTTCTCCGCCCCGTTGCCGGCGCGCCACCGAACCGCCGGCCTCTGCCGGCGCCGCGTCCGTGTACCAGGCGTCGTCATGGAGCTGGCAGGTCACCACCGAGGTGCGGTGATTGGCGCCTGCGGCCACCTTCACCACCCGGAACGGCTGGCGCTGGAACCCCTCCTTCAAGTAGGTGATCGTGATCAGGTCGCCCGGCTTCAAACCGATGCCGCGCACGCTGGTCTCGAATTCCACGAACAGGTTGCCGCGGATCCCCTTGTCTAGCTGCCGCCGGATCATTCGAGCAGCCTGGTGGAAATTCGGTATGCCCAGCGCGCTCAGCCGCGCCGAAACCTCCTGGCCCGCTTGCAAGGCATCGTCAATGTCCACCAGCGAGAGACTGTCCTGCTGGTATTCATTGAACTCGTCCTGGAACTCGACCGAGTAGCGGTTCGGACTGTCAGCCGTCGGCCGCGACCACAACCGCACCGACGGTTCGCCGTTCTCCTTCCGCAGCAATCCGGAGAAACCCGACGTCCCGTCGCCAAACTCGTAAGCCGGCCAGCCGCCGTTGAACTCTTCGGTGCTGTTGCTGCCTTCCGGCTTCGTGGGTTGCTGGATCGCGAAGCTCGCTTCGGCGCACAGTTGGAGCCGGCCGCCGGCCCCGTAGGTCAGATACAAGCCGGAGCCGTTCCGCACTCCGCGCACCAGATCCGCCGCGCTCCGCCGCTTTCGCACCACCAGGTTGCACTGGTACCGCGGCACCTGGACCGGGTTGCCGTGCAGATCCGTAGCCGGGATCAGTTCCCCGCAGTACTGCGCGGTGCGGGCGAAGCTCGCCAGGTCCATTTCTTCCGGGCTCCACCCGCAACGCCGCAGCAAGTCCAGCAACACCCACGCCGGATTGTTCGAAAACTCCGCCCCCAGGTACGTACCGTCGGCGTCGTAGGTGTCCAGCCGCAGCCCTTTCAGCAGCACTTCGACCCGGGGCAGCGATCTGCCTTCGCTGATGCGGTTCGGCACCACGACCGACACGTACGCCATGCTCCCGTACGGGTCCCCGACCGGGTTGCCGGCCCCGTCGCAGAAATCGTAGTTGAAATCCCCGGTGCGGTTTCCATGACTCACCAGGTTGAACCAGCCGGTCGAGGTCATATCCGCGCCCGCCTGACCCTCCGGAATTTCCACCCCGTTGACCAGCACCTTCACCAGGTCCTCGATCTCTCCCATTCCCAGCAGGACTTCCATCCGGGTCAGGTTTCCGTCGTTCCGGGCGAAAACGATCGGCGGTTCGTACCAGGCGGTGCCGTACACCAGCGGCACGAAGTCGTTGTACCGCGCCTGGTTCTCCACCGGGGCGGACCAGTGGCGGTCCTGCTCTCCGTAGCTCCGCACCAGGATCGTCGCCGGCAGGAACTCGATCCCGCCAAACCGTCGCGTGGGGTTCCCGGCATCATCCTGGCGGAACATCCCCCGCTGCTCGCATTGCGCCCGCGTGTAGTCGCAACTGGTGAAGGGAACATCGCCGTTCAGGTTCCCGGCTCCACCCTCAATGCCGGCCGAGTAGCCGCAACGAAAGAACGGGGAGAACTTGCCTTTGCTCCCGCCGGTGATCGCCTCGGCGCGCTGCTCCTCAGTGCCCGGAAACGTCCACGGGCATCGCTTCTGGATGCGGATCTCGGGCAACAGCACTCGCTGCAAACCGAGGCGGTTGGAAAATGTCAGCCGGATGCTCGCTTCGTTGATCTCGTCCGGCGGATTCGCCACGCCTCGAAACAGCACCAGTTCTTCCGAAGTCGCCGCGCCGCCCGCCAGGTCAAAGAACAGGAACCGGACGGTCAGCTTCGCCCCTTTCCACCCCGTGTTTCTGGCGATCTGGGAAAAATGCGAGTCGGCATTCGCCAGCGTCAGCGAAACCTTCGCGACCGCGTCGATTCCGTCGTCGGACAATGAGCGCGTCTCGAACACGTTGTGCCGGAGGACGCGCGCCTCGTAGGCGGCGCCGTCATGCTGCACCGCGTGGGTGCTCCAGTGCTCCATCGCGCCCGAGGTCAGTTCGCAGTCGAACAGCAGCAGCGGCGTGTCCAGGACCTCTTGTTCCTTTAACGTGGAAATCGTTCCCATCCTTCGCTACTCCTCAGGCGGGCTGATAATCCGGATAAGCGCCGAGTGCCGCCCCGGGCCGTCCGTCCTCTGCCCCAGCACGTCATCGAAGAATCGTGCCCGCGGGTATACGGCCCCCCGGGACGGCGTCGGCTTGTATGCCGAGGCGCCGGGCTGGGCTTCCACCTGGAGACCGAAAACGTCCACGGACGCCCCTGCCGGTATCTGCAGGCCGAACCACACCGGCTCTTCCGCCGCGCCCAGGTTGCCCGCCGAGACGTATCGCCGCCAGCCCGCCGAAACCCTCACCGTGTCAACCGCCGAACTGGTAGTGGAAAATCGCCGCAACGTCAGGTCGGTAGGCTGCCCGCTGCGCGCGTAAAGGCTGAAGCAGTAGACGTAGTTCGCCGGCGCCTCCACCGCCTGGCTCAGTCCCTGGGCCGTTTGCGCGGTATTCAGCACGGTGGTCGCACGCGTCGTGCCCAGCGGATCGGCCACGCCCGCGGTCAATTCCACCAGCGGATCCTTCTGCCAGTCGGCTGCGTCCAGCTCCTCGCTGCGCGAAAGCAGGTTCCCCGCCGGGTCCAAAAACTTGAAAGACCGCAGGCGGCCTTCACAAGCCTGGAACAACGAGCTGATGGCCGCCCACTCCTCGTCAGTCAAAGCCGCGGCCTCCAGCTCCCACACCGTCGCCGCCCCGGCCGCGTCGCCCAGCCTCCAGTCGCAACCGTCAGCCGACCGGTTCACCACCGTCCGAGTAAGCCGCCGCCTCCGGATCGGATATTGTCCGCTGGCCCCGCTCAGCAACTGTGGAAACGCGCTCATCTCAGCCTCGGTTCTCCTTCACGACCAGCGCCGTTCGTCCTCGCCCCTCGCCCAGGTACTCGATCACCATTTCCTCGTTCTCGAACGAGCAGCTCGGATACACCACTCCGTCCCACGGGTCTGTGAACGAGAACGCCTCCAGCGAGCCCTGACGAGTCCGGAAGAACTCCTCCAGGCTCGCCAGTTCCGCCTCATCGAGCAGGTCCAGCCGGATAATCCACCGCCGCCGCGGCGCGCTGTAGTCGCGGCACCTCTGCTCGCTCCCGTCGACGAACCGCATCACCTGCGTGGCGTAGACCAGCGTCCTCGTCGCCGGGTATTGCATTACGGCGCCTGTTTTCAGAACGGGAAAATCACTCATGGTTCGCTACAGCTCCGCGACAACATCATTGAGCGAGTGCGAAGCCAGCAGGGCTTCCTTCACCGCCTGGGCGATCTCCGAGCTGTGGTCCAGGAACGACCGGCTGTCCATGGCTTGCACCTGAACCGTAACCTGCGGCGCCGGCGGCAGCGTGGTCGAACTCACCGGCCGCGGCAGCCCGTCCTGTGCATAACGGATCTGCTGAACAGCGCCCCCCGCCTCGGCGCGATAGCCGGCCTCCACCACAACCGGCGGCGGGGCCACGTAGCGCGGCAGCGCCGGCAGGACCTTCTCCTCGTGCCCGCCGAACAACCCGCCGAACAACTTCACCAGCCCCAGCCCACTGCCAAGAAACGAGAACAGGGATTTCCCAATGCTGGCTGCCGTTGACCTCTTGCTTCCCTCAGCCTGCGCCAGCGAATTCTCGATCAGCGCCCGCGTGTTCGTCTCGGTCATCGCCGCTTGCACGCGGGCCGCCGCGGTCAGTTCGGCCAGTTGCCGCCCCAGCCGGTCAGCGCTTTCGGCCACTTCCGCACCGGCGGGATTCGCGACCTCGCGCACCACCGGCGCCGAGCGGCCGCTGTCCGGCGTCGCGGCCCCGCCGGTTTGTCCGGTCCACGCCCGGATCTCGGCCAGCACCCGCGCCTCCGGTCTCCACCCCGCTTCACTGAGCCGGGCGGCCTCAGGCTGTGGCTGCCTGCCGGCCCGTGCCTCGGCCAGCAGCCGTTCCAGGGTTCGTGCCAGCTCATCGTTCGCCATCATCTGCCTCTTTCCTCAGCTCCTGTTCGAGTACACAAAACGCATCCACCATCCGGGCGGGCATTTCCGTCAGACTCGCTCCCGCCCCAAGAAACTTCCAGGCAGCGTACTGCTCAATCCAGGCCAGGCTCTCCGGCGTGATGAACCCCGCCGGACACACGGTCACCGCAACTCCCTTCCGCGCCCAGACGGGCCGGTTCCCGGCCCTCGCCGTCTCGGCGCGCCACGGGCAGCGCCGGGCCTTTTCCAGGCCGCTCTTCCTGCAGGCGTCGCACTTCCACGCGGCCTGGTTGGCAAACTGGAAATGGAAGGCGACAATCAGTTTTTTCGTTCTTCTTCGCTCAGCCCGCACTCGGACCTGATCGCAGCCACGATCTCCCGGCACAGCTCCTCCGGGCCCTCTGCGATCACGGTCTCCGGGGTCGCCGGCCGGCCGTCGATTTCCAGCCCCTCGATCCCGCGCAGCCCCCACTCCAGGTACAGCCTTTCCACCTCCTGGGTGAGCAGCGTAGCCTCGATCTTCTCCTTCAGGTCTTCGCCGGCTTCCAGGTACTCGAGCTTCCTCCCCAGCTCCCGGATGCGGCGCGTCAGCTCGATCCGCCGGCCGAATGACATCCGCGCGATCGTGAACCGCACGCCCTCCATCACCTTCGAGGACAAAGTAACCGTGCTCGCGTACTGCATGGCCTTATCCGAAGGCGACGAAAATTTCGTCATCGATCGTGCCCTGCGCCCGGCAGTTGCTGAATTGCCACTCGAGCCGCGTCTCCTGGTCCGCGAATTCCGGGACTTCGGGAATCACGCTTTTCAGGTACACCCCACAAAGCTGGGAGGGCTGCTGCCCAAGCTGGAACATTACGCTGAGCGGCGACCTCTGCCGCGCGGCCTGATACAGGGCCCGCGTCGCGTTGTCCGGCTTCTCGTACAGGCTGAACGTCGTCGTCACGCTTCGGACCCCGGCCGCCACGCATTGCGGCGTCTCCAGACCAAACTCCCGCACGCGCAAATCCAGCCCGTTTTCCAGCGTCACCTCGGCGCCCGTGATCGTAAAGAACCGGTCCGGCGTAACCCCCAGCCACGCCTGGCCGAGATTTCCCGGAATCACCGAGTAGTTCAGCTCCGTCACTGCCGGCTCGGCCGGGAACTCGCTGAGACCCGCTTGTCCGGTGGTGAAACTCGCGGTGTCGAGCAGGTCGCTCGCCATCCCGCTGAAGGTGAACTCGTGGAAGTCCCCGTTGATGTCCACCTTCATCCGGTCCACGGCCGCGCCGGTCAGGATCCGGTGGACCGACGAGGCAGGACTCCAGTAGTCGAAGATACTTACGCTCGGCAATTCGCTCGCCGGGGCGTAGGTCACGGTTCGGTCCACCGGCCAGCCGGAAGCCTGATCCCCGGTGAAAGGCGCGTTCAGCAGCACCGCCACGTCGCTGACCACCGCCGTCACGAACCGGATCTCGCCCCCGCAGCTCACCGCCTGGCCCGCGCTCAACCCATGGGCAGCGGTGAAATCGAGCTGGTTGCCGCTGATCGAACTCACCTCCCCGCCCGCGAAAACCAGGGGATCTCCCCCCAGGGCGGCGTGAAACAGCGGTCCGTAACCGGGCTCGGAACTCGCCGGGTCCCAGCTCGTCAGGTAGGTCGTCACCTGGAAACTCGTCCGCTTCCTCAGTCCGGCGGGCAACCCGGCAAACGTCCGGCTGCCGGTCTTGTCGCGCCGTTCGACGCGCTCGGCCTCCTGCCGGGCCGTCAGCCGCACCGCCGGCAGCCGGTTGGCCTCCGTCACCGAGGCCGCGTAACCGTACGCCTGTTCCTTGGCCGCGTAGAATCGGTTCTCGTTCGATGATATGTAACAAGACATGATGTGAAACCCGTCCTAGTTCTGACTCACGTCAACCTCCAGCGCCAGCTTGGCCGCCTGGATGTAGTTCTTGCCGCCGCTCTTCACGGCGCCGAATTGAATCTCATAACCGCCGGCGTAGCTCATTCCCTGGCCCCAGTCGCCGCGATTCCGCTCCAGCACCGCGGTCACCGCGTCCACGTAAAGCTGCAGTTTCCGCTCCAGCCGCTCCATGCGCTCATCGGAAACCCGCAACTCGATGTTGACCCGCGCGGTCCCGGAAAAAGCGCGGAACTTTTCCCGCTGGAGGTTCCTCACGCGGTCGCAGTAGACGTGCAACAGCGGAAACCGCGCCAGGCAACTGCGGTCGGCCAGCTCCAGCGGCACGTTTCCTGCAAGCATCTGCGACTCGCCGACTTCCTCCAGCGCAACCTCCTCCTGGAAACCCACCTCGGCGATGGCG
>CAZXVW010000165.1:0-9656 GCA_964644025.1 uncultured Solibacteraceae bacterium | reverse complement strand
CCCTTCATGCACTGAACCAGCGCCTTCACCGCTTTTTCGGCGCCCTGCTGAGCCGCGAACGCAGCCCACTCGTGGAACCCTTCGGCAGCCAGGCTGCGAGCCGCCAACAGGTCTCGCTCCGCCTGCGCAAGCCAATCGGCCGATCGGTCCATACTGGCAATTTAGCACGCGGAGAGCCGGGCCGGCTCGGCTTCGCGAGTCCGGGCCGGACCTACTTCAGCTTCGGCGCCCGCCACTTGCGGTCGTACTCGATCACCCGGTGGGTGTCCGGATGCAGGATGATGCGGAGAAAATCGCCTTCGACGCGAATCCCGTTGACCACGTGAACCCACTCGAGCAGCACCATTTTCCGCCCGTGCGGGAAATCCACGTGCTGAAAATCCGCCAGCTCGGCATCCGGAGGAATCTCGATGGCCTTGGCTGCGGCTGCGAGCGCTTCTTCTTCGGTGAGTTCGTTCGGCGTCGGCGCATCATCGAAGCGGTCTACCGCGTAGCCCAGCAGCTCGCCGTTGTCCGCGTTCAGCTTGACCAGCGCGTCGGACCAGTGGCGCCACGTATGGACCCGCACCTGGAAGCCCCCCGGGAAGGGTTGCTGCTGCTCGCCTTCGCACTGGAAATACCACTCCGGGTGGGCCGTGGAGATGCCGGCGCGCTCCAGCCGCCGCTCCAGGATCCGGGAAACGTACTGTTCGGCTTCGCCTTTCGGATCGCTCATGCGCTTCTCCTGACGGTGAGCACCTCGCCGGTGGCGTCGTCGACGTGGACTTCGACAAAGCCCCAGGAACAGGACAGGCTGACGATCCAGGCGAGGCGGTCCTCGGGTTCGCCCGGCTCGTCCGGATTGGGAAGGTACTCGACTATCGCCTTCTCGGCGCCGTCGATTTCCATCGCGGGATCGATATCCAACTCCTTCCGGCGGGTCTCGACCACCTGGATCGCTTCTTCCTCGCTCATATGCTGCCTCCCGCGGCCGCGAGTTTGCCGTAGAGCACCTGGATCACGCGCTGGTGCTGCGGGGCGACCCAGACACGGATCAGCTCCTCTTCGGTTGCGAGCTGGCCGGGAAACAGCACCAGCTCCAGCGTCCAGCCCACCGGCGGAAGCTCGACCGGCGCCATGTGCCCTGCGCGGGTGTCTGCAGGAAGATCGAGTTCCGCAACCACCTTTTCGCGGACCGTCTCCACCGGCAGCTCCACCGGCCCCGGCGCCCCCAGCCGCCCGTCGTCGCGCCAGCCGGACGGCTTGCCGGACTCATCGAAGAAAACGATGATGTCGGCGTCGCGTTCCAGCACCGTCAGCTCGTGTTCGGAAAGCCGGCGCAGCAGGTCCCGGTACCAGGTGACTTCCGCGGTGCAATGCACCACCCGCGCATCCTTGAGGGTATCGCGGACCAGGTCCTCGGCCACCTGCACGGCCTTTTTCTCTAGCTCTGTTTCTGTCATTTCAGCGCATTCGAAGCCTTGTCGGAAGCTCGCCGCGACGGCAGGGGACCCGACGAGGTCATCAGCCGCGGCTCATACCGCGACCAGGTGCCCTTTTTCACCATCCGGTAATAGGAGTCCAGGAACCGCTCCGTATCGTACTCGGTCTTGGCCCCGGGCCCCTTGATCCAATCCTTGAACACCTTCATCACGAACTCGCACTCATTGGAGACATAGACCCAGCCGAAATAGTACCGGGAGCCGTTGGCAGTGAACAGGCGGCCCAGGTTGGTAGTGAGCATTGTCCGGCACCCTCCGTTCCAAAGGATGAAACGCGGGACGGGACGGGTCTTCTTGCTCAAGGAGATGAGGAAATTTGTGGTTTCAGTCGAGCAGCAAAGCCGGTCTACGCGATAGTTATGGTCCATGTTTCCGATGTATCCGTGGCTGTGGGCACTGACGCCGCTGCGGGGATGGGCGCTGCGCAATCGCCCGAGACACATGGCATGTCCGACGTTTTCGCGGTGGCCGCAGCCTTTTTGCGCTCCCCGGCGCCGGTCGTAGGCGAGCTGGCGCTTGAGCCATTTTGTCGGCGTCCAGCGTTCGGTCGGGCAGACGTACTTGTCCGGCGGGAAGGCTCGGGAATACAGCTCCGCATAGTCAGTGGTGGCGTTGATGTTCCTCCCGTGGTGGTCCAAGAGCTTGACGCCGGATTTTCCGTCGTTCGCCGTGGCCACGATATAGTACCTCCGCCTGCCTTTCACGGCGCGCATGACTTTAGCCTTCACTCCGAGCGGGGAAGCGTTCACCCGCGCAGCCAGCCCGTTCAGGTTGTTGGTGGCCCGCGTCAGTTCAATGACTTCGTGTTTCGCTGCCACCTCGAGCCGGACCTTGCGGTTTCTGGAAACATGACTCCGGTCCGGGGAGCGGAACCCTTTGCCGGTTTTCGGATTTACAACTTCGGGGTGGTCTGGGTGGACACACCAGGCGGCACCGTGACCGGGGTAGATGATGATGTAGCGGTACGTCATCCGCCGGAATACCTGGTAGAAATCCTTCGGAGTTTCCATCATCAGGTAGGAACGGTAGTACTTTGTCTCCCGGCGAAAGAAGTGGTGGAGCTGGCGGGCAAGGCGGCGCGTGTAATACAAGTCGTGGTTCGGCATCAGAATGAAAACCGTGAACCGCAGGTGAAGGCACTGCTTCTCCTTGTTCACGTGGTCGCGTTCCGACGCCACCATCAGGTCCCCGTCCTTTCCGAACCCCACCGCGAACATATAGAAGTTATTCCCCTTATGAATCCAATGCTGGTCATAACAGTTGAAGCGCACGAAGGGATCCTTCCCGTTGGCGGCCTGGACTACTTTCTGCCCTCGCACGACGAGGTCGTGCAGCCCTGGCTGGAGCTTCGGCGTTGAGCTGGCGGTGCCGACGTAAGGGTAGTCACCGTAAGGGTCCTTGATGTCTTTGATCCGGCGCACTTCGATGCGGACCGGAGTCCCGTCCCGGACGTTCTTGACCTTGATCTTCATCGCCACGTCACCCTTGTCCTGCTCGTAAGCTTCGTCGGACCAGCGTTCATAAGGGATCACCCAGTTGCGGGCCCATTTGCCCTCGACGATGGCGTCGACCGCCACCGACCCCATGGTTTGGGAAAACCACTCCTTGGCGACGTTCGTTCTTCCGGCCCGTTCCGGGTCCGGCTTGCCCGGCGCCGGGTTCGTATTGTTCCAGACCTGGATGATGACCCAGACTTCGGAGAGATCCGCGGTGATGCGCTGGCCGATGCGGTCCGGGATTCCCTCCTTGATGATGCCGTCCCACTGCATCGATTCCGGCAGCTCGTACTTCATCGGCAGCAACATCGCCGTCGACAGCTTTTCTCTCTTGACGGTGACGTAGCCGGAAGAGGTTGGTACCTTGTACAGGATGTGTCCGGCGCGAATCCGATGATTTGGATCGTCGATCGCGTAGGAGACCGGGAGTTTGCCGGCGGACGGGTCCCACCGTACCGGCACCTTGAGGTCATAGACGCGGAACGGTAGCAGCTGCACGCGGTTGGTTTGTGTGGTGGTGGCCGAGGCCTGGAGGCGGGGTTTATTCGGCATCTTCCAGCTCTTCGATTTCTTCCTCTTCCCCCGCCGCGTCGGCCTGCTGATCGGCCGCGTCGGGCGGTCCTTCCCAGTCGCCCGGGCCGGCGTCTTCCAACTCAAGGTCCGGCGCCGGCTGCCGCTGTTCGGTAGACTCGCTGGTGCGAACGGCGTCCGGGGCCTGGACAGAATCGTAGCCCTTCGTTGTTCCCGAGGGTTCGGCGTCTTCCGGAATCTGCGGGAAAATCACCTCACCGGAGTCCGGATCGACGCCCTCGAAGCGGGCCTTGCCTTGCTGGTCCGTGCGCCCGGAAAGCACATTGCCTTTACTAAGCCGGATGCGGAAGTCCTTGTCCGGGACCGGTTCCCCGTCCCGGTCGACCAATTCGACCTCGATCCAGGTCTTCTCTTCTTCTTGCTGCTGTTGTTGGGAAGCCGATGCCACTTCGGCCGGCGTATGGCCGGGCTGGGCTTTGAGAGGACCGACGTGTTCCGGACCGGCCGGGCCAATATGCGACACCTCGCTCGTCTGGCCACCGCCCTGGGCGGTGGCTGGCGGGGCGCCAGCGCCCGGCGTCCCCGGACCCACCGGCGCGCCGGCGCCCACCTCTCCGATAATTACGGTGGGGCATCCCATGACAATGACGCCGCCGTGAGCCGTGGTGTCGCCAATCCGGGCTGCCGGCATGAAGCCAATGAACACCGTCGGCGATCCTTTCACAATGACATCCGGCGGCCCGACGCAGGTGGCCATATCGCCCACCCGCGCGGCTGGCAGGCCGCCGATGATCACCGTGGGGCAGCAAGGCGGCAAAATGGGACCGCCGACATGCGGGACCGGCGGCGTGCCCGGCGTCACCATCGGGCAGGTGTGCATGTCGGAAAGGCGTGCTGCTGGCGGCATCGTTCGCTCCTGTTACAGTTTGTCACCCTTGCTGCCGTCATCAGCGACGGCCGGGTTTTCCGGATCCTGCGGGGACGCGCCGCTGCCGGTTCCGGCAGCTCCACCGCTGTTGATGTTGACCAGAGTTCCTTGGATCGTCACGCCGGCGGGTCCAATGTCAACAAAGCCACCGGGGCCCTTCAACGATAGCTGCAATCCCGCTTCGATGATGACCTTCATTCCGCCTTTCAAGTGAATCTCCTGACCGGCCTCAACCGCATGTTTCATGCCGACCTTTTCATCCCGGTTCATGCCGACCGTCAGCGAAGCACTGCCATCCACTTTCTTTTTCAGATCCCCCTCGATGTGCGTGTGCCGGTCGCCTTTGACTTTCTCTTTCTGGTCCCCTCCGACGATGAGGTGCCGGCTGCCGCCGACGTACTCGCGGGATTCTTTCTTCACCCGAACGTCCATGTCGCGCTCGGCGTGCAAGAACAACTGCTCCTTGCCCTTCTTGTCCTCGAAGCGAATCTCGTTGAAATTCGAGGCCGCGCCGCCCTTGCTGCTGCGGCTCTTGACCGAGCTCCGGGTCTGGTTGTCCGGCAGCTTGTACGGCGGCATCTGCTCGGCGTTGTAGACGCGGCCGGTGATGATCGGCCGGTCCGGGTCGCCTTCCAGGAAGTCGACGATCACCTCCTGGCCGATGCGCGGAATGAACATCGCTCCCCAGTTTTTGCCGGCCCAAAGCTGGGAAACACGGATCCAGCAGGAACTGTTGTCGTCCTTGCTGCCGACGCGGTCCCAGTGAAACTGTACTTTCACCCGGCCGTACTTATCGACATAGATCTCTTCGCCCGGCGGGCCCACCACCACCGCGGTCTGGCATCCTTGCACCAGCGGCTTGGGAGTCGTCCTGGCGGGACGGAATTGCACGCTTTGCGGAATGCAGGTGAAGGTGTTGGCGTAAGTGCCGCCTTCTCCCTCCGGCCCGCCGATGAAGCTGCCCGAGTGGGCGCTGTGAGTGACCGACGTCAGCAGGTACTCCTGGTTCTGATCACTGCGTTCGTGTTCGCTCAGTTCAAATTTGAAGCCCGGCGAGAAGGTGCGGCAATCGCTGCTACCGGTCACCACCGTGTGCGGCGCCTCCTCCTCCTCCATTCGCAGCCGGACCACTTCGTCGCCCCGGCCCCGGTCCAGGTACTCGCCGGGATAGTCGTAGATTTCGTACTTTTTGTTGCCGCCCTGGTCAATCACGCTGTCGATCTTGCTCAACAGGCTGGTGCTGGGCGTCTCGAAATTGTAGTCATTCAAGGCGTACTTGCCGGTCCGCAATTCCTGCTCGTAACGCCACTCATAGACCAGGCTCTCCAGGTGCAAGGCGCCCTCGCCGATCGTGTGCTGGTAACGGACCTGGGCCTCCGGGCAGCTCTGGTGAATGGAGCGGTGGTCGGCGAGCACCATGGTGTGCTTGCCGTTCTCGTGCTCGAAGAAGTAATAGATGCCTTCCTCCTCCATGAGCCGGCTCACGAAGTTGGCCGCCGTTTCGCGGTACTGGACGCAGTAAGTGCGGGGCTGGTAGGAGCGGTTCAGCTCGAACCGGTAATCCGAGAACCCGAGATCGCCGAACACCTGCTCAATGATCTCCGGGACCGATTTCTCCTGGAAGATCTTGTTGTCCGCCGTGCGGCTCAGGAACCAGAACCAAGGCGCCATCTCGGCCTCGTAGCGGGCCAGGTGGCCTTCGATGGGCAACTGGGCGAAGCGGGCGATGTGGCCGTTGAGGAAGCGTGGGTCGGCTTCAGGGCGGAGGATCGTGATGGTGACATTCTTGCCCACGATGTCGTCGAAGCTGACGTTGAAATCCTCGCTCAGCATGTCCAGGTGAAACCGGAACGGCTGAGAAATCGCCTCGGTACCGGTGAGGGAGCGTAGCAACAGCACATCCGGCCCAAGCGGCGTCGTGATCGCGATGATTCGTCCTTGCTGGGTGATTGCTTCTGGCATGGTTGTACCTCAAGCGGCGGCCTGCAACAGGGCGAGAAAGGCCTCGCGGAACTCTTCTAACGTGACGTGCAGTTCTGCGTCGGGGCCGCCGCGCGGATCGCGCAGGTGAACGTTTCCGCCGGCAAAGCCGAGGACCCCGTAGGAATGTCCGGCGCGGACACCGCTGCCCCGGGAAGCCTGGGGCCGGGAGGCGGCGATGGTCGGCCGGCGGCGCGCCAGGTGAAACATGTGCTGGAGAATCGTGTCATTCAGCGGCTGATCCTGCAAGTCATGCGAAATGAAACGATAATCGCGCTCACCCAGGTACGCCGTGTCACACGGTCCCACAATCTCGGTGAAGACCTGGCGAGTGTCCGGGGCGTCCAGGGCGCCGGTGCCGACCTGGCTCAGTGTCACGTAGCCGCCCCGCTTGCTCGCCGCGTAGCCTTTCTCAAGGAAACTTACCCAAGCGCTGTGGTTGCTGGAATGGGCGTAGAGAATGCCTTCGGGGCCGGCGTACAGCATGTTGCTGACCCGCACTGGCGCAGCCGCCGGGAGCCGGACGGTGTAGGAGAGCGGGGCCGTTCCCAAGCGCTCTTCCGCGCGCAGGCGGTAACGGTAGCGTACCTGGCCAGGGATGCGGCTGATCATCTCCTGGATTCGCTCGGGAGTGGCGCGGGCCAAGGCCATCAGCGCGGCCGCCACCGGACAGTTGTCGAGACGTCCCTGCACGACGTCTTCCGGGCGGGGCCCGGTTTCAACGAACAGCGGGTCCGTGATGCTCACCAGGCGGACATGATCAAACAGCGCGGGACGCGGCTCATCCAGTATCTCGGGTGGAGCGGCAGGCTGCGCGTCGGTGGCCGTGTCCGAGACGGGCTGGCCCGCCTCGGCGAACAGAACGCGGCCCCCGCCGATGCGCCCGCCGGGACCGGGAGCCCGCAGCCCGTGGGCGAACCCCGGATTCCGGAGGCCCGGGTATGCCCCGGCGCCGCCGCGGACAGGTCCGGGAATTCGGCCGCGCTGAATCGGTGGCATTGTCTGGCGCCTCACTCGTAAACGAAAGAGCCGTCCTCCCCGATGCTCACCCGGATCGACTGAAGCGGCTCGCCCGCCGCCATCCGGCCCAGCAACCGCTCGGCGACGTCCGGCAGCAACGTGTTGGTGAGGATGTTGTCCACGTTGCGCGCGCCGCTTTCCACCTCGGTGCAGCGCCGCGCCACCTCCTCGATGAGGGAGTCGTCGTGAACCAGATCGATCTTGTGGTTCTCCCGCAGGCGCCGCTTGATCTTCGCGAGCTTCAGTTCGATAATCTTCCGCATCGCCTCGTCGCGGATCGGGTAGTAAGGCACAATCAGCATGCGGCCGAGGAAGGCCGGCTTGAAAATCTTGTTCAGTTCCGGCTTGATGGCGGCGGCCAGCGCCTCCGGCTCCGGTGAAGTCTCCGGGTCGGCGGTCAGCTTCATCAGCTCGTCGGTGCAAGCGTTCGTCGTCAGCAGGATGATTGTGTTCTTGAAGTCGATCTCGCGGCCCTCGCCATCCTCCATCATGCCCTTATCGAACACCTGGTAGAAAAGCTCGAGCACGTCCGGGTGCGCCTTTTCGACCTCGTCGAGCAAGACCACCGAGTAGGGACGGCGCCGAACAGCCTCAGTCAGCACGCCGCCCTCGCCGTAGCCGACGTAGCCCGGCGGCGAGCCCTTCAGCGTGGAGACAGTGTGAGCTTCCTGGAACTCGGACATGTTGATGGTGATCAGGTTCCGCTCGCCGCCGTAGAGGAGATCGGAGAGCGCCAGTGCGGTTTCGGTTTTGCCGACGCCGCTGGGCCCCACCAGGAGGAACACGCCGATCGGCTTGCTCGGATCGTCCAGCCTGGCCCGCGAGGTTCGAATCCGCTGGCTGATGTCCTCCAGCGCGTGATCCTGGCCGATCACCCGCTGGGCAAGCAGGTCCTTGAGCGAGAGGACGGTGGCGATTTCATCCTTGACCATCTTGCCGAGCGGGATGCCGGTCCAGCCCGAGATCACTTCTCCAACGATCTGTGCGTCCACGGTGACCCGCATCAGGGGCGTATCGCCTTGCAACTGCTCGAGCTCCTTGGTCAGCCGCAGCATCTCCTCCCGCTGGGCCTTGCCGTTGCCGGCCGCCGGCGCCGCGGATTCCTGAGCCGTGGTTTCCGTGGCGGTTTCTCCGGGTGAGGGGTTCGCGGTTTCGGCTGTTGCCTCAAGTTGTGAACGCAACTCCCGGATCCGCGCCACCAGCTCGCGCTCCTTCTCCCAGCGGGCGTTCAGCTCCTCGAGCCTGGCCTGCAGGGCGGTCTTCTCCTGGGCGATTTCTTCCAGGCGTTCCCGGTGATTTCCGCCGACGGCGCTCTCGCGGCTGAGAACCCGCTCCTGAACCTTCAGGTCTTCCAGCCGGCGGGTGGCGTCTTCGATCGGCGCGGGTGTGGCGCTGTGGCTGAGGGCCAGCCGGGCGCAGGCCGTGTCCAGCACGCTGACCGACTTATCCGGGAGCTGGCGTCCGGCGATGTAACGGTGAGAGAGGGAAACGGCGGCGGCGACGGCCTCGTCGAGGATTCGTACCTGGTGGTGCTTCTCCAGCGAGGAGACCACCCCGCGCATCATGACCATGCACTGCTCCTCGGTCGGCTCCTCGACCTTCACCACCTGGAACCGCCGGGTCAGAGCCGGGTCCTTCTCGAAGTACTTCTTGTACTCGGACCAGGTGGTGGCAGCGATGGTCCGGAGCTCGCCCCGGGCCAGCGCCGGTTTCAGCAGGTTGGCGGCGTCGCCCTGGCCCGCCTGCCCCCCGGCGCCGATCAGCGTATGAGCCTCATCGATGAACAGGATGATCGGCGTCTCGGAGGCCTTCACCTCCTCAAGAAGACCCTTGAGCCGGTTTTCAAACTCGCCCTTGACGCCGGCGCCGGCCTGGAGCAGGGCCAGGTCCAGCGACCGGATGCTGACGTTGCGCAACGGGGGCGGCACGTCTCCGGCCGCCACCCGGAGAGCGAATCCTTCGACCACGGCCGTTTTGCCGACCCCCGCCTCGCCGGTCAGAATCGGGTTGTTCTGGCGGCGGCGGAGCAGAATGTCGATCATTTGCCGGATCTCGAAGTCGCGTCCCAACACCGGGTCGAGTTTCCCTTCGCGGGCTGCTCCGGTCAGGTCGGAGGTGAACTGGTCCAGGTTCGGGGTCTTGCCTCCGCCAACGGCCGGCCGGCCGGGTCCTGCCGCCGCCGCCGTCATGGCCTCCTCCCGCGAGGAAGCCACAATCGCG
>CAZXVW010000164.1:0-9899 GCA_964644025.1 uncultured Solibacteraceae bacterium | reverse complement strand
GCCGCCGGCTGCGGCTCGATGCTGAAGGAATACCCGGAACTGCTGGCCGGGGATCCCCGCTACGCGCAACGGGCCAGGGAGTTTGCTTCCCGGGTCAAGGACATCAGCGAGTTCCTCGCCTCGATTGAATGGAACCGGAATCTCGGGCCGGTGCCGCTCACGGCCACCTACCAGGATTCCTGCCACCTCCTTCACGGCCAGAAGATCCGCGCCGAACCCCGCAAACTGCTGGCCGCCGTTCCCGGACTCGAACTCCGGGAGATGATGTCACCGGATACTTGCTGCGGCAGCGCGGGCATCTATAACGTAGTGCAGAACGAGATGTCCATGGCGATCCTGGAAAAGAAGATGGAAGACATCAACCGCACCGGCGCCGAAGTCGTCGTCACCGCCAACCCGGGCTGCCTGCTCCAGTTGCGCGCCGGCGCCGCCCTTCATGGCCGCAACCAGCGCGTCGTCCACGTGGTCGAAATTCTGGACGAGGCCTACCGCGCCGGCAACCACCGCTGACCGGCGGCCCGGCGCAACTCCAACCGCGAATCCGGCATCGCCCGGCGCCCCGCGGCTCCACCGGTCTCACGCCCGCCAGGTCGGCTCCATCCGCCCGTTGGTTTCGCTCAGAATCTTCTGGATCCGGTTCGTGAAATCGGTGACCAGCCGGCTCAGATCCGGGTCCTTGATCCGGCGGGAAAGCCGCCCTCCCTGGGTGGTGGTCCGCACGTGGCCCAGCAGGTTGTTCATTTGGTCCGGGTCTTGCCGGATGTCGTAAAGCTCGTAAAGGTCCCAGACGCCGTGATAGCGCATGAAGCTGTACTGGTCGGTTCGCAAGCCGATCACCGTCGGCGTCTGCGGGTAATTCCGTTCCCAGAAGTATTCGTAGACGAATTCCTTCCGCCAGCGATCGGTGCCCCGGATCAGAGGCAGCAGCGACCGGCCGTGGACGGTCGCCGGCGCCGGCGCCCCGGCCGCCTCCAGCAAGGTGGGAGCGATATCGATGTTCAGCGCCATGCCATCGACGCGGCGCCCCCCGCTGAACAGGTCCGGACAATGCGCCACCATCGGCACGCGAATGGAGGGCTCGTACATCGTGCGCTTATCGATCAGGCCGTGCTCGCCGAACTGGAAGCCATTGTCGCCCATGTAGATGATGAGCGTGTCATTCAGCAGGCCGAGCGCGTCCAGTTCGTCGTAGACGCGCCCGATCCCGTCGTCCAGCGCCATCAGCGTGCGGCAGTAGTCGCGGTAACACGCATCGAAACCGATGCGGTGATCGTACATGCCGTCGACTCCATGCCAGGAGTTGCGCTGGCGCCGCACCCAGTCCGGCTTCCCCCGGTAGTTCTCCTCGGTGTTCGCCATCGATTTCGGGTGAGGGATCTCCACGTCCGAGTAGAGGTTCTTGTGACGCTCGGCCGGGTAGAAGTCCCCGTGAACCGCCTTGTGGGAAAGGTACAGCATAAATGGCCGGGCCTTGTTCTCCCTCAGAAACTTCACCGCCTCCTCGGTGAGGATGTCGGTGACGTAGCCGTTCACTTTCCGGCGCTGGCCGTCGAAGTTGAGCACCGGGTTCCAGTAGGCGCCCTGACCGCGGAACGATATCCAGCGGTCGAAGCCCGGCCGTGGCATGTCGCTGCTGCCGCCCATGTGCCACTTGCCGATGAAGCCGGTCCGGTAGCCGTGTTTCTGCAACACCTGGGGAAACGTCACCAGACCGGCCGGCAGCCGCGTCACGTTGTCGGTCACCTGGTGGGAGTGCACGTACTGCCCGGTGAGAATCGACGCCCGGCTGGGTGAGCACAGCGACGTGGTCACGAAGGCGTTTTGAAACAGCACGCCGCCATTGACCAGGCGGTCCATGTTCGGCGTCTTCAGCCATGGATGGCCGAGGCAGCCCATCATGTCGTAGCGATGATCGTCGCTGAGGATGAAAAGCAGGCTCCGCTTTCCCGTCTTTGCCAGCAGGGGCGCGGCGGCGGCCCCCGCCATGGTGGTAAGAAAACTCTTGCGGGTCATAAGTCGAGGCTATTCTATCAAAACGGGCGCCGGAGGACCCTGCCCGGAGCGGGGCTTCGCGGCCCGGCGGAAGACCCCAGCCACCCCGTCAGGCGTTTCAGGATGCGAGCTGTTCCCGGCCTCGCAGGCGGTCATACTGGTGGCGGGCATTCACCGTCCCGAGCGACTCGTTGTACAGGCTCGGGATCCCCAGCAGCCACCGCAGATCTTGGAGAAAATCATGGTACGTGCGAAGCTGGCTGGCCCGCGCCGGCGCCCGCTCTCCACCTGGCGTTTCCCAGACGGTCTGGTAGCCGAGGCTGACCAGCGCCGCGATCTCCCGGCCGATCACCAGCCCGGCCCGGGAAATTCTCATGCCGCCGCCGGGCGTCTGCTCGATAACGGCGGCGCAACCATCCCGGAGGACGACGGCCCTAGCCTCGCCTTGTTCCTGAATGGTGAAATGCGCCTCGCGCAGCATCGACAGGCGCTCGGAAAACGTGTACCGGTGGGGCTTCTTCCTCAGAAACAACATCGCCTCACATTGTATCCCGCCGGGTGGCGGAGAGGCTGAGGAGGGGAGGTTGCCCACAGTTCGATCTTGACGGGCCGCTTCCATCCCCGACGCCCTCGGGGGGCTTGTCTGGCCGCGCCGGGCTTGATTCGCCGGCCGGTCCGGTATATGGTCAATGTAACGATTCCGCTGGAGAGGATCTGATGGCAAATACGCGACGGGATTTTCTGCACACCACGGCGGCGCTGGTGACCGGAGCCGCCGGAGCGACATCGTTGCCGGCGCAACGAAAACAGGACCGGAACCCGGCTGCTTCGATACCGGACTCGCAAATCAAGATACCGAAAGTGAAGTTCGGCAAGGTTGAGATCAGCCGGCTGGTGCTGGGCACGAATCCGTTTTACGGCTTCGGGCACTACAACCGCATCTACAACACGATGATGAGTGAATGGTACACGCCGGAGAAGGTAGTCCAGGTGCTCCAGCGGTGCGAGCATTACGGCATCAACGCATTCAACTACGTGCAGTTGCGGCGCGGGTTGCCGGACTGGAAGCGGTACCGGGCCGCGGGAGGCCGGATGCACCTGGTCGCCCAGGCCACGATGGATGATCCGGCCGAGCTGGTCAACGCCGTTCACCCGATGGCGGCGTGGGTGCAGGGCGAGCGCACCGATGACGCCTACCGGGCCGGCCGGCTGGACACCATCCGCGACTACTGTAAGAAGATGCGCGACCTGGGTGTCAGCATGGTCGGCGTCGGCAGCCACATCCCGGAAGTGCTGGCCATCGTGGAAGAGCAAGGCTGGGACGTCGATTTTTACGCCGGCTGCGTCTACAACCGCCGGCGCACGCCCGCCGAGTTGCGGAAATTGCTGGGCGGCGAGCTGCCCGAGATGCCCCGCGAGGTCTACCTGCAAGACGACCCGCCCCGCATGTACAAGATCTTCCGCCAAACAAGGAAACCTTGCTTCGCCTTCAAAATCCTGGCCGCCGGCCGGGTGGCCAGCGTGGAAGCGGCGTTCAAACGGGCGTTCCAGAGTATCAAGCCCACCGATTTCGTCGTGGTGGGGATGTTCCCGCGCATCAAGGACGAAATCAAGGAAAACGCCTGGTACGCCACCCGGTACGGAGCCCCGGCCTCCTGAGCAAAGCTGCGCCGCGGCGGGCCGGCCTCACTCGCCCCGCATCCGCACGATGATCTCCCTGACCGGCTCCGGATCTTGCGTCGAAAAGATGATGAAGTAGTCCGCCAGGCCCTCGAGCGCCCGGAACCCCTCCACGCATTCGGCCACCGACTGCCGGCCGCAAGAAACGAGTCCGGGACCCGCTCACTGGAGTGGGCCCAGCCCGAAACGGCGAATCACACCCGCGATTGGAGACGCCAGTTCCCTTTATTTACAACAGGTTACGATCCTGCTCAAGAATCGGTGCGGCTCACTGGAAACCCGCGCCGGGCTATCCTGGAAGCGCGAATGGCAGTTCGCCGGCTTCGGATCCGGCCAGCACCGGCAAAAAAACTTGCGAAACGAACCCAATTCCAGTCGGCGCTGCCAGAACGGGCCCCCGCCAGAGGGCAGCCGGCAGCGATAGAATATGATAGAGTCCTACTAAAGATATTGCATAGCAGATGACTAATATGTTATACTCCTTTTGACAGATGGACTGGATCCGGCCAGCCGCTGGACGGTCCGGAGTCGTGATTTTCCCGGAGGATGACGGCTATGGATTTGAACCGTTTAACCGAAAAACTGCAAGATGGCATTCGCGCCGCCCAGTCCAAGGCGGTCCGCTACAGCCATCAGCAAGTCGATGTGGAGCACCTGTTCGCCGCCCTGCTCGAACAGGAGGGCGGACTGGCGCCGGCGATCCTGCTGAAGGCCGGCGTCAATATCGAGGGAATCCACCGCCGGCTGGAGGAAGAGCTCACCCGCCACCCCAAGGTCTCTTCTCCCACCGGCGCGGCGGACCAGATTTACGTGACGGGCCGCCTCCAGCGCGTGCTGACCAAGGCCGAGGACGAGGCCCGGCGGCTGAAGGACGAATACATCTCCATCGAGCACGTGCTGCTCGCGCTCACCGAGGACAACGGCGCCGCCGGCCGGATCTTGAAGGAATTCGGCCTCACCCGCGACCGGCTGATGAAGGCCCTCCAGCAGGTCCGGGGCACCCAGCGAGTCACCTCGGCCACGCCGGAGAGCACCTACCAGGCTCTGGAACGCTACGGCCGGGATCTGACCCAGCTCGCCTCACAAGACAAGCTGGATCCGGTCATCGGCCGCGACGAGGAGATCCGCCGCGTGATGCAGGTCCTCTCCCGGCGCACCAAGAACAACCCGGTGCTGATCGGCGAGCCGGGCGTCGGCAAGACGGCGATCGTCGAGGGATTGGCGCGGCGCATCGTCCGCGGCGACGTGCCCGAGGGGCTGAAGGACAAGCGCGTGGTCGCGCTCGACATGGGCGCGCTCATCGCCGGAGCCAAGTACCGGGGTGAGTTCGAGGAACGGCTGAAGGCGGTTCTCAAGGAGATTCAGGCCTCCAGCGGCGAAATCATCCTCTTTATTGACGAGCTGCACACGGTGGTCGGCGCCGGCAAGGCCGAGGGCGCCATGGACGCCGGCAACCTCTTGAAACCCATGCTGGCCCGCGGCGAGCTGCACTGCATCGGGGCCACCACCCTGGATGAGTACCGCAAGCACATCGAGAAGGACGCCGCTCTGGAACGCCGCTTCCAGCCCGTGCTGGTGGACCAGCCCTCGGTCGAGGACACGGTCTCGATCCTGCGCGGCCTGAAGGAGCGCTACGAGGTGCACCACGGCGTCCGCATCAAGGACTCGGCCCTGGTGGCCGCGGCCGTGCTTTCGAACCGCTACATCACCGACCGCTTCCTGCCGGACAAGGCCATCGACCTGGTCGACGAGGCGGCCGCCAAACTGAGGACGGAAATCGACTCCATGCCGGCCGAGCTGGACGAAATCCATCGCCGCACCATGCAGCTTGAGATCGAGCGGGAAGCGCTGAGGAAGGAATCCGACGCGGCTTCCAAGGAACGGCTCGCCAAGCTCGAGAAGGAACTGGCGGACCTCAAGGCCGAGGGCGGCGCTCTCCAGGCCCGCTGGCAGCTCGAGAAGGAAGGCGTCCAGCGCCTCCGCCAGTTGCGCGAGCAGCTCGAACAGACCCGCCTGGAGGTCGAACGCGCCGAGCGGGAATACGACCTGAACCGGGCTGCCGAGCTGAAGTATGGCAAACTCGCCGAACTTGAGCGCCAGTTGAAACAGGAGGAACAGAAGCTGGAGGAGGCCAAGGCCGGCCCGCGCCTGCTCAAGGAGGAGGTCGACGAGGAGGACATCGCGGAAGTGGTCAGCCGCTGGACCGGCGTGCCGGTCTCCAAGCTCCTGGAGGGAGAGATGCAGAAGCTCTTGCACCTCGAGGATGCCCTGCACCGGCGCGTGGTCGGCCAGGACGAGGCCGTCAAGGCGGTCGCCGAAGCGGTGATGCGCGCCCGCGCCGGCCTGAAGGACCCGGACCGCCCCATCGGCAGCTTCATCTTCCTCGGCCCCACCGGCGTGGGCAAGACGGAGCTGGCCCGCGCGCTGGCCGAGGCGCTGTTCGATGACGAGCGCGCCATGATCCGCATTGACATGTCCGAGTACCAGGAAAAGCACACCGTCGCGCGGCTCATCGGCGCCCCGCCGGGCTATGTCGGCTACGAGGAAGGCGGCCAACTCACCGAGGCCGTCCGGCGCCGGCCCTACTCGGTCATCCTGTTCGACGAGATCGAGAAGGCGCACGCCGACGTCTTCAATACAATGCTTCAGATCCTCGACGACGGCCGCCTCACCGACGGCCAGGGCCGCACGGTGGACTTCAAGAACACCATCATCATCATGACCTCCAACGTCGGCAGCCACCGCATCATGGAATACCGCGGGGCGTTCGAGGGCGGCGAGTACAACGTCATGAAGCTGGCGGTGCTGGACGAGCTCCGGCGCCAGTTCCGGCCCGAGTTCCTGAACCGGCTGGATGAGACCATCGTCTTCCACTCGCTCACCGACGAGCACCTGAAAAAGATCGTCGACATCCAGCTCGCCGGCTTGCGCGAGCGGTTGGCTGAGCGGCACGTGGAGATCGAGCTGACCGAGGCGGCTCGCGAGCACCTGGTGCGGGTGGGTTATGACCCGAGCTACGGCGCCCGGCCGCTGAAGCGGGCCATCCAAAGAGAGATCGAAACTCCGCTGGCTCGCCTGCTGCTGGAAGGCAAGGTGCGCGATGGCCAGACGGTGCGCGTGGACCTGGATGCCGCCTCCGCCGCGCTCACCTTCCAACCCGCCGGCGCGAGCGTGGCCGGATGAGGATTCCGATGCTGGTAACCGGGTTGGAGCAGCCGCGGCAGATGGGCGCCGTCCAGCTTTCCGGCCCCGTCTGCCGCATAATGGGAGCAAGAGCCGCTATGCGCCAGAAACCGAATCACCTGAGACTGCTCTACTCGACCGTCTCCCAGCCGGCGACGGAGACCACCTGGCGGCCCGCCGCCGACGTGTATCGCACCAAGGGCGGCTGGCTGCTCAAGTTTGAGCTGGCTGGTCTGCAGCCGGACGACGTCACGGTCACCGCGCGGGGATCGGCCATCACCGTCAGCGGCGTGCGCCGCGACGAAACCGCCGAACAGGACTGTTCGCAGTACTCGATGGAAATTTCCTACAGCCGGTTCGAGCGGACCATTCACCTGCCGTGCGTCATTGAAGGCGCGGAGCTGGAAGTGGAATACCGAAACGGAATTCTGCTGGTCCGCGCCACTATATAAGGGGAGTGCGCCATGAGCGAAAACCAGGAGCTGATCCAGACGCTGCCGCTGCTGCCGCTGAAGAACACCACGCTGTTTCCGCACCTGTTGATGCCGCTGTCGGTCGGGCGCCCGAAATCGATCGCGGCCGTGGAAGCCGCGCTGGCCACCGAGGAAAAGGAACTCGCCGTCATCGCCCAGCGCGACGCCACCATCGAGGTTCCGGCCCAGAATGACCTGTATTCCTACGGCACGAGAGCCGTGGTCCGCAAAGTCGCCCGGCCCAATGAAAACTCGATCGAGCTCCTGGTGCTGGGCGTCGAACGAATCCTTCTGCTGGCCACCGAGGAGAGCGAAAATCACCTCCGCGCCAAGGTTCGCATCTCGCCGCCGCCATGTGAGCTGACCGCCGAGACCGAGGCGCTGCAGCGCTCTGTGCTCGATCTCGCCTCCAAGGCCATCTCCATGGCGCAGCCCCAAATGCAGATCGATCTGAGCCAGCTCGTCCCGGGCAAGGAAGACCCGATGAAGCTGTGCTACATGCTCGCCTCCATGATGGGGCTCGGCGTCGAGAAGGAGCAGGCGCTGCTGGAGGCCAACACCTGTACGGACGGGCTGCGGCTGCTGCATACCTACCTGTCGCACGAATTGCAGGTGCTCGAGCTCCGCACCAAGATTGCCGACGAGGCGCGCAGCGAGATGAGCAAGGAGCAGCGCGAATACCTGCTGCGCCAGCAGATGCGGGCCATCCAGCAGGAGCTCGGCGAGAAGAATCCCGAACAGGCCGAAATCGACATGTTGCGGGAGCGCCTGGAGGAAACCGATCTGCCCGACGAGGTCCGCAAGGAAGCCGAGCGGGAACTGAAACGACTCGAGCGGTTGCCGCCGCAGGCGCCCGATCATCACGTGCTGCGCACTTATCTGGAGTTCGTCATCGAGCTGCCCTGGCGCGTGGCGACCGAGGATAACCTCGACATCGCGCGCGCCCGCCAGGTGCTCGACGAGGACCACTACGATCTCAAGGAGGTCAAGGAGCGGATTCTCGAACACCTCGGCGTGCTGAAGATGAACCCGAACGCCAAGGCCCCGATCCTGTGTTTCGTGGGCCCGCCGGGCACCGGGAAAACATCGCTCGGGCAATCGATCGCCCGCTCGCTCGGCCGCAAGTTCGAGCGCTTCAGCCTGGGCGGCATGCACGACGAGGCGGAGCTGCGCGGCCACCGCCGCACTTATATCGGAGCCATGCCCGGCCGCCTGATCCAGGCCATCCGCCGCGCGGGCGCCAACAACCCGCTCATCATGCTCGACGAGATCGACAAGCTCGGTCGCGACTTCCGCGGCGACCCGGCTTCCGCGTTGCTGGAGATCCTGGACCCGGAGCAGAACAACACCTTCCGCGACAACTACCTCGACCTGCCCTTCGACCTTTCCAAGGTCTTCTTCATCACCACGGCCAACACGCTGGAGACGATCCCCCAGCCGCTGCTGGACCGCATGGAGGTTCTCCGCCTGGCGGGCTACATCGAAGAGGAAAAGATCGAGATCGCCAAACGCTACCTGATTCCCCGCCAGTTGAAGCAGGCGGGCCTTACCGCCGAGCAGTGCGTCATCGGCGAGGATGCCCTCCAGGCGATCATCCGGAACTACACGCGGGAAGCCGGCCTGCGGCAACTGGAGCGCTCCATTGCCCGGCTGGCCCGCAAGTGCGCCTTGAAATTCGCCGAAGGCAACACCGAACCGATCCGCATCAGCGCCGATGACCTGGTTGATTACCTGGGCCCGCAGCCGTTCATGCCCGAGCAGGCCCGCAAGCACGTGCCGCCCGGCGTGGCGGCCGGCCTGGCCTGGACGCAGGCCGGCGGAGAAGTGATTTACATCGAGGCCACCCTGTTGCCGGAAGGAAAAGGCCTGACGCTGACCGGCCAGCTCGGCGACGTCATGCAGGAATCGGTGAAGGCGGCCTTGAGTTACATCCGGGCGCATGCCGCCGATCTGGGCATCGCCCCCGAGATCTTCCAGAAGAACGGCGTGCACCTTCATGTGCCGGCGGGCGCCACGCCGAAGGACGGCCCCTCGGCGGGCATTACCGCCGCGGTCGCCCTGGCCTCGCTGTATGCGAAACAGCCGGCCCGCACCGACACCGCCATGACCGGGGAGATCACCCTCACCGGACTGGTCCTGCCCATCGGCGGCGTCAAGGAGAAAGTGCTGGCCGCCAAGCGCGCCGGCATCAAGCGCGTGATCCTGCCGAAGCCGAACGAAAAGGACCTCCGCGACCTGCCCCCGGAGATCCGCGAGCAAATGGAGTTCCGCTTCGTCGAGCGGATCGAGGAAGTGCTCGAGGAAACCATCCCGGCGCTGGCCGGGCGTCTCGGCGCACTCGCGGCGAAGTAGCCGGGGCGAAGCCGGTTGCCGTTTCCGGCGCAGCAAGTCCGCGCCGGGCTGCCGCAGTGGCTTTCCGTCCCCGCCCGGGATAAACTGGTGGATGAGCGATAACTGGCGCCGGAGAGGTGGCCGAGTGGCTGAAGGCGCACGCTTGGAAAGCGTGTATGCGGGGAACCGTATCGAGGGTTCGAATCCCTCTCCCTCCGCCAAACTCCAGGGCCCCCGTCA
>CAZXVW010000163.1:0-9940 GCA_964644025.1 uncultured Solibacteraceae bacterium | reverse complement strand
TCTTCTTCGGCAAGCCGCACTGGTGCAGCTTCAGCTCAGGCCCGACAACAATGACGGAGCGTCCGGAGTAGTCGACCCGCTTGCCGAGCAGGTTCTGGCGGAAGCGGCCCTGCTTGCCTTTCAGCGTGTCGGAAAGCGACTTCAGCGGGCGGTTATTGGCGCCCCGCAAAACCCGCCCGCGGCGCCCGTTGTCAAACAACGCGTCCACCGCTTCCTGGAGCATGCGCTTCTCGTTGCGCACGATCACGTCGGGCGCGTGCAGCTCCATCAGCTTCTTCAAACGGTTGTTACGGTTGATCACCCGCCGGTACAGGTCGTTCAGGTCCGAGGTGGCGAACCGCCCACCGTCCAGCGGCACCAGCGGGCGCAATTCCGGCGGAATCACCGGGATCACATCCAAAATCATCCACTCCGGTTTGTTGCCCGACTTGCGGAACGATTCCACCACCCGGAGACGCTTGGCATACTTGACCCGCTTCTGCTGCGAGGTCTCGGTCTTCATCTTCTCGCGGATCTCGAGACTCAGCGCTTCCACATCGATCTTCCGTAGCAGCTCCTTGATCCCCTCGGCGCCCATCATGGCGACGAACTTTCCGGGGAATTCCTCGTCAAGCTGCCGCTTCCGCTCGTCGCTGATGACCTCGCCCTTGGAAAGCCCGGGGACCTCGCCCGGATCTACGACCACGAAGGCTTCGAAATAGAGAACGCGCTCCAGTTCGCGCAGCGTGATGTCCAGCAGGTACCCAATCCGGCTGGGAAGTCCCTTGAAAAACCAGACGTGCGAACACGGGCAGGCCAGCTCAATGTGGCCCAGCCGCTCCCGGCGGACCCGGCTCAGCGTCACCTCAACGCCGCACTTGTCGCAGATCACCCCCCGGTGCTTCATTCGCTTGTATTTTCCGCACAGGCATTCCCAGTCGGCGATCGGACCGAAAATGCGCGCACAGAACAAGCCGTCACGTTCCGGCTTGAAGGTACGGTAATTGATCGTCTCCGGCTTCGTTACTTCTCCGTGAGACCAGCTCCGTATCTTCTCCGGCGACGCCAGACTGATTCGGATGGAATCGAAGTCGGCGATCAAATTGGCTCTGTCGTACGGTGAGGATCGATACAAGGTGCCTCCTTCCAAACTGGTGGGAGGTGGGCGGCGGAGGCGCAACCAGCCCTCCGTCGCCTACCACCGGGTTTCTAGTCGGCCGCGAGCGCCGGCTCGGCGATCTCCCGCGGCTTCTTCATCAATTCCACGTCCAGGCACAGCGATTGCAGCTCGCGAATCAGGACGTTAAACGACTCCGGCACGCCCGGCTCGGCGGCCGCCTCGCCCTTCACAATAGCCTCGTATATCTTCGCCCGGCCGTAAACATCGTCCGATTTCGCCGTCAGCAGCTCCTGCAACACGTAAGCGGCACCGTAAGCTTCCAGCGCCCAGACCTCCATCTCCCCGAACCGCTGGCCGCCGAACTGCGCCTTGCCGCCCAGCGGCTGCTGCGTGATCAGCGAATACGGCCCGATGGACCGCGCGTGAATCTTGTCGTCCACCAGGTGCGAGAGCTTCAACATGTAAATGTAACCGACCGTGACCGGCTGCTCGAACGGCTGTCCCGTCATGCCGTCGATCAACCGGACCTTGCCGGAGCTCGGCAGCCCGGCCTTCCGCAGTTGCTCCTTGATGTCGTCCTCGCGGGCGCCATCAAACACCGGCGTGGCGTAGCGGAGCCCCAGCGCGTGAGCCGCCCAGCCGAGGTGAGTCTCCAGAATCTGCCCGACGTTCATCCGGGACGGCACCCCCAACGGATTGAGAACAATTTCGACCGGCGTGCCGTCCGGCAGGTACGGCATGTCCTCCACCGGAACAATCTTGGCGATCACGCCCTTGTTGCCGTGGCGGCCGGCCATCTTGTCCCCCACCGACAGCTTCCGCTTCATGGCCACGTAAACCTTGACCATCTTGATCACGCCCGGCGGTAGCTCGTCACCCTTGCGCAGCTTGGCTTTCTTTTCCTCGGTGATCCTCTCCAGGACGGTGATCTGTCGCGAGGTCATCTCCTCGATCTCATCGATCTGTTCATTCAGGCGGGGGTCTTTGTCCTTCAGCTTCATTCGCTTCAGGTCCCGCGCCCGCAGCTTCTCGACGATCTCGCGAGTGATCTCCGTGTCCTTGGACAAGAGCCGCTTGTTGGTCTTCTCGTCGTGCAGGTCCGAGATCAGCGTCTTGCCCTCCAGAAGGGTCATCAGCCGCTTGGCCCGCTCGTCGTTCAGAATCCGCTTCTCGTCGGCCAGATTCCGGTTCATCGCCTCGATCTGAGCCTCGAGGATCATCTTCGAACGCTCGTCCAGCTCGGCGCCCTTCCGCGAAAACACCTTGCAGTCGACCACCGTCCCCTCGATGCCTGGAGGGCAATACAGCGAAGCATCCTTGACGTCGCCTGCCTTCTCGCCGAAAATCGCTCGCAGCAGTTTCTCTTCCGGCGTGAGCTGGGTCTCGCCCTTCGGCGTCACCTTGCCCACCAAAATGTCGCCGGGCTTCACCGTCGCTCCCACGCGGATGATCCCGCTTTCGTCAAGGTTGCGCAGGAAGGCCTCGGCGATGTTCGGAATGTCCCGGGTGATCTCCTCCGGCCCCAGCTTGGTGTCCCGCGCCTCGATCTCGAACTCCTCGATGTGGATTGATGTGTAGTAATCGTCGCGGACCAACCTCTCGCTGACCACAATGGCGTCCTCGAAGTTGTACCCGCGCCACGGCATGAACGCCACCAGCACGTTCCGGCCCAGCGCCAGCTCCCCGTTATCGGTGCAGGGACCGTCGGCGAGCACCTCGCCCTTTGCCACCCGCTGCCCCACCTTCACAATCGGCTTCTGGTTGATGCAGGTGTTCTGGTTGGACCGCTTGAACTTCGTCAACTGGTAAATATCGGCGCCCACTTCCCGGGAAAGCTGTCCTTCGTGCACGCTGCCTTCCACTCGGACAATGATCCGCTCCGAGTCCACCGAGTCCACCACCCCGGGGCGCCGGCAGATGACCACGGCCCCGGAATCCCGGGCCGTCACCTGCTCCATGCCGGTCCCCACATATGGCGCCTCGGCACGCAGCAGCGGAACCGCCTGCCGCTGCATGTTCGAACCCATCAGGGCGCGGTTGGCGTCATCGTTCTCCAGGAACGGAATGAGACTGGCGGCCACCGAAACAAGCTGCTTCGGACTGACGTCCATGTACTCCACCTCGCTCCGGTGCTTGAGCACGAAATTGCCGGCCTGGCGGGCGTTCACCAGCTCCTTGGTAATCCGGTTCCCTTCCATCTGGACGTTGGCCTGGGCGATGATGTGCTTGTCTTCTTCCCAAGCCGACAAGTACTCGCAGTGCGCCCGGTACTCGGCCGGCCGCTTCTTCGCGCTAAGCTTGCGGTTCGTCTTCTCCACCGCCGCCAGCGGAACCACCTCACCCACCTTGTACCCGGTGTCGCCCGGATTGGTGATCGTCACCTCGTCGATGACTTCCCCGTCGCGCACACGCCGGTACGGGCTCTCGATGAAGCCGTACTCATTAATCCGGGCAAAGCAGGACAGCGAGGAAATCAGCCCGATGTTCGGTCCCTCGGGAGTCTCAATCGGGCAGATGCGCCCGTAGTGCGTGGGGTGTACGTCCCGCACCTCGAACCCCGCCCGCTCCCGCGAAAGGCCGCCCGGACCCAGCGCGGAAAGCCGCCGCTTGTGGGTGATCTCCGACAGCGGGTTCGTCTGGTCCATGAACTGGGAAAGCTGGCTCGAACCGAAAAACTCCCGGATCGCGGCCATCACCGGTTTCGCGTTCACCAGGTCGTGCGGCATCGCCGTCGACATCTCCTGGTAGACCGACATCTTTTCCTTGATGGCCCTCTCCATGCGAACCAGCCCGATGCGAAACTGGTTCTCCAGCAACTCCCCCACTGCGCGAACGCGCCGGTTGCCCAGATGGTCAATATCGTCGACGTTGCCGATTCCCTTGCGGAGCTTCAGCAGGTAAGTGATCGTATCGATGAAGTCCTTTTCGTCGAGCGTGCGCTTGTCCAGGTCCGTCGCGTCGGTCCGCTCGTACAACTTGATGTTGAACTTCATCCGGCCGACGCGCGAAAAGTCGTATTTGCGCGTGTCGAAGAACATTCCCCGGAACAATTGCGTGGCTGTGTCGATCGTCGGCGGGTCGCCGGGCCGCAGCTTCCGGTAAATCTCCAGCAAGGCGTCGTTCTGCGTGCGCACCGTGTCTTTCTTCAGCGTGGCCGAGATCACGTTGCCCACTTCGTCGCGTTCCGGGAAGAAGATCTCGAACCCCGGAACCCCGGCTTCGATGAACCGCGCAACCATAGCCTCCGATAGTTCCTGGTTCGCCTCGCCCAGCACTTCCCCGGTCGACAGGTCCACCACGTCGGCGGCCGCGAAAGCCCCCTCGATGTCATTGGGAGCGATCTCCACATACTCGATCTTGGACTTGACCAGTTCCCGGTACAGCGCCCTCGTCACCCTCCTCCCTTGCGGCACGACTACCTTGCCGCCGGGCGCCTTGACCTCGTGGGAAAGACGGACTCCCCGCAACAGCGGAGTGACCTTCCAGTACAGTTTCGCGTCGCGAATCACTACCTCCGAGGTGGAGTAGAAGGCCCGGATGATGTCGGCATCGGTCTTCAAACCAAGCGCCCGGAGGAATACTGTGCCGTGGAACTTCCGCTTCCGGTCGATCCGCACATAAAGCAGGTTCTTGGCGTCGTACTCGAACTCCACCCAGCTCCCGCGGTACGGGATGATCTTTCCCAAATAGTAGCCTTGGGCCGGATCTCGTTCGAAGAACACGCCCGGGCTGCGGTGCAACTGCGACACGATCACCCGCTCGGTGCCGTTAATAATGAAAGTCCCGTTCTCGGTCATCAAGGGAATCTCACCGAAGAAGACTTCCTGTTCCTTGATGTCCCGAATCGTCTTGGCCCCGCTGTCGGCATCCTTGTCAAAAACCGTGAGCCGGATGGTAACCTTCAGCGGAGCAGCATAGGTCATGCCCCGTTCCTCGCACTCGGCCACGTCGTACTTCAACTGCAAGCTGACCGGGTCACCGCAGCGATTGCAAAAGGTGACAATGTTCCGGTTGAACGCCCCGCAGTGCCGGCACAACACGTCGCCCGGCTGGTAGGGATCGGTCCGGATAGTAGCCCCGCAACTCGTACAGGTCGACCGCAGATGATGAAGCCCCTTCAAATTGCCGCATTTGCATTCCCAGTTGCCGATGGAGTAGTCCACGAACTCCAACTGGCTCAACCCCCGAAAATCGGATATGGGAAATACCGAGTTGAACACGCCTTGCAGGCCGATGTCTTCCCGCTCCCCCGGCAGCAGGTCCATCTGCAGGAAGCGCCGGTAAGATTTCTTCTGAACCTCGATGAGATTCGGAATCGGAATCGAGGTCTTGATCTTGGAGAAATCAACTCGTTCGCGCGTGGCAGATGTTGCTGGGTTTTGCATTTTCCACTCCTAAACTTAAGACCGAACGGCGTTTAAACGACGTTGTTGGGCTCCCAGGAAACCGGGGGCGCGACCGGCCTTCGCCGTGACGGATCCGCCGCCCGGTAAAACGCTGTGCGGCTGTGCCCCAGGGCGTGTCCCCGCTGCCGGACCAGGCCGCTCCCCTCCCGCCGCCAGTCCGCTGGTTGCTGGGAACCTGACCGGCAAGATACACCGACGTCGGCGCGGGCGCCCGCACGTGGGGTTCCACGCAAGGAAGCTCCGCGCTGTGGTCCGGAAAAAAGGCACACTATCAGTGGGTGATTCGCCCGCGTAGTCCGCCTGATGGCAGCTTCAAGCGAACTGCGAGAAGGTACGCAGGGTGTGAGATTCACGAGCGCAAATTCCGCGTCCGATCCCGAGCGGGATCAGTTCAAGTTTACCAGACACCTCCGCCGCCGTCAAACTAATCAGCCCTCCGGCGGCGCCTCGCTCCGCTCCACGGCCGCTTCCGGATCGCCTCCGCCCGGCCTGCTTACTTCAGCTCAACGCTGGCGCCGGCGTCCTCAAATTTCTTCTTGATCTGTTCCGCTTCTTCCTTCGAAATGCCCTCTTTCACCGGCTTCGGAGCACTGTCCACCAGATCCTTGGCCTCTTTCAGGCCCAGGCTGGTCACCTCACGCACCGCCTTGATGACATTGATCTTCTTGGGGCCCACGGCCGTCAGAATCACGTCAAACTCGGTTTTCTCCTCGGCCTCCTGAGCCGCCGCTCCCGCCGCCGGGGCCGCCACCGCTACCGAAGCCGCCGCCGCCGAGACACCCAGCTTCTCCTCGAGGATTTTCACCAGCTCCGACGCCTCGAGCAGCGTCAGACCCTGAATCTGTTCTGCAATCGCGTTGATGTCCGCCATTTCTGTTACTTACTCCTCAATACCTGCAAACTCTCTCCCCGTGTCCGCCGCCGGACCGGTCCCCTTCGGAAACCCCCGCGGCAATGATCACGATGAAAACTTCTTTTCCTTGCACCCCTGATCCAGCACTACCGCCAGGTTGCGCCCTACCCCGCTCACCGCCCGGGCCAGGTAAGTGGCCGGCGCGTTGATCAGGAATAGCAGCTTCGCAAACAACTCCTCCCGCGAAGGCATCTGCGCCAGAAGCGCGATCTCGCTGGCATCCACTACGCGGCCTTCCACCACTCCCGCCTTGAACGTCAGCGTCGGATTCTCCTTCGCATAAGCCGACAGCGCCTTGGCCAGCGCCACCGGATCCCCAGCCGTATAGGCCAGCGAAGTCATCCCTTCCAGTCCGGTGAGCACGGCCTCCGTCGGTGTTCCCTTGGCCGCATTCTCCGCCAGCCGGTTCTTGATCACCCGATAGTTGCCGCCAGCTTCCCGCACCGCCTTCCGGAGCTGGAAATCCTGCTGCACCGTCAGCTTCTCAAAACCGGTCACATACAGGTTCGGATTGCTTTCTAACAGCTCGTGGAGCCACCGAACCTCTTTTCTCTTATTCTCTCTGTTCTTCATGACAAACCCGGCTCCGGTCTACCGGTGCCGTCACTGCGCCCGGACATTAAAGCCGGTGACGTCGAGCGGAACGCCCGGCCCCATGCTCGAGCATACCGTCGCGCTCCGCACGTACTTGCCCTTCGCCGCCGGCGGCTTGGCCCGCAGCACCGCCTGGATCAGAGTCTCAGCGTTTTCCAACAGCTTCTCGGTGGGAAAACTCACTTTCCCCACCGGCGCGTGGACTACGCCGGTACGGTCCACGCGAAATTCCACTTTCCCGGCCTTCACCTCGCTGACCGCCTGGCCCACCTCCATCGTCACCGTGCCCGTCTTCGGGTTTGGCATCATCCCCCGGGGACCGAGGATCTTTCCCAACCGGCCCACCAGGCGCATCATGTCCGGAGAAGCGATGACGGCGTCGAAATCCAGCCACCCCTCTTTCTGGATCTTCTTCACCATGTCCTCACCACCGACGAAATCGGCCCCCGCTTCTTCGGCCTCCTTCATCTTCTCGCCGGAAGTGATCACCAGTACGCGCTTCGTCTTTCCCAACCCGTTCGGCAACACCACCGTGCCGCGCACCATCTGATCGGCGTGCTTCGGATTCACCCCAAGGCGCAAGTGCACTTCGACGGTCTCATCGAAGTTCGCGAACTTGATCTGCTGTACGAGCGGAATCGCCTCATCGAGCTGATAAGCCGGCTTCTCGACGCGGGCCGCCGCCGCTTGGTATTTTTTTCCGTTCTTGTGAGCCATGTTTTGTCTGGTCCAAACGGCCTTGGCGCCGGAACCTCAGCCGGCCCGCGGCCTCCCAACAGATTCTGCCCTGGTGACAGGCGAAATGAAACTATTAGTTTATCAGATCCCCACGCTCCCCGGGGGAACGCCTCGGTCCCGGATCAGACCACGTCGACACCCATGCTGGCTGCCGTACCCTTCACGCACTTGATCGCCGCCTCCAGCGTGAAGCAGTTCAGATCCGGCATCTTGATCTTGGCGATCTCCTCCACCTGCTCGGCGGAAATCTTTCCGACCTTGTTCTTATTCGGCTCCGGAGAACCCTTGGCCAGACTCACGGCCCGCTTGATGAGCACCGGGACCGGCGGCGTCTTGGTGATGAAAGTGAAAGAACGGTCCTGGTAGATCGTGATCACCACCGGAATGATCAGCCCTTCGTTGTCCTTGCTGGACGTCTTGGCATTGAACGCCTTGCAAAACTCCATGATGTTGACGCCCTGGGGCCCAAGCGCCGTGCCCACCGGGGGCGCCGGCGTCGCCTTTCCGGCTGGGATTTGCAGCTTCACCTGACCAACAACTTTTCTTGCCATACAGACCTCGTCTGAAGCGTTCCGCGCCGGCCGGCGTGCATCGACCCGCCGCCGGCGGCCCGCCGCCTCTCTACGTAAGCTTCTCCACCTGAAGGAATTCCAGCTCCACCGGCGTCGCCCGCCCGAAAATGGTCACCAAAACTCGCAACGTGTCACGTTCGGTGTTCACTTCGTCCACCTTGCCCGAGAAGTTCGTAAACGGTCCGTCGGTAATCCGGACCATCTCTCCCTTCTCATAAGTCATCTTCGGACGCGGCCGTTCCGCCGCGGTCGCCTGACGGTACAGAATCTGGTTGACCTCGTCAGCACTGAGCGGAACCGGCCTCGCGCCGCCCCCAACGAAGCCCGTCACCCGCGGTGTCGACTTCACCGCGTGCCACAGATCGTCGCTCATCTCCATTTCCACCAGAACGTAACCCGGGTACAGGAGCCGTTTGCTGGTGACTTTCTTGCCCCCCCGCAACTCGACAACCTCCTCGGTCGGGATCAGGATCTGCCCGATCTTATCCGCGTAACCGAAGGCTTCGGCGCGATTCCGGAGCGAATCGGCCACCTTCTGTTCAAAACCGGAGTACGTATGAATGATGAACCATTCTTTGCCGGAGTCCCTGTCAACCAGCGACGGAGGCGCTCCGGCCTCACCAGCCTCTTCCCCCGGCCCGGCCGCCTCTTCGGCGGCAACCTCCATCGCGCTTTCCCCGGCCGTCATCTCGGCCTCGCCCACCGGCTCGCCTTCTGTCGGTTCCGTCTCTGGCGCGGCTTCGACCGCCGCCGCCTCTTCGGCGGCAACCTCCATCGCGGTCTCCCCGGCCGTCGCTCCAGCCTCCGGCACCGGCTCAATTTCCGTCTCCGGCTCCGCTTCGGCTCCGGCGGCTTCCGGCGTCGCTTCGGAAGGCTCGACAGGCTCGCCCCCGCCGCTGCCTCCTGTCTCAGCCTGGGACACTTCCCCGCCTGGGGACGGGACAACCTCCCCCTCGCCGGCCGGAACGCCGCCCGCAGGTTCAGCCGGCGCCTCGGCAGGCTCCGGCGTCGCTGGCTCTTCCCGGTTCGCTGACACCGGCTCGTCCGGTGCTGACTCCTGCTTCACGTTGTCTTCCTCGTCCATGACTATCCCCTCCCCGGGATACGGCCAGGCTCACTTGGTGAACGCGTCGAAGACCTTCCCAATGGCGCGGCCCAAAATCAGATCCACCACCGCGAAAAAGCCCGCGAAGGCAAACACGGTCGCCAGCACCACCAGGGTCGTGGCCCGCACCTGCTTCCACGTCGGCCAGGTTACCCGGCGCATCTCCGTCTGAAGTTCTTCGAAGTAGTTCTTCAGCCGGGTCGGCCACTGCGCCACTTTCTTAAGTGTACTTTCGGAGTTCATAAGCGCATTGTTCCATCTGGCCGCCGCGGAAACATCCGGCTGGCTGCCGGCGGGGAACTGGCAGGGGCGGAGGGATTCGAACCCCCACTCGCGGTTTTGGAGACCGCTGGTCTACCGTTAAACCTACGCCCCTGCTGCATCTGCGGGCGAACTGCTCCCAGTTTACCCCAACCGGAAGCGGGCCGCCAAAAACCACTCTTGCCTTCCTTGGCCCGTCCTACTCCAGGATCTTGGTGACCGTGCCGGCGCCTACCGTCCGGCCGCCTTCCC
>CAZXVW010000162.1:0-9977 GCA_964644025.1 uncultured Solibacteraceae bacterium | reverse complement strand
GGGGCCAAGGGCCGGCCGGACCTGCGGTCCAAGGAGCATTTCCCGGACTACCAGGGCCAGTTGGCGAACGTTCCCCAATGGTGGTCCGCTCACAATCCCGATACTTACCAGCCCGAGCTGATGCGCGTCCGCCAGCGCAAGCAGATTCGCGTCAAGTTTACCCCCGCTTACGAAGCATTGCATCCATACGTCCGCCGTTATGACCTGGAAGGCGACTACGTGCTCTCCAATCCCGGCGAGTACGACGCCAACACCAGTGAGCTGATCCAGATGCTCGAGAAGGGTCACCATGGCGTCCGGCTGGACAAGGAAGCCTGGGACCGGCTGTTCACCTGGATCGATCTTGACGTGCCTTGCCACGGGACCTGGAGCGACGTGCTCCCGATTCCTTTCAGCGGGCGCCGGCGGCGCGTGGAGCTGGCCAAACTTTACGCCAATCTGGATATTGATCCCGAGCAGGTGCCCGCGGTCTCCTGTACGCCCGCGAAACCGGTCCTCCCCGCGCCGGAACCGCCGCCGGTGCGGAACGTGCGCTGCCCCGGCTGGCCGTTCGACTTGCACGAAGCGCGGGAGCGGCAGCGCGCCGCCGGCTTCCCGGTCGAGAAGACGGTGGATCTGGGCGGCGGCCTCAGCTACCGGCTGGTGCTGGTCCCCGCCGGCGAGTTTGTCATGGGCGACGCCGACGGGCCTCCGGATGAGCGTCCCCTGCACCGCGTGCGGATCGATAAGCCATTCTGGATGGGCGCCCTCGAGGTGACCAACGCGCAGTACCACCGCTTCGATCCCGCTCATGACAGCCGCTACATCAACCACGTCAACTCGAACCACGAGACCCGGGGCTTCCCGGTCAATGAACCGGACCAGCCGGTGGTGCGCGTCACCTGGAAGCAGGCCATGGCGTTTTGCCGCTGGTTGTCGGAGACCACCGGCCAGGAGTTCACCCTGCCGACCGAGGCTCAATGGGAATGGGCGGCGCGGGCCGGAACCGCAACGCCGTTCTATTACGGATATCTCAAGACCAATTTCGCGCAGTGGGCTAACATGGCCGACGCCAGCCTGAAGGGCTTCGCCGAGCACGCCCGCTCTCACGGCTTCCTGTACCGGATTCAGCCGGACTGGATGCTGCGGATCCCCTCGGTCAACGACGGCGCGATGGTCACCACCCGGGTGGGCAGCTATTATCCGAACGCCTGGGGCCTGTACGATATGCACGGCAACGCCGCCGAATGGACCCGGTCCGAGTACCGCTCCTATGCCGACGGTAGCCCGATCGGGGAACCCGGCCGCAAGGTGGTGCGCGGGGGCTCGTGGTACGACCGGCCTCACCGCTGCCGCTCTGGTTTCCGCTGGGCTTACCCGGCCTGGCAGCCGGTGTACAACGTCGGCTTCCGCGTCATCAGCGAGGTGCGCTAGACAGTGCTGGTTCCGCTCCTTTGCACCTGGCTGGCCTTGGCGCCCAGCGGGGAAAGTCTCTACGTTGCCCGGCGGGAGCCGCCGCGAATTGTCACCTTCAACACCGAACAGGGCAAGCCGGGCGCCGCCATTCGCCTGCCTTCCCCGCCCACCGGCCTGGCGGCCGCCGGCTCGCGCTTGTACGTCACTTCGAACGCGGCGGTTCTCGTGATGGATCCGCGGAGCGGGCGCCGGGTGGCGGAGATTCCCGCCGGCGCCGGAGCGCGCGCTCCGGTGCTCGCCCGTGACCGCGAAACGCTGTACGTGCTGAACCAGTTCGAGGATTCCGTCTCGGTGATCGACGTGGCCGGCCGCCGCGTCACCGCCACCATTCCGGTCACCCGCCAGCCTTATGCCGCCGCCCTCGGCCCCGGCGGCAAGCGGCTTTACGTGGCGGGGCTCCTGCCACCGCAGGCGGCGACCGCGCCACGGGTGGCCGCCGAGGTCTGTGTCATCGATACCAGAGCTAACCAGCTCGAGCGGCGAATCGCACTGCCGAACGGGAGCACCGGCGTGCGCGGTATCGCGATTTCTCCCGACGGCCGGTACGCTTTCGTCACCCACATCCTGGCCCGTTACACCGTCCACACTTACCAGCTTGAACAAGGCTGGGTGAATACGAACGCGCTGAGCATCCTCGACACCGCCGCCGGCAAGTTGTACGCCACTGTCCTGCTGGATGACGTGGACAATGGTGCCGCCAACCCATGGGCCGTCGCCGTGAGCCCGGATGGCCGCCGGTTGTTCGTCACCCACGCCGGGACCGACGAGCTGAGCATTATTGATCTTCCCGCCCTGTTGCGGGCGGTGAACGGATTCTCCGCCGATCCGTCTGACCGGCTCAGCTTTCTCGCCGGCTTCCGCCAGCGTGTTCCCCTGGGAGGCCACGGGCCGCGCTGCCTGGCGATTGCGGGCGGCAAGATCTGGGTTGGCGAGTACTTCAGCGAAACCGTCAGCGGCGTCTCACTTGGCCGGCGGCCGGAGCTAACAACCTGGCGGCTGGGGCCGGAGAGGCCCCTCACTCCGGAGCGGCGGGGCGAGATACTGTTCCACGACGCCCGCGTTGGTTTCCAGCACTGGCAGAGCTGCGCCAGTTGCCATCCCGAGGGCCGCGTGGACGGGCTCGACTGGGACCTGCTGAACGACGGGATCGGCAACCCGAAAAACACCCGCAGCCTGGTGAACTCCTATCGGACTCCGCCCGCCATGTGGACCGGCGTCCGGCCGGACATGAACGCGGCCGTGCACGCGGGTTTCGAGCACATCCTGTTGCGGCAACCCTCCGAAGACATGGTCAGGGCAGTTGGGGCGTACCTCCGGTCTCTGCAGCCGGTCAAGCGGCCGGTGCACGATCCCGGAGCCGTCCGCCGGGGGAGGGAACTCTTCTTCAGCCGCCGGGTGGGCTGCGCCGCCTGCCATCCCCCGCCACTGTACACCGACAACCGCCTGCACGAGGTGGGCACCCACGGCAAATTTGACTTTGTGAACGCTCCCGGCGGCCGGCGCACGCCGCAGACGGCGTTCGTGACGCCTTCGCTTGTGGAAATCTGGCGGACGGCGCCGTATCTACACGACGGCCGCTACGCGACTTTGCGGGAGGTTATCACCGTGGGCAACCACGCCGGCCGGCGCGGCCGCACTTCGCACCTGAGCGAGCAGCAGATCGGCGACCTGGTGGCCTTCCTGCTCTCTTTATAACGGCCCCGTCGCCGGGCCGGGAATCCGCTCCGGGACGGCCAATTTTTCTTCGCTGGCCGGTAACCGGTTGCGTTTTTCCCGCGGTCTTGTATAAAGGGAATTAAGAAGCAGTCCGGAGGTTAAACCATGGTCGAATGTCCGCTGTGTAACGCCCCGCTCGAATTCGAAGAGGATGAGCTGGACGAGGGGGATTTCCTGGTTTGCGAGGAATGCGGCGCCAGCCTCGTGGTAGCGGGCGTTAACCCGCTGGAGATCGAGGAAGCCGAAGAAGACGTGGAAGAACTGGACGAGGACTTCGAGGACGAAGACGACCCGTGGACACGCGTGCGCGATTACTGATACCGGCTTTGCTGGCCGTACTGGTGCTGGCGGCGCCTTGCGCCGCCGCCAAGCGAAAGAAACCGGAGCAGAAGTTCGGCGTCATTGCCGGGACCGTGTTTCAGCAATCCGGTTTCAGTCTCCGCGGCGCCACGGTGAAAGTGATCCCGGTGCCCGCCGACGGCTCCCGCGTCCGGAAAAAGGACATAAAGACCACCCGTTCGGATTCCCGCGGCGAGTTCGCCGTCCGGGTGCCCGCCGGCGCCATGCGATATACTGTGAGAGTTGAGGCGGACGGCTGGCAACCGGCCGAAAAGGTGGTCACGGTGGAATGGGACCAGCGGGTTGACCTTTCCTTCCGGCTGAAGCCGGCCAGAACTCAAGGGGCATCGAAAAAATGAGGTTCCGACTTATCCTGGCGTTTCTTACGCTGCTGATTATGGCCTTATCCGTGCCTGTGTCCGCACAGGATCCCGGGGCGCCCCGGGAGCCGGGCAAACCCGGCGGAGACAAGTTCTTCAACAAGAAGAAAGAGCAAAAGCCGGAGGATAGCCGCTCGGTTTCCGGGATCGTGCTGGATCCGCGCGGGGATCCCGTGGAGGGGGCGGTGGTGCAGTTGAAAGACACCAAGACGCTCAAGGTCCGTTCTTTCATCACGCTGAAGGACGGTGGCTACCGCTTCCACGGGCTGAGCACGGACACGGATTACGAATTGCGCGCCACGCACGATCAGCTCGCCAGCCGGACCCGGCGGCTGAGCGTGTACGATTCGCGCAAGAAGGCGGTTATCAATCTGAAGTTGCGACCAAAGGCGTAAGCCTGCATCAACATCAACGAGGGGGGAACAATGAACCGTAGATTCGTATCGTATATTTGCCTGGCGGCTTTGCTGGCGGGCACACTGCTGGCCGGCGGTCTGGGTATCGGCTCCGAGGTCCCGGATTTCACGCTGAAGAGCGTTGACGGCAACGATGTCCATTACGCTGCCATCAGCGGTGACGTCACCGTGGTGACCTTCATCGCCACCCGGTGCCCGATCTCGAACGATTACAACGAGCGCATGAAGTCCATTTACGGCGACTACCACGGCAAGGGCGTCAAGTTCGTGTTCATCAACTCGAACCGGATCGAGCCGGCCGCCGAGGTCAAGGAGCACGCCGCCAACAACGGCTTCCAGTTCCCGGTCTACAAGGATCCGGGCAACGTCGTGGCGGACCTGTTTGGCGCGCAGTTCACGCCCGAGACTTACGTGGTCAAGGGCGGCAAGATCGTCTACCACGGCCGCATCGACGACGCGCGCCGGGGCGAGGTAAAAGACAACAGCCTGCGCAATGCCTTGGACGCTGTGCTGGCCGGTAAGAACCCGCCCAAGGCGGAGACCAAGGCGTTCGGCTGCACCATTAAGCGGGTGAAGACTACGTGAGGCGGCTGCTCGCCGCATTCTTGCTGTGCTCCTTCGCCGCCCTGGCGGCGGGTCCGGATCAGTTGCTGGGCTTCGACGAGAACGTGCACCGGAAGCTGTTGGCCGCCAACAAAGGGCGCGTGGTGCTCATCGATTTCTGGGCCACCTGGTGCGCGCCGTGCCGGGCGGAGATGCCGCTGCTCGTCGCCCTGGAGCGGAAGCTGCGTGGCAAGGGTTTCCGGCTGATCACGGTCTCGGCGGACGAGCCGGAGGAGAAGGCCGAGGCGCTGGCGTTCCTGCAGAAGCAGAACGTGCGACCGCCCGCTTATCTCAAGGATACCGGGGACGACGACGCTTTTATCACGGCTGTCGACCCCGGCTGGAGCGGCGCGTTGCCCGCCCTTTTCCTTTACGACCGTCACGGCAAGCTGGTCCGGAAATTCATCGGCGAAACCGGGATCGACGTCATCGAACGGGCCATTCGGGAACTGCTGTAAGGCCGGCCGGCGCGGCTTCGGCGTAAGCTCGGCGTAAGCACGGACGTCCGGTCACCGAAGTGCGAGGGGCCGCATGGCGAAGCCGGCGGTGGCGCCCTTGATGCGGTTGGTGACGGCGATGTAGGTGAACCGGTACGCCTGGTCGCGGGCGAGTTCCTCCAGGTAATGCAATTCCCCGATGTGAACTCCTTGCTCGACCAGCAGGTAGCGGTGCACCGGAATGGCCTCCTGGTCGTTCGCCACCTCCAGGCCGCTGGTGTCGGAGCCGATCAGCACCGCGCCTTTCTGTTCCACCAGCCACCGGGCGCCAGCCAGCGTAAGGCCGGCCGTATCGTAGACGCTCAGCGTCTCGTGATCGGCTCCGGTTTCTCCCCAGTACTGTCCGATGCCGGTCCGGACCATCACCACGTCTCCGGGTTCGACATCGACCTTTTCGCGCGCCAGGGCTCCTTGCAGTTCCTCGGGTCCGATGGCGAAGTTGGCGGGCAGCGCCGGCACGCCCTTCCAGCCGGCCACGTCGATGAGAACCGCCCGCGCAATGATCGGCGGAATGGTGTCCGCGCCGGCCTTCAAGAGGCCGAAATCGCCTCCGTAGTCGGCTTCCCGGAATCCGTTGTACCAGTGGCGGTCCTCGCCCACCACGATGTGGCCGAGTCCGTCGATCTGCGTCCCGACGTTATCGGAGATGAACACCGCGCAACTGTGCCAGCCGAGTTTGGCCGGGTTGATCTTGTCCGGAAAGATCGGCGCGGCGTCCAGCCTCTCGCCGGCCGGGCTGCGGAAGCTCATGACTTCGGTCGGCGAGTGGCCGGGCCACTTGTAAGAGGTGCGGTCCAGCAGCACGCCAAGGTCGTAGATCTTTCCTTGCTTGACATCGCGCAAGGCCCGCAGCACGTGCCGGGCGTCCGTGATCGCGTTCAACGCGCCCACCTCATCGTCCGGTCCCCAGATCCAGCCGTAGCCTTGTCCTTTCTGCCAGCCTTTGGGAGACTGTGCTGACAGCGCAACGGCCATGATCACCGGGAGCAAAATGATTCGCCGCATGTGATCGATTGTAGCGCCGGCGCGGGCCGGCAACGGGCGTGCTTACTCGCCGCGGACCAGGTCCGCGTACGATTCGCGCGAACGGACGGTGCGGAAGCGGTCGCCTTCCACGAGGATCTCGGGCGGCCGCGGCCGGGCGTTGTAGTTCGAGGCCAGCACGAATCCATAAGCGCCGGCCGAACAAACGCCCAGCAGGTCGCCCGGCAGCACGTTCGGCATCTCGCGATCGCGGGCCAGGAAATCGCCGGTTTCGCAAACCGGGCCGACCACGTCGGCCACCACCGTCCCGCGCGCCGGGTCACGCCGCAGCGGGATGATTTCGTGGTGCGACTGGTACAGCGCCGGCCGGATCAGCTCCGTCATGGCGGCATCCACTACGATGAACTCCTTCCGCGCGGTTCGCTTGCGGTACAAGACCCGGGTCAGCAGAACGCCGGCGTCGCCGACGATGGAGCGGCCGGGTTCCACCAGGACTGTCAGGCCGGCGCCGGCGAGCTTGCGGCGCAGTTCAGTGACGAAGGTCCGCACGTCGGGCGGCTCCTCGGCGGGCTTGTAGCGAATCCCCAGCCCGCCACCCAAGTCAAGGTAGCGAATCGGCGCTCCTGCCTCGCGTAGGCGCCGAACCAACCCGAGCATGATATCCACGGTCTCCAGCAGCGGGCCGGTGTCCAGCAACTGCGACCCGATGTGGCAGCTCACTCCTTCCGGGTTCAGGTTGCGCATCGCCAGCGCACGTTCGTAAATCGGCTCCACCTCGGCGATGTCGATGCCGAACTTGTGCTCGCGCAGCCCGGTGGAAATGTAAGGATGAGTCTCGGCATCCACATCGGGATTGACCCGGAGGGCCACCCGCGCCTTCACGCCGCGCCGGGCGGCCAGCGCCTCCACCAGCGCCAGTTCCGCTTCCGATTCGCAATTGAAGCTGTAGATCCCTTCCGCTAGTGCGTATTCGATCTCAGCGGCCGTCTTGCCGACTCCGGAAAAGATTACGCGGCCAGGCTCGGCGCCGGCTTTCCGCACCCGGTAGAGTTCTCCCCCGGAGACGACGTCAAAATCGGCGCCCTCCTGCGCCAGCAGCGAAAGAATCCCCAGATTGAAATTCGCCTTCACGGCGTAGCAGATCCGGTGCGGCAGTTCCGAGAAAGCCTCGTCGTAGGCGCGGTATTTCTCCCGGATGGAACGGCTGGAATAGACGTAGCAGGGCGTGCCCGCCCGGGTGGCGATGTCAGCCAGGGCGACATCTTCACAATAGAGCGTGTTCCCGCGGTAGGCGTAAACCTCCCCCATCAGCTTCTCCCCATCATTCGACTTTGAGCACAAGCACTGTCTGGTCGTCGGTAATGTCGGCGCCGGTCATGAACGCGTCGAGGTCGTCGAAGACGGCGGCGGCGATGGCCTCGGGCGGCTTGTGCCAGTGTTGCTCCAGGATCCCGTACAGGGGGCGGCGCCCGTATTCCCGCTGGTCGGCGCTGAGCTGGTCGTGGACGCCGTCCGAATACAGCAGAATCACGTCGCCCGGTTCGGCCTGGAAGCTGACTTCGTCGTATTCCCGGTCATCGAGCAGGCCGAGGGGAATGCCTTCGGCCCGGACTTTGAGGATCTTGCCGCGGCGGCAGATCAGGGGCGGGAAGACGCCGGCGTTGGCCATTCTCAGCCTCCTGTCGGCGGCCGTCCAAAACAGCACAAGCAGGGTCACGTAGGTGGCATGCACCTTGCGCTCGCCCAGGGCGGCGTTGAGATTTTTCATCAGCGCTCCCGGGCCGGGGCCGCTCGGAGCCAGCGTGTGCAGCAAGCCCGCCACCAGCGAGCCATACAGCGCCGCCGCAGCTCCTTTCCCGCTCACGTCGCCGAACGCGATCACCTGGAGATTCTCACCTTGCTGAAAGAAATCGTAAACGTCGCCACTAACCTCCTGGGCCGCGCGGGACCGGGCAGCCGCCCGCAGCCGCGGAAGCGGCGGGGGGTCGCGGAGCAGCAAGGCCGACTGCAGGTGACGCGCCGCGCGCAGATTCTCCGCCAGGCGCCGCTCGCGCTCGCCCAGTTCCTGGTACAGGCGGGCGTTCTCAATCGAGTTGGCCAGCCACGGCGCCAGCAGCGTCAGCGTGCGCACGTGTTCCTCGGTAAAGTAGCCGATTTGTTCGCTTTCCAGGTCCACCACGCCCAGGACCCGGCCCGGAACCAGCAGCGGCACGGCCACTTCCGAGCGAATGCCCGGCGTGGTTTCGATGTAGCGGGAATCGCCACGGGTATCCTCGACGCGCACCGGTTCCCGGTGCTCGGCCGCCGCCCCGGTGATCCCCCGGCCCAGCGGGATGCTGTCCAGTTCCCCGCGTTCATCGTAGCGGAGGCTGAACCGGCAGCGCAGCAGGTTCCGTTCCTCGTCCACCAGGAAGATGCTGAAGGCGTCGTAATTGATCAGCTTCCGCACCGTGGTGGCGATCTTGTTGAACAGCTCGTCGAGATCGAGCGTCGAGGAAAGATCCTGGGCGATGATCGTCAGCGTCCGCAGCGTCTCATTCTGGCGGACCATGCTCCGGTACAGACGGGCATTGTCGATGGAGGCGGCTACGCGCGAAGCCAGCAGGCGCACCAGGGAACTGTCTTCTTCGGTATAGGCGTTGACCCGGGTGGACTGCAAGTCGATCACCCCGACCAGCCGCTTGCGCGCGATCATGGGCACCGCCAGTTCGGTCCGCACGGCGTCCACCGTCGGAATGTAACGGGGGTCGCCGCGAACATCGCCTACCAGCACCGGCTCCAGCGAAGCGGCCGCGGCGCCGGTGAGACCCTCTCCCACCGGCACGACCAGGTGCTTGATCAGCTCCGAACGGTGGCCCACAGCGTAGCGCACGCGGAGGCCGTGTGTGCGGTCGCTGTAGAGAAGAATCGCGAACAGATCCCACGGAACCACTTCCCGGATGATTTCCGCGATCCTCGCCAGCAACTCGTCCAGGTCGAGCGTGGCGGAGGTGGTCTCGGCCACCTCCAGCAGGAAGTCGAGCAGCTCGGCGCGGTCTTGGAACCGGGTCGAGGGATGTGGCGCGTCAGCCGGCATGGATGCGGTGATGAAGAATACCCTTCATTGTAGTCGACCGGCCGCCCTGCCAGAACAGTTTCGCCGGTCGCCCGGCCCGCGGAGTTCGATCGGCTATGATAGTGTCAGTAGTTTGCGGAGGGAGGAGTCGGCAATGACGATTTCCAGACGAAGTTTTTTGGGGACCGCCTCGCTGGCCGGACTGGCGGGCCGGGCGCTGCCCGGCGGGGTGGACGAGAAAACCGGCATGCCGATGCGCGTGCTGGGGAAGACCGGCGCACGCGTCTCGATCCTCGGCTTCGGCTCGGGCAGCCGCTGGCTGATGTACAAGGAAGAAGACAAGGCGCTGGAGGCGATGAACCATGCCATCGATCATGGCGTCAACTACATCGACACCTCCTTCAGCTATGGCAAGGGCGAAAGCGAAAGGCGGATCGGCCTGATCATGAAGCACCGCCGCCGGGAGGTCTGGCTGGCGACCAAGATCTCCGACCGCAAATACGACGACGTGATGCGAATCATCGAGGGAAGC
>CAZXVW010000161.1:0-9982 GCA_964644025.1 uncultured Solibacteraceae bacterium | reverse complement strand
GGGATCGGCCTGGCGATTTATTTCTCGTTCAGCCGGAAACGGAGTGAACTGGCGTGAAATCTCTCGGTAGCTTGCTGCTAAACCTGACACCCTTGCTGCGAGCGCTACCATTGCCAGAGTGCTGACTTACTGTTCTGCCAGTATCTTCTTGTCTTCGAGCGTCGGCGCCTCCAGCCTCCCGCCCGAGGACCCGCGGGCTCCGGGAAGCTTAGAAACCTTCCCAGACGTAAGCCGCGAAACTCCGCACCGTGCGAAAGCCCAGGCGTTCGTATAACCGGATGGCCGGCTTGTTGGAAGAAGTGACCGTGAGACCCACCTTCCGGCAGCCGTACTGCAGCAGGGCGGCGAGCGAACGGCGCAGCAATTCAGCCCCTGCTCCACGCCCGCGGACCGACCGGACCACGCAGATCTGCGTGATGTGGCCCACGTCGGAAGCCACCAGGCTGGCCAGGCAGAGTCCCTGCGGTTCGCTGCTTCCCCGCGGCATGGCCACGAACGAGCCGGGTTGAAAGAACGTTCCGCAGCCCGGATACTGAACGATGTTGAGCAAGAACCGCCGCGCGCCGGAGACCGAGCGGTACTGGTCGTTGATCTGGCTGTCGATGTGGCCCGCGTAAGCGTCCGCGATCACGCGGGCCGCGCCCTCCTGCGCCCGGGGCGACCATGGCTCGATGCGAAAACCACGGAGGCCGGCAGACCCCGGCAGTTTCCGGATCGCGTCGGCGGAAATCATCATGAACTCGCGCCGGTACCGGTGAAGATAGCGTGAACGCGGAACTTCTCGGTCCAGTGAGGAGGGCAACAGCAGCAGTTGCGCCTCCACCCGCTGCACGAGCGGGGTCTTGAACATGGCCACCAGCGCCGCGTCCAGCAGCCGGTCCTCGTATTGCTGGCAGCGGAGGGAACGCCGCACGTACAGGTCACCGATCAGGGCCTTGCTTCGCTCGGTGACAAAGTAGACGTAGCCGGCCAGTTCCTCGCCCACGAGCAACGCATAACCGGACAGCGCCCCCATTCCCGCAAAGCGCCGGACCAGGTCGGCCGACGGACGGAAGTCCCACTCCAGCGAGGTTCGCCACCGGCCGGTCTCCTCCTCCAGGAGCCGATCAAGCTGGGCGCTGCTCACCTGGTGCAACTCGACCAGGCTCGGCGTGCCGGCATCGGTGAGGGCGGCCATAGCCGCATTATAAGTCCCCGGCGGCGCTCGCCGGGCCCCGCGAACCGCGGAGGCAGCCGTCAGGAGAGTTCCAGCGCCAGCCTGCCGCCCGCCGGCAGCCGCACGGCGGGTGTGAATGCGATGATGGCCTGACCGTTGCGGACCGAGACCGATGCGGGCGCAGTTCCGCTCACCCTGGCCCCGGCCTTCGCGAAGGGCACGCGCAGGCGGGCCAGCTCGAGCGCGCCCTCTTCCACCCGGACTTCCACTTTCCGGTTCTGCCCGGTGCCCTCCTGGATGTAAGTGCCCCAGGCCAAGCCCGCGCAGAACAGGCAGCGGAAGGCGCTCTGGCGGTAGCGCGGCTGGAAGGTTAGCTCCTTCGCCGGGGCCGAGTAGTGTGAACCGGACAGGGCGGTGAGCAGCGACCAGCTCGACATGGCGCGCGCGTAGTGGCCCCCGCACTCCAGCTCGTTCCATGGGTTGCGCTCGACGCCGTTATAGCGCCCGCGCACGGCCCCGGCCACGGTGATGCCTTCCTTCACCAGTCCCGCGTAAATCAAGTGCGCGGCCACCTGGTATTCAATGCCGGTCCAGACTTCGTCGCAGTAGACGAAGGGCAAGGCGGGGCGCTTGCCGTGGGGCCAACTGCACAGCACCAGTCCCTTGTCTTCATTGAGCGCATAAAGCCGCTGGGCATTCGGGAAGCCCTCGAAGCTCTCGCGGTAGTTGTAGCGGAAGATGGACGCCAGCGTGGTCTTGATGTGCTCAGGCGGAAGAAGCTTGCCGAGGTGGACCACTTCGGCGAACCATTGGCCGAGCAACTGGTCCGAGAGGCATCCTTCGCCGTACTGGTATTTGTTGGCCTTCGGGTTGCTTTCGTCCACGGTCTGGACGTAGTACTCACCGTTCCAAAGCAGCTTGTCGAGCTTGCGGCCCCCGGCTTCGGCCAGCCGTTCATAAGTGTCCGCTGCGGCGTTGTCCCCGAGGTGGCGCGCCATCCGGGCGCCGGCCTTGAGGGCGCCGAGGTAGAGCGTTCCCATCATACTGTTCGGGCCGTAGAACTCGATGTCGTAGGTGTTGTGCTGCTCGCCTTCCATGACGCCGTCGCGGTCCGCGTCCCACTGCTTCCAGGCGTATTCGAGGGCGCGCTTGACCTGGGGCCACAGATTCCGCAGCCAGTCGTCGTTGCCGCAGAGCTGCCATTCCCGGTAAACTTTCATCACGCATCCCATCTGCCCGTCGGCCGCCGGGAACTCCGGCCGGCCGCCTTTTCTCAAGGGCACGATGGTGCGGAAGCCCATGCTGCCGTCCTCGCGCATGTTTACCAGGAAGTCCGTCTCCCGCATGCTCCGCTCCAGGTCCGGATACAGGTAAGCCATCGCCTGCTCGTAGTTGTACACGTGCGTGCAATTCATCGGGCAGCAGCCGGAGTCCGCGTCGCATCCTTCGAAGGCGAACGTCTTTTTGCCTTCCAGGACCATCACCGTGGGCGTACGCGCGATCGACGCCTGGCTGGAGACGGCGTCCAGCACCGCCGGCGGCAGCGTCGAGGCCCAGAGATGGTCGCGGTATTTCTCGGTGCGGGAGCGCAGCGAGGCGTAGTTCTCCATCGTGTACCGGCCCGGCTCCCAGGCCGAGGGCCAGCGGGTGCCGTAATGATTCTTCAGCACCTTTCCGCGGACCGATGGGTCGCGGCCCCAGGTGATCTCGACGTTCGGGAAGTGCCAGCTCAGCACGAAGCGCACCGTTTTCGTTGCGCCGGGTTCGAGCCTTAGGTGCGAGGCCAGCGTGGCGTATTCGCTCTCCCCGTCGCGGGAAGGCTCCGCCGTGTTGTTCGGGAACCGGCCTTCGGCGAGGAAGTGATCCCACCATAGCTGCAGCTCGTCCCACCACCGGCCGTGGTCCCAGCGGAGCCGGTAGGACAGATCACCATCCGGCGTCAGAATGGCGAAGGAGCCGTAACGCGGCGAGTCGGGAGAATATTTCTTCGACGACATCAAGATGCCGGCGAAGCCTTTTTCCCGGCGAAACTCGTTCACGTTCTGGCCGAAATACGGCGCGCGCCGCCGGCGCACGAGAGTGGCCCGCTGGTAACCCACCGGGTTGAGCATCGAGAAGGCGACGGCCAGCTCCAGCGGCGCGCTGGTCCGGGAAGCGAAGGAATACTCCAGGATCGCCACCGGCAGGCCCGAATTGTCCGAGTCCAGCGGGATCATCGGATTGAAGGCGTCGAGGGTGACCTCGACCGGGAGCCGTGCGTCGCGCAGCAGCAAGCGGGCGAACGGGTAAGCGCCGACGAAAGTGGCCGCGCGGAACCGGGGCAAGCCGAGGCTCGTCTCCCGCGGCACGCCGCGCGGGTAGTTGAACGGCGGCAGCGGCTGCCGCTCCAGCACGCGGATCAGCGGTTTCTTCAGACCGCCACCAGCCAGCCGGACGCAGGCGAAGGCGAACGGAATCGCGGAGCCAAGCGCCGGCCGGTTGAAGATCTCCCAATCCCGGAGATTCCCGCAACCGCCCAAGGAAATGGTTCCCGTGCCCAGGCCGCCGAGCGGAAAAGCAATTTCCCGCAGCGCTTCCCCGGTGAAGCGCCGGCCGGCCATGGCCGCAAGCGGCGCGCCTTTGCCCAGCCGGGGCGCTTTCGCCGCGGCCAGTGCGGTCGCGCTCAAGAACAGGTCTCGTCTGGTGAGTTTCACGATGCCTCCTGATCCTCTCTGAGAGTCGGAATCTAACTGATCAGCAAAACTTTAGCATAACCGCGGCGATCATGGAATAATTGTCTTCCATGACCTTCGAGCGCCTGCAAGCTAGTGACAAGCGCCTGCTGGCGGTGGTGGCATTGCTCATCGCCGGCTCGGTCTGGTACACCAGCCACAACTACCGCGCCGCCTTCCCCCAGGCGTCGCTCGAGCTCCAATACTCGAAGAGCGAAATCACGCAAATGGCGCGGCAGTTTCTCACCCAGCGTGGTCTGAGCACCGAGGGCTATCGAAACCTTACCCTATTCGATCCCGACGAAGACGCCCGCCTGTTCCTGGAGCACGAGCTGGGCCTGGAGGAAGCGAACCGGCTGATGCAGCGCCAGGTGGCGGTCTGGCGGTGGCGGGCCCGCTGGTTCAAGCCGCCGGAAAAGGAAGAACTGGTCGTCTGGCTCAGTCCCGGCGGGCGGCTCGTCGGCTTTCATCACATCATCCCGGAAGCGGCCCCCGGCGCCCGGCTGGCGAAAGACGAGGCCCGGGCGCTGGCGCTCGAGTTTCTCAACGCGCAGACCACCACGCCGCAGCGCCTGATCGAGGAGCGCTTAGTGGAACGGCCCCGCCGGTACGATTACGTCTTCACCTGGGAACAGGAAGGCTTTCACGCCAAGGATGGCGGCTACCGCCGCCAGGTGGTGGTGCAAGGCGGCCAGGTGGGCCGATACTCGGAGTTCCTCCACGTTCCGCAGAGATGGGAACGCGAGTACGCGGGCCTGCGCTCCAGCAACGACCTCTACATGTGGATTGCCCAGGCGGCCTACGTCCTGCTGATCCTGGCCGCCATCGGCATGCTGATTTACCTGCTCCGGCGGCGCCAGATCCGCTGGCGGCCGCTGCTGGTCATCTCCGGCGCCGTCGCCGTGCTGGTGATCATTAATCAATGGAACCAGCTTCCTTTTTTCATTGACGGCATGCCCACCAGCACCCGCTACCGGGACATGGTCCTGCTGGGCGTGCTGTCGGCGCTGGGCGCCGGGGTGGGCTATTTCTTCTATATCGTCCTGGCTGCGGCGCCCGGCGAACCACTTTACCGGGCCTCCCAACCGTCCCGCCTGTCGCTGGCGGCCCTCGTTTCCGCCCGGGGCATCCGGACGCGGGAGTTTTTCCGGGCCGCGGTGGCCGGCTATGGTTTTGCTGCCGTTCACCTGGCTTACGTGGTGGCCTTCTACCTGGTGGGACGGAGGCTCGGCGTCTGGGCCCCGCAGGATGTGGCGTACTCGGACCTGCTGTCCACCGCCGTTCCCTGGATCTACCCGCTGACCATCGGCTTGCTCGCCGCCTGTTCCGAGGAGTTCTGGTTTCGGCTGCTGGCGATCCCGCTGTTGCAGCGGTACCTGCGCTTGAGATGGCTGGCGGTGGTGATACCGGCTTTCTTGTGGGGTTTCCTCCACTCGAATTATCCCCAAGAGCCCGGCTTCATTCGGGGCATCGAGATCGGCGTCATCGGCGTGGCCGTGGGTTTCCTGATGTTGCGCTTCGGCATCGTCGCCACGCTGATCTGGCACTACACGATCGATGCCTTTCTCATCAGTACGATTCTGTTCCAGGCGGACCGGTGGTACTTCTGGGTCGCCGGGGCGCTGGTCTCCGGCGCGGGCCTGGTTCCGCTGGGAATCTCGCTGTTCCACTACCGGCGCCATCGCGGCTTCCTGACCGATCCCGGCATGCAGAACGCCAACGTCTCCGTCCCGCCTCCTCCGCCGCCACGGGAGCCGGGAGCAGCTCCGGGAGAAGCCATTCATCCCCGCTGGCGGGCCCGGTGGCTTTACGCGGGGGCCCTGGCGTTTCTCGTAGCCGGGCTTTTCCTCAAGCCGGTGACCTTCGGCGATTTCATCAAAGTGCGCCTGTCACCGGCTGACGCCGCGGCCGTTGGCGACCGGGCGGTGGCCGAGCGCGGCGTCAAGCCCGCGGCCTGGCGCCGGGCGGTGCAGTTCATCGCGAACCTGGATGCGGCGGAGTTCGAATACATTCGGCGCCTCGAAGGAGCGCAGGCGGCCAACGCCGTGGTCCGGGACCGCACCTTCCACGGCGTCTGGCTGGTCCGCTACTTCCGGCCCTTGCAGCACGAGGAATGGCGCGTGTTTGTCAACCAGCAGGGCGACGCCTACCGCGTCGACCACGTGGTGGATGAAAAGGCCGCCGGCGCCAACCTCTCCCCGGAGCAGGCCCGCCGGCTGGCTGAACGCCACTTAAGCGAGCGCCAGCAGGTGCCTCTTGCGCGCTACCGCCTGGTGGACAGCTCCGATGAGAAGCGCGACAACCGCACCGACCACGATTTCGTCTGGGAAGCGCGGGAGCTGAAGTGGGGCGAGGCCACGGCCCGGATCTCGCTGTCGGTGATCGGGGACGAGGTCGCTTATTACCGCCGCTTCCTGAAGCTCCCGGAAGAATGGCTGCGGCAGTTTCACCGGCCGCGGTTGCAAGATTATCTGCTGCCCTCGTTGCTCGGCGCCATCGCTGTCCCGCTGCTGGTCGTGTTCATCCGGCGTCTCAGCGCCCGTCCGGCGGAATCCCCCCATCATTTCCGGTGGAAGCCGTGCCTGCTGGCCGGGGCGGCTGCTACGCTGCTGGCGGCCCTGGTGGCCGCGAACCAATGGCCGGCGGCCCTGGCTTCCTATGACACTGCTCAGCCGATGCGAAACTTTCTCGGCCAGTGGCTGCTGAGCAACATCACGCAGGTGGTTCTGGCGGGCCTGGGCGCGTTCCTGGTGACGCTGGCCGCCGATGTGTTCCTGCAGATGGCGGCCGGGTTCCGCGCCTCCCCTGTTCCGTCGCTCGCCCGGACCGCCGCCATCGCGGTGCTGTTGTGGGGCCTGCTGCGCGTGCTGAATTTCTGCGCGCTGGCGGTTCCCGGTGACCGGTACTCGTTGCCGCTGTGGAAGCTGACCGGCGCTGCCACGCTCGCTCCGGCGCTGGAGGTGATCGGCCGCAGCGCGCTGTTCGTACCGCTGCTGCTCGGGCCCACCGTAATTGCCGTCGCCGCGGCCGTGCGTTATCTCCGCCGCCGCTCCGGTTACACGTTGATCGCCGTGCTGGTGGCCCTCGTGGCGCTGAGCCGCTCGACGAACCTCTGGCAGTGGCTGTTCTACTCAGTAGAAGGGGCGGTGCTGATCGGCCTGGTGGTGTTCCTCATTCGCACCTGCGGGGTTGACCTGGCCGGTTTCGGCGTGGCCATCTTCTGGCTTGGAATTGCCGGCGGCGCGGTCCGGCTCATCCAGCAACCGGCGCCGCTGCTGCAGTGGAACGGCGTGGCGGCGCTCGTGGGGGGCCTGCTGCTTGGAGGCCTGTTCCTGCTCTGGATGAAGTCCCGCCGGCCGCCGGGAACCGCCACATCTGAAGGCGAGGCCGGATAGCCGAATGATCGCCTTCCATGGGTCTCCTCCGGCGGCGGCCGCACGCACTGCCGGACCGGCGCGATTGGGTGCGGAGGCGTATACCTCGCTGGCAGATCAGGAATAGCCCGCCGAAAAGCACCGGGCAGCCAGGGGCGGGGCGGAGATTTTCACCCCGGTCAACCCACTGAGTTTTTCTGGATAGCGCAATGCATCGAACAGCTCATCGAAGGCCGGCGGCCGCCCGCGTGCCGGCGTTGTTGAACCGGCTGGTTCGAGAACGGAACCACCCCTCCGGCGCCGGGCTTTGCCCTTGCCCCTGGTGCTCCTCGTTTGCGGTTCACCGGTCCCGGCTCAACTCGGTTTCCGATTACCTCCTGCGGTTGTTTTGCATCGCCCCGTACCGTTGCCATCGCTGCTACCGCCGGTTTCGGCGATTCATCCCCGTGGCGGGTTTCACTCCGCGCCAGTTGACGGAGGCCCACTGACGGACCAGCCGCCGACTACGGCATCACCGAAGAGGCGGCTCCGGCCCCAGCCGCCCCGCGGGCGGCGGCCACCGGTTATACTGGTGCTACGAAACAGAGCCCGGAACGAGAGCCTTGTCTAATATCCGGGCTCGGAGGAGGAACCGAATCCATGGTTTCGAGAATCACCGCAATTGTCTGGTTGCTGACACTGGCCTGCCTGGGCAGCCTCGCTGTCCTCGCCACCGCTCAAACCCGAACCACCCGCGCGCCGAAGCCGCGGGCCCCGCAACCGCTCAAGGTCCAGCAGCTCCGGGACGGCGTTTACTGGGTCAAGGGCGGAAGCGGCGCCAACACCGGCTTCATTGTCGGCGGCGACGAGGTCATCGTCATCGATGCCAAGATGACCGAGGCTTCCGCCAAGGCGATGCTCGCCGAGATCAAGAAGATCACGCCGCTTCCGGTGAAGCACATCATTCTCACGCATAGCGACGGCGACCACGTCAACGGCCTTGCCGGGTTTCCCGAGGGGCTGACCATCATCGCCCACGCCAACACGAAGAAGGACATGGAGAACGCCTTCCAGGCGCCCCGAATGCGGCCTCTGCTGGCGTATCTGCCGACCGAGACGCTGACCGGCGACCGCCAGATGACCATCGGCGGCGTGCGGCTCAACTTCCATTACTTCGGTCCGGCGCACACGAACGGCGACCTGGTCATTCACCTGCCGGAGCAGAGAATCGCCTTTGTCGGCGATCTGGTATTCCTGGACCGCGATCCGCTGATTCACCGCCACAAGAACGGTACGTCGCTGGGTCTGGTCCGCACCCTGAAGGGAATCCTGACCCTGGATGCCGATACGTTCATTGCCGGACACACCGACCCGCTGAGCAAAGCCGACATCCGCGGCGTGCTGGCCTCCCTGGAGGAAAAGCAGGCCAGGGTCAAGGCCATGATCGAGGAAGGAAAATCCCTGGACGAAATCAAGAGCGCTTTCGGCGTGGCCAGCGCTCCGGCTCGAGCCGGCCAACGCCAGCGCCGGCCGGGCCTGATCGAGATCATTTACCAGGATCTCGTCAAGCAGAAATGACGGGGCCCCTGGCGCGGGGCTTCCAGGTGCATGTCGCTGAGGATGCCGGGCAAGTCGCCGGGTGAGCAAGATGGTCTGCGCTTTGCGGCGGCCTTGCGTGATATGCTTTCTCATAAATGGTGAGGAAAGTCGCGATTTTCGGAAGCGCCGGCCAGCTCGGCGTCGAACTGGTGAACGAGTTCAAGACCCGGGGGTACTCGGTCGCCAGTTTCAACCGGTCTCAAGTCGATATCACCAATCCGTCCCAGGTGGAAAAGGGCATTGCGGAACTCGATCCGGCGGTGGTGCTCAACGCGGCGGCTTACAACCAGGTGGACGTGGCCGAGAGCGAACCGCAGGCCGCGTTCCTGGTGAATGCGCTGGCGGTCCGGAACCTGGCCCGGGTTTGCCGGCAGTTGGACGCGCGGCTGGTTCATTTTTCCACCGATTACGTCTTCGACGGGACCGCCGGCCGCCCCTATACCGAAGACGACGAACCTCACCCGCTCGGCGCCTACGCCGTCTCCAAGCTGGCCGGGGAGTTTTATGCCCGCGCCTACCTGGACGAGCCGCTGATCATTCGCACCTCCGGCGTTTTCGGTCCGGCCGGCCGGCACACCGCCCGCGGCAACTTCATCGAGCTGATGCTGCGGCTGGCGTATCGCGGCAAGACGATCCGGGTAGTCGAGGACCATGTGGCCTCGCCGACCTACGCGCCGGCGCTGGCCGCCCGCACGGCGGACCTGGTCGAGCGCGGCGAGCACGGCATCTTTCACATCGGCGGAGGAACCCCGATCTCCTGGTTCGATTATGCCCGGATGATTTTCCGCCTCGCCGGTCTCAGCCCCCAACTCCAGGCCACCAATGAACGGGAATACCGCACGGCTGCCCGCCGCCCGAAGTATTCGGCCCTGTCGAACGCCAGGATAGAATCCCTGGGCCTGAAGCCGATGCCTCCGCTTGAGCAGGCCGTCGGCGAGTACCTGAAAGCGCGGGATTAGCGCGACGTTGTTGGCGCTTGCGTTTGAGGCGGGGTGGTGCGCCAGCATTCCTGCTGTGCCCTTTGGACGCAGGGAAGCAGTGCCGGAGGTTGGCGGGATGGCGCCTGCGCACGCATTGGGGTTCGGCCCACCGGCGGCGTTCCGGGGCTGCCGACAGCGGGGCGAAATTGGGTTCGAATCGCCGGTTTTGCCGTGTTGCGCGAA
>CAZXVW010000160.1:6925-10023 GCA_964644025.1 uncultured Solibacteraceae bacterium | reverse complement strand
GTGCCGCTCTTGGTGACCAGCGCCACCTGGGCGCCGGAAGAACGGCCCTGATCGGCGCCGGCGTTCAGCGTGGTCGTGCGGAACTCCTGCACTGAGTCCAGCGTCATGCGCAGTACGCTCGTAAAAGCGTAACCGTTCTGCTGGTCATTGACGTCCACACCATCCAGGGTTACGTTCGCCTGGTCGCTGCGGCCGCCGTTGACCGAGCCGTGCCGGGTATCATCCGGGTCAGGGACAGGGGTGTCGCGGGAATAGGCGACGCCCGGCTGCAGCGAGAGCAGATTCACTACGTTGCGGGCGTTGAACGGCAACTGGGTGATGGGACGGGTGCCCATCGCGTTGCCGATGCTCGCGTCCACCGTGTTGATCTGCGCCGCTTCCGCTTCGACCGAGACGATCTCGCTGACGCCGCCGACCTCGGTAAACTGGATGTCGAGCGTGGTCGGCTTGTTCACCAGCAATTCCACGTTCGGAATGCCGACCCGGACCAGCCCCTCGGCGGTCGCCACCAAGCGGTAAGTGCCCGGAAGCACTTGCGGAAAGGCGTAGTTGCCCATGTCGTTGGACTTGGTGGTCAGTGTCGCGCCGGTGGCGACGTTCGTAATCTCAATAGTGGCCCCGGGAACCACCGCACCGGAAGGATCGGTGACGGTGCCCTGAAGCGAACTGTTGCTTTGCGCCAGCGCCGGCGCGGCGGAAATCACCAGCACCAGCAGCGCGATGAGTAATTTTGTTCTGTGCATAAGCTCCTCAACTTCCCACATGTTTTGGATGCTCGAGCGGCGTCCGCCGGGTTGACAGGCACCGCCGCCGTGGCTTCCTTATGTAATGTACTTCGGGGGTAGCTCCGCGGTTCTCCGCTTCGGCCCCCTGGTTCTGCCGACTCGAGGTAACAAGGCCTCTTGCAGTTAATCTACCAAACGCGTAACCGTTTGGAAAATCTACACGTTCCTCAACCTGGCTCAGGAACAGCCCTGGCGGATCTCCATATCCACACAGATTTGCTGTTCGTAACCTATAAGATCTAGAAGTTTGCCGCTCACGATCAATAACCGCGGCCGGCCCCGGCGCCAGCCCAAATCGCAGACCGCGCCCCTCTTGTGAGCCGTGCTAGAAAATCTAACACTCCTCTGCAGAAAAGTAAAGTGCTCCGCCCAGACCAGCTCCTGCTCCGCATCAAGGGTTGGCGGCGGCTCCATCGGCCGGCCACCGGGAATGACCGCCTCATGTCGGCCTGCCCCGATCCTTACCAATATCGCGGCGCGTTGCCCGGTTTCCACTTGATGTTGCAGCCGGCGCTGGGACGCTGGTCCGGGGCCACCGGAGCGCCAGCCAGCACCGCGTCGATGGCCGCCCGCAGATCCCGGCCCGTTACCGGCTTGCCGTTTCCGGGACGGCTGTCGTCCAACTGGCCCCGGTAAACGAGCTTCCGCTGCTCATCAAACAGGAAGAAATCCGGCGTGCAGGCCGCCGCGTAAGCCTTGGCGGTCTCCTGGCTTTCGTCGTAGCAGAAGGGAAAGTTGAAGCCGAGTTGCTCGGCCATCTCCTTGAGCCGCGGCGGCGCGTCTTCCGGGTATTGGTCCACGTCGTTCGCCGAAATGGCGACGATACCCAGCGCCTTATCGGCGTAGTCGGCCCCGAGCCGCGCCAACTCTTCCCGCACGTGCACAACGTACGGGCAATGCCTGCAGATGAACATTACCAGCAGCGCCTTCTTACCGGCGAAGTCCTCCAGGGTGATCGTGCGTCCCGAGACTACGTCCGGTAGGGCGAATTCCGGGGCCTGGTGACCCAGCTCGAGCATGGTGGATTCGGTTAAGGCCATAATCGGTCTTCTCCTTTCACGGCGGCCCGCCCGGCGGCCGCTTCACCGCCTTGACACGGCCTGCCCTGAGGCTTTAAGTTCATCGATACTGTTCTTGACTATTGTTGCACCAAACCAGCAAAGGAGACCTGATCATGGCCCGACTCCGTTTTCTGACTTTCCTCGTGGCGGGATGCCTGCTGGCGGGCGGACTTGCTGACCTGCCGCGTCTGAAAAATTACACCGCCGAACGGGCGACCTCTTCCGACCCGACCGGCGCCAACGACGATGGTAACTGGAAAACTCCCATCCAAAGCAAAGAGACGCGCACCATCGCCGAACTCAAAGGCCCCGGAATTATCCAGCACATGTGGTTCACCATCGCCTCCTCCGAGCGATACCACCTAAAGAAGATCGTGCTGCGGATGTACTGGGATGGCGACCCTCTGCCGGCGGTGGAAGCTCCCATCGGCGATTTCTTCGGCCTCGGCCTCGGAAAATACTTCCTGTACGAATCCGGACCGCTTTCGGTAGGCTCTCAGAAGGCGCTGAACTGCTACTTCCCGATGCCGTTCCGCAAGTCGGCGAAGATCACCATCACCAACGAAGGGGAACAGAAGATCAACGGCTTTTACTACAACATCGACTGGGAGAAGCATGCCAGCCTTCCTGACGATGTGGCGTACTTCTACGCCGAGTACCGCCAGGCGGTTCCCAACGACGGCTGGACCTCGGACTGGAAGCGGAACGGAGACAAGGAGATTGTCTCGCGGCCCAATAAGGACGGCGCCGGCAACTACGTCATGTTCGAAGCCGAGGGACGCGGTCATTACGTGGGCGTCACCCAGTCGATACTCCAGAATCAGGGCGACTGGTGGGGCGAAGGCGACGAAATGATCTTCATCGACAACCGGACAACGCCGAAGATCATCGGCACCGGCTCGGAGGATTACTACCTCGGGGCCTGGTGTTACGGCGGCTGCGGCATCAACCCCTTCGGCTCCTCCCGCCCCACCTTCGCCTACCAGCGGTACGGCAACCCTCAGAACGGCGGCGACGATCGCGGCGCGGAATGGATGGTGTACCGGTTTCACACCGACTCGCCAATTCCGTTCAAGAAATACATCAAAGTGACCATCGAGCACGGCCACGCCAATCACCGCTCGGACAACTTCTATACGGTGGCTTACTGGTACCAGCAGGGGCCGCACAAGTTGCGCCACCCCTTGCCGCCGGTCCAGGAGCGCATCCCGCGGATGGTAAACGTCGAAGGACCGACGATGGGCCGGCCGTA
>CAZXVW010000160.1:0-6825 GCA_964644025.1 uncultured Solibacteraceae bacterium | reverse complement strand
TCCCCGGAAAGGGAGACGGTCTTAATGAACCGCCGCAGGATGTTGCGAATTGCCGGAGGGGTCCTGGGTGTGTCCGCCTTGCGACTCAGGCTGGCGCGCGCTCGCTTGGCGCTTCGCCACGTCCTCGCTTGCGACGTGCTCACCGCCGCGATCCCGGGCCTGATCACCGTCGACCAGGTCCGCAACGCCGCAGCCGCCGTCCAGGAGCGCCGCCAGCTCGATCCGGCCGAAGCCAGGCGTCACGAAGAAATAACCCGCGAGATGTGGGCCTCGCTCCCCCTGCATTACGGGTGGTTGCGGGAGTGGGAATGGGTGTAAGCTGATGGTCCGCCGCCGGTGCGGGCCCACTGATCTTCGCCCTCGCGGAGGAGGCCGTCCACCCTGGCACCGGCCAAGCGCCCCTGGGCCTACGGCGAGGTGCAGGGTAGAATACGCTATCGGAACTGGAGCATTGTTATGAGCAAGCGGAACATTCTGATCATGATCGTGTGTTGGGCCTGCGCGCTGGCGATGACAGCATGTTCGCACACGCCGGAACACCCAAACGTCATCATCTTCGTCGCCGACGATCTGGGCTGGCATGACGTGGGCTACCACGGCAGCGAGATCCGGACGCCTAACATTGACAGCCTCGCCCGGAAAGGGATCGTGCTGGAACATTTCTACGCCTACCCGCTTTGCAGTCCCACGCGTACGGCGCTGATGACGGGACGATCGGCGATCAGCCTGGGAATCGTCCGCCCGATCAACGCTGTCACCGAAGGGGGCCTGCCGTTGGATGAGCGCATCCTGCCGCAAGTTTTCAAGGACGCCGGTTATCAAACTTTCATGTGCGGCAAGTGGCACCTGGGGGCCAGTCACGTGAAGTACTTTCCCCATAACCGCGGCTTCGATCATTTCTACGGTCACCTGGGCGGGTTCCTCGACTACTACGACCACGTCTTCACCGGCGGCCTCGACTGGCAGCGTAACGGCAAGAGCGTTCGGGAGGAAGGCTACACCACCGAACTCATCGCCAACGAAGCCGTGCGTCTTCTGCATGGACGCGACAAGAGCAAGCCGACGCTGCTCTACGTGGCCTTCAACGCCCCTCATCTTCCCCTTCAGGCCCCTCAGTCCTACATCGACAAATATGCGGACATCAACGATGAGGCGCGGCGCACCTACGCGGCCATGGTGGACGCCATGGACGCCGCCATCGGCAAGATACTGGCGGCGGTGGACGAGGAAGGGATGACGAAGGACACCTTCGTGATCTTCTTCAGCGATAACGGGGGAGCCCGCCGCGCCGCCAGTAACGAGCCGTTGCGGGGCGGCAAGGGAACCGTGTTCGAAGGGGGGATCCGCCTGCCGGCGGTGATGTGGTGGCCGGGTGTGCTGGAAGGCGGCCGCCAGTGGGACCAGTTCATCACTGTGCACGATCTGCTGCCCACGCTGGCGGCGGCTATCCATACCGAGGTGGGCAACACCAAGCCGCTTTACGGTGACAACCTTTGGCCGGCTCTTCGCGACCTGAAGATCGTGCCGCGGAAAGACATCATCATCGGCGGCGGGCGAAACTTCGCCGTGTTTCACGGTGAATGGAAGCTGGTGCGCGCGGTCGCCCGAGGACAGTCCGGGCCGACAACGTACTTGTTCCGCATCCGGGAGGATCCTGACGAGAAGAATAATCTGGCCGCCGAGAACCCGGACCTGGTAAAGCAACTCGAGGCCGAGATCGACGCCTTCCCCAAAGGGAAACCTTTGGGTGGTCCCCCGCCGGGGGCCCGGGCGCGGCGCCGGCGCCCGGCGGGCGCCCGGCCCAGGCAAGCCGGGCAGCAGGCCCGGCGCAGCCGGCCAGGACCGGGAGGACAGCCTCCCGATGGCGACAGCGCCGGCGGGCCGGAGACCAGACAACCGTGGGCAGAGGCCGCTTCGCGGGAGTAGGTGCGGCGTCGCGAAAGATCAGCTTGTGACGTTTCTGCCCGTGCGGCGGTTTCGCACCGGCAACAATGGCTGCCATGGCTACGGTGACGGCCTCCCATGTGCCGCGGTTTTCCTCGCGCACCTGCCTGACCCTCTGGCTGGGGTGGCTTGCAGTCGCGGCGGCGTTGTGCGTCCCTCCGCTGCTCTGGCACTTCGACTACGCCAATGCGGGCCATCCGCGCCTGTACTGGCTGTTCGTCGGAGCGCTGCTGGCTGCGGCATTGATTGTCCCGCCGCTGTACCAGAGCCTCCGGCGGAAACGGCTGTGGCGCTATGAGCCGTTGCTGCTCAGCGCCTTCGCCGTCGCCGCGCTGCTGTTCTACGAACCCCGAGCCACGCTGGTGACAGCATGGATCTTTCTGGCCGCTTATGGGACCGGCCGCTTCTTGCGGGAGCGACTCCGGGCGGAAGTGGATTCGGCGGCGGCTGAGATCGCCATTTCGGCGGGCGCGGGCTTCGGCCTGCTGATCCTCGTCTTCACTGCGGCCGGCGTGGCCCACGGGTATCGCGCCTGGGTCGTCCTCCTCATGCTGGCGGCGCCGACGGTGGCCTTCCACCGGCAGATCGCCCGGCTACCGGCGGAACTGGGCGCCCTTCGCCGCTCCTGGGCGGGGGACCGCGAACTGGCGCAGCCGCTGCTCTCGCTGGCGGTCGTCTTCTCGGCCGCCCTACTGCTGGCGGGCCTGATGGTAATCCTGGCGCCATCGATTACTTTCGACGCCCTGAAGTTCCATCTGCCGCTGGCCGAATACTACGCGCGGACCGGCGCCCTGGCGCCGATGCCGTCGGAGACCTACAGCTATAACCCGCAAGGATTCGAATCCTTGCTGACGATGGCTTTCTTGCTCGGTGGCCAGCCGGCGGCGCAAATGGTTCATCCGTTGTTCTTCGTGCTGATGCTGCTGGCTCTTTACGCGGTGGGGCGCGAGTGCGGACTGGGCCGGGCCGCGGCGATTACCGGTTGCGTCTTCACCGCCGCCTTGCCGTTCCTGCACTGTACCGGGGTCACGGTCAAAAACGATCTGGCCGTTGCGTTCTACCACCTGGCGGGCTTGCTGGCGTTTCTGCGCTGGCGCCGGAACCGGAATTTCCGGTGGATCCAATTGGGAACGTTTTTCGCCGCCATCAGCGCTAATTTCAAATACCCGGCGGCCTTCGGCATCCTGGCCCTGGCGGTGCTCTATGCCTGGGCCGCGTGGCGCACACCCGGGCGCGTCCGCGCGTTCGTTTCTTGCGCCGTCCTGTTCGCGGCCCTGAGCCTGTTCTGGCCGGTGCGAACCGCCCTGCTGACCGGCGACCCTTTCTTCCCCAACAACATTAAGAACCCGATACCCAGCAAACACCACAAGACCGGCGCTGAGCTCCTCTGGAAAAGAGCCCAAAGTGTGGTGTTATGGCCGTTGGAAGCTCATTTCGGGGGCCGGAAGGTGTTCCAGTCCGTGACGAAAAACCCGATGGGCGTCGCGCTGGTGGTGGGCCTGCCGCTCTGGCTCTTGCTGCGGCGGCGGGAACGCTCGGCGGCAGCGCGCTGGTGCGGCGGCTTCGCGGCCGTGTACCTGCTCCCGTGGTCCTTCCAGTTGCCAGTGCTGCGCTTTGCCATTGCGCCGCTGGCGCTGGTGATGGTGTTTACCCTGGCGCGCTGGGTTTCCTGGCACCGGCTGTCAGGAGGCGTGGGCCGGGCTTCCCTGCACCTGGCTGCGGCGCTATCACTGATGTTCTCCGCCTGCGTCATTTTGATTCTGGAAGTCAACGCCCCCCAGTTTCGGCTCTTCGCCGGGCAAACCGGCCGCGCGGGCTACCTTCGCGAAGCGCTGCTGACCTACCGGTCGCTGGAAGCCCTGCGGGCCGTCGCCCATCGGCAAGACGACGTCTATAGCATCAGGAACTGCTCCCGGGCCTATGCGCCGTTCCCCGAGCGCTTCGTCTGCCGTTACTGGGACCCGGAGGAGTGGGGGCTCGCGGGAGCGCGCCGCAACATCAGTGAAAAACAATACCGCTACCTCATCCTGCCCCGCGAAACCGGTTATGACCAGTTCCTGCCCATCGTCGCTCACGGGCGCCAGGCTCGCCGCCTCTGGACCGGGCCGCACTTTACCATTTACGAATTCGCAGGGCCGCCGCCGGACTCAGACCCTCAACGCAGACAGTAGTTCCCAGGGGACTGAGTTTTCGAGACCCGCCCGGGCTGGTGGTAATTCTTGATGTCTGCGATGCTATAAGCGAAGCATCATGAGCATCGGCACGGCGGTCAGGCTCGATGAAGACATCTACGAGCGCCTCAAACAGGAGAGCCGGGTGCGGGGCCTGCCTTTCCGGCAAACGCTCAATGAAGTGCTGCGGATGGGCCTGACCGCAGCCGGACGGCCTGGCCCTCGGACAAGGAGCAACACTGGCTTCCACCGGCCAGGGCTCCAGCCGCTTCCCGGATTTGCAATGACTGAATCCTCTCGCCGGGGAAACCGTCTGCGTGCTCCGCGCGCCTGGGCCGGCCTCGTGTCTGGCGCCAGAGCTGTGAACTCGATCTGATAGGATGGTCAATATCGCTTGCGCATCGGGATCCATACGTCAATAGCCGGGTCTTTGGAGAACGCAGCGCGCAAGGCGGCGAAGCTCGGCGCCAATACTTTCCAGATCTTCTCGGCGAGTCCGCGCACCTGGAAGGTCCGGCCGCTGGAGGCGGAACCGGTGCGCCGCCTGCGTCGGGCGCGCCAGGAACTGGATCTCGTCCCGCTGGCGATTCATGACAATTACTTGATCAATCTCGCGGCCGCCGACGAAACCCTGCGGTGCAAGTCCGTCGCGGCGTTCCGGGGCGAGCTGCTGCGGGCTATGATGATCGGAGCCGAATACGTGGTGGCCCATCCGGGCAACTACCGGGGCAGGACGCTCGAAGACGGCCTCCGGCGGGTGGTTCGGTCGCTGGCCGAGGCCGTGAAGGGCCTCCGGACAGACGGGTTGACACTGCTCATCGAGAACACGGCCGGCGCCGGCTCGGCCCTCGGCAGCCGCTTCGAGGAACTGGCCGAGATCCGCCGGCTGGCCATTCGCCGGACGGATCTCGAAATCGGCTATTGCCTCGACACGGCTCACTGCCTGGCCGCCGGCTATGATGTCGCCACGGCGAAGGGCTTGCGCCAGATGATAAAGGAAGCCGAAGCGGTGCTCGGACTGGATCACGTAAGACTGATTCACGCCAACGACTCGAAAGCGCCGTTGGCTTCGCGCGTGGATCGCCATGAACATATCGGGAAAGGGTACATCGGCGAGGACGGCTTCCGGCGCATCCTGCGGCACCCGAAGCTGCGGCGGAAGCCCTTCATCCTGGAGACGCCGATTGACAAAGACGGCGATGACGCCCGCAACATGGAAAAGCTGAAACAGTTATGCCGGAAAAATCCTACAACCATAAGCTGATCGAACCGAAATGGGAGCGGGAGTGGGCCGAAGGCGATTATTTCAAGGTGGAGGAAGACCCTTCCCGGCCCAAGTATTACCTGCTCGAAATGCTCCCCTATCCCAGCGGCACCTTGCACGTGGGCCACATCCGCAACTACACCATCGGCGACGCGCTGGCCCGTTACAAGATGATGCGCGGCTTCAACGTCCTGCACCCGATGGGCTGGGACGCCTTCGGCCTGCCGGCTGAAAACGCCGCTATCCAGAACCGGCGGCACCCGCGCGAATGGACGCTGGCCAATATCGCCTACATGAAACGCCAGCACCGCCGTTACGGGTTTAGCTACGACTGGAGCCGTGAGATCTCCACCTGCGAGCCCGAGTATTACCGGTGGAACCAGTGGTTCTTCCTGAAAATGCTGGAGCGCGGCCTCGCCTATCGCAAGAAGGCCTTGGTGAACTGGTGCCCGGAATGCGCCACGGTGCTGGCCAACGAGCAGGTGGTCGACGGCTGCTGCTGGCGCCACGAGGACACCCGCGTGGAGCAGCGAGCCCTGGAACAGTGGTTCTTGAAGATCACGGCTTACGCCGACGAGCTACTGGCCGACCTCGACAAGCTCGAAGGAGGCTGGCCCGAGCGCGTGATTACGATGCAGCGGAACTGGATCGGCCGCAGCGAAGGTACGGAGGTGGATTTCGCCCTCGCTGGCTCGGACGCCAAAATCCGCGTATTCACCACCCGGGTGGATACCATCTTCGGCGCCACCTGCGTCCTGCTGGCGCCGGAACATCCGCTGGTTGATTCGCTCGCTCCGTCCGAGGCAAGACCGAGGATCAAGGCAATGATCGACGCCCGCGTCCGGCAGGACCCCGGCGATATGGAGAAGGAAGGCCTGCCGACCGGGCGGTTCGCCATCAATCCGTATAACGGTGAGAAGCTACCCGTCTGGATCGCGAACTTTGTGCTGATGACTTACGGAACCGGCGCCATCATGGCCGTGCCGGCTCACGACGAGCGCGATTTCGAATTCTGCCGCAAGTATGGAATCCCTATCCGGCCGGTCATCCGCCCGGTGGACGGCGAGCTGGCTGACGAAGCGACCATCCGGGAAGCGTACACGCCGGACGGCATCTGCGAGAACTCCGGCGAATTTTCCGGCTTGCCCAGCGCCGAAGCCCGCCGCCGAATGAACCAGAAAGCTGAACGGGAGGGATTCGGCCGCGCCGCCATCACCTACCGCATCAAGGACTGGGGCATCTCGCGGCAGCGCTACTGGGGCACGCCCATCCCGGTCGTCCACTGCGCCGGCTGCGGCGTCGTCCCCGTGCCGGAAACCGACCTGCCGGTGCTGTTGCCGCTGGACGTCGAGATCCGCCGCACGGGCGGTTCCCCGCTGGCTGCCATCCCGGAGTTCGTCAACGTGAAGTGCCCGGCTTGTGGCGGCGCCGCGCGGCGCGAGACCG